>NZ_JBYTCI010000009.1:0-132698 GCF_058790095.1 Terrabacter sp. FW104-15G4B | reverse complement strand
GGCGCGGGCCAGGGCCGTCGACGGGATCACGTATGCCGCCCGCCGCCGGGGGGCGCGCACCGTGGCCTCAGCGGTGGAGCACTCCGCGGTCCTGGTGCCGGGGCGCGCGCGAGCGGCCGCGTCCGGCGACATCGCCCTGCTGACCGAGGTGCCGGTCGACCCCACCGGTCGCGTCGACCTCGACGCCTGGGGCGCGGCCCTGTCCGTTCCCGGCACGGTCGTCGCTGCCCTGCAGAGCGCCAACGGCGAGGTCGGCACCCGTCAGCCCCTCGCGCAGGCCCACGAGATGGCCCGTTCGCAGGGCGTGCCGCTGGTGGTGGACGCGACGGCCTCCCTCGGCCGCGACGACGTGCCGGCCGACTGGGACGTCCTCGTCGGCGACGCCCG
The DNA here is from genome assembly GCF_058790095.1 of Terrabacter sp. FW104-15G4B. Lineage (NCBI taxonomy): Bacteria > Bacillati > Actinomycetota > Actinomycetes > Micrococcales > Intrasporangiaceae > Terrabacter > Terrabacter sp. FW104-15G4B. The sequence continues at coordinate 132,311 of NZ_JBYTCI010000009.1, read as the reverse complement.
GTCCTGGGGCGGGCCACCGCTCGGGGTCCTCGTCGTTCGCGAAGGGGTGCGCTGGCACTGGGCGGACGCGCGCGCCGACGTGGAGCACGGTCGCACCGACGTCCCACCCTGGGTGCCCCTGGCCCTGGCGGCCGCGGAGGCGTGGCAGCAGGCCGCGGCCACGCGCCCCGACGACGCCCGCACGTGCCGAGCCCTCGTCGACGACATCCGCGCCGCCGCTGCACTCGTCCCGGACACCGAGGTCGTCGGCGACCCGCACGACCGGCTCCCGCACGTCGTGACCTTCTCGAGCCTCTACGTCGACGGCGAGGCTGTCGTCGGGGCGTTCGACCGCGCCGGTCTCGCGGTCGCGAGCGGCTCCGCCTGCACCTCCAGCACCCTCGAGCCGAGCCACGTTCTGGCGGCGATGGGTGTCCTCACCCACGGCAACGTGCGCGTGACCCTTCCCCTGCCCGCCGTCTCCCCCGCCCTGGCCGACGACGTCGCAGCCTTCACCGCCGCGCTGGCGCCCACGGTGCGGGCCGTCCGCGACGAGCTGGGAGTCGGTGGGCTGTGAGCGGCGAGACCGTCCTGGACGCCCGGGGCCAGCGGTGCCCCCTGCCCGTCATCCGCCTGGCGCAGCTCGTGCGCGACGTGCCGGACGTCGACGTCGTCGTGCTCCTCGCCACCGACCCCGCCGCGGCTCACGACGTGCCGGCCTGGTGCCGCATGCGCGGCCACCGCTTCACGGGGTCGCGCGACGAGGTCGACCACACGGCCTACGTCGTCGAGGTGGTCAGGCCCAGCACGCCGGCAGCGGAGCCCTGAGGACCGTCGGCAGGATCGCGAGGTACTCGTCGCGCGGCACCTCACGCACGCCGAGGGTGGCGAGGTGGGGCGTCTGCCACTGCACGTCGATCAGGCGCCGGGGGTCCCCATCGGCCACCAGCAGGTCGCGCAGTCCCACGAGGGCGACCTTGGAGGCGTCGCGCGTGTGGTGGAACATCGACTCCCCCGCGAAGAGGCCCCCGATGGCCACGCCGTAGAGCCCGCCCACCAGCTCGCCGTCCTGCCACGCCTCGATGGAGTGGGCCCAGCCGGCACGATGCAGCTCGACGTAGGCCGCGGCGATCGCAGGGGTGATCCAGCGCCCGTCCCGGTCGGGGGCCGCGCACGCCTCGAGGACCGACAGGAAGGCGGTGTCGACGCGGATCTCGAAGTGCGCCAATGACTTTCGCAGCGAGCGGGTCACCCGAAGCTCCCGCGGTCGCAGGACGCCCCGAGGGTCCGGCGACCACCAGCCGATCGGTTCGCTGCCGTGGTCGCCGATGCCCATGGGGAAGACCCCGACGGAGTACGCCTCGTAGAGGGTCGCGACGTCGAGATCGGCTCCGACCCCGACGAGGTCCTCCCCTGGCGACACGCGGTCGAGCGCGAAGTCCCAGGCGGTGGGTGGAGGCGGCGTGGGCACGGGCGTGGCCGTCAGCGACGGGCCGACGGGGGCGTCACGGCCGCGGGCAGGTGATGTGCGGGCCGATCTCGTCGGCCGACTCGGGGCCGTAGGCCTCGCTGAGCCGCTCGAGGAAGTGCGCCTTGCCGAGGACGTACTCCTGCGTGCCGACCGTCTCGATGACGTAGGTCGCGAGCATCGAGCCGAGCTCGGCACAGCGGCGGACCGAGAGGCCGGTCGCGATGCCCGTGAGGAACCCGGCGCGGAAGGCGTCGCCGACCCCGGTCGGGTCGGCCTTGCGGACCTCGCGTGCTATCCCGACCTCGACCGGCTCCTCACCTCGGACGCGGACCGTGACGCCGTCCTTCCCGCGCGTCTTGACCTGCACCCGGACGCGCTCGGCCAGCTCGTCCTCGCTCCAGCCTGTCTTCTGGCAGGCGAGGTGGCTCTCGTACTCGTTGGTCAGCAGGTACTCGGCGCCGTCGATGAGGCGCTCGATGGTCGGACCGTCGCAGAAGGCGAGCTGCTGGGAGGGGTCGGCCGCGAACGGGATGCCGCGCGACCGGCACTCGTCGGAGTGGCGCAACATCGCCTCGGGGTCGTTGGCACCGACGACGACGAGGTCGAGGCCGCCGACGCGCTCGGCGACCGGCGCGAGCTCGATGTCGCGGGCCTCGGTCATGGCCCCCGCGTAGAACGTCGCGATCTGGGCCATGTCACGGTCGGTCGTGCAGATGAAGCGCGCGGTGTGCTGGGACTCGGAGTAGTGCACAGCCCCGCAGTCGACGCCGTGGCGCTCGAGCCAGCTGCGGTAGTCGGTGAAGTCCTCGCCGACCGCGCCCACGAGCAGCGGGCGCTGACCGAGGTTGGCCATGCCGAACGCGATGTTGGCGGCCACCCCACCCCGTCGCACCTGCAGGTCGGAGGTGAGGAAGGACAGCGAGATCTTGTCCAGCTGCTCGACCACCAGGGAGTCGGCGAAGAGCCCGTCGAAGGTCATGAGGTGGTCGGTCGCGATGGACCCGGTGATGGCTATCTGCACAGCACGAACCTACCCGGCCGGTGCCGGGCCCGACCGCACCCGGGTCAGCACCCCGCACGCAGGTGACGCGGAGGATCAGGTACGCGACGACGAAGGGCCCGACCGAGACGGTCGGGCCCTTCGGGAATGCTGTCGCGCCGTGGCGCGCGGCTCAGCTGAACGAGTCGCCGCAGGCGCAGCTGCTACCCGCATTGGGGTTGTCGATCGTGAAGCCCTGCTTCTCGATCGTGTCGGCGAAGTCGATCGTGGCGCCCTCGAGATAGGGCGAGCTCATCCGGTCGACGACGACCTCGACACCGTCGAAGTCGCGGACGAGGTCGCCGTCGAGGCTGCGCTCGTCGAAGTAGAGCTGGTAGATCAGGCCGGAGCAGCCGCCAGGCTGGACACCCACGCGCAGGCGGAGGTCGTCACGACCCTCCTGCTCGAGCAGGCTCTTGACCTTGGTGGCCGCGACGTCCGTCAGGACGACACCGTGGGCGGGAGCCTCGGTCTGAACCTCGGCGGGAGATGCGTTCGTCTCGACACTCATGTGTTGGTCCTTCACGTCGTGGTGCACGGGTCTGGAGTGACAACCCGTGCCGTGCCGGATGTGTTCCCGGCGCTCCAAGGATACGTCGCCCTCCCCCGGAAACACGCATTCGGACGCCGCAGTCGGCTCAACGGGTGGACGGCGACCAGGTGCGCGCCACCCTGGCGGTGCGGTCGGCGAGGCGCTCAGCGGGGTGAGCGAGCGCGGCGGCCACCTGGTCCGGGCGTTCGGCGACGGCATACACCCCCGAGAGGCCCGCGGTCATGGCCTCGCGCCGACCGACGAGCGCCTGCCCCGGCACGGCGATGACGGGCACACCCACCCTGGCCGCCGCCTCAGCGACGCCGACCACCACCTTGCCCCGCAGGGACTGCCAGTCGAAGCTGCCCTCTCCCGTGACGACGAGGTCGGCCGATGCGACGGTGTCGACGAAGCCGACCGCGTCCAGGACCGCCTCCACGCCGGAGACCCGGCGGGCGCCGAGCAGGTGCAGGGCGTAACCGAGTCCGCCGGCTGCCCCGGCGCCTGGCTCGCGCTCGGGCCGCAGCAGCGTGCCGGTCAGCAGCTCCCTGGCCGGGGGGCGCACGCGCGCCACGACGCTCGCGAAGTGCCCGAGGGCGTTCTCGAGCCGCTGGGCCTGCTCCTCGGTGGCGCCCTTCTGCGGCGCGAAGACCGCGCTGGCCCCCTTGAGGCCGAGCAGCGGCGAGTCGACGTCGCTCGCGATGACGAGGTCGACCCCGTTGAGCCGGTCGCTGGCGGCGTCGAGCCCCGCCACGTCCTCCGGCGTCGTCGACTCGAGTGCGAGGCCGCCGCGGCCGAGCCGGGCCTCCGGACCCACGCCCAGGGCTGCGAGCAGCCCCGCCCCGGCGTCGTTGGTCCCCGAGCCACCGAGGCCGATGACGACGCGCCGCGCCCCGGCGTCGAGCGCTGCGAGCAGCAGCGTCCCCACGCCGGCCGTCGTCGCGCGGGTGGGGTCGCGCTCGTCCGGAGCCAGCAGGTGAAGTCCCGCGGCCTGCGCCGACTCCACGTATGCCGTCCGCCCGCCGGCGCCGGTCGTCAGCAGGATGCTCGCCGGCACCTCCCGACCCAACGGGTCGGTGGTCACGACCGCCTGCACCTCGCCGCGGAGGTTCTCCGCGAGGACGTCGACGAAGCCGGGGCCGCCGTCGGAGAGGGGCACGAGGGTGAGCCGGTCCCCCGGGGCGGACCGAGCCCAGCCCTCGGCCATCGCAGTCGCGGCCTGGGACGCGGTGAGGGTGCCGGTGTAGCAGTCGGGCGCGATGATCACGTGCACGTCCGGCATCTTTCCACTGCCCTGCTCGTGACGCGGGTCGAGGTGATGGCGGCCGCGCCCGCCGGTTCAGCGGTGGGGCAGGAACAGGCCCGCGTCGCCGAACTCGTGCCAGGCGTAGCGGTGGGCGACCGCCTCGTCGTAGGCCCGCTGCGTCAGTTCGGCACCGGCAACCGACTCGACGAGGAGCAGGTGCGAGGCGTCCGGGTCGTGCCAGCCCGTGACGAGCCCGTCGACGACGCGGGCGGGCCGGTCCGGCGAGATGACGACCTCGGTCCAGCCGGCCGAGGCGTGCACCCGGCCGTCGGAGTCGGTCGCCGACTCGATGGCGCGTGTCGCGGTGGTCCCGACGGCAACGACCCGACCGCCCCCGGAGCGCACGAGGTTGACGAGGGCGGCCGTCGCACCCGACACCGCGAACCGCTCGGCCTGCGGGGCCTCCCCTGCCTCCTGCGACGACAGGCCGGTGTGCAGCGTGACCGGGGCGACATGCACCCCCGACGCGACGAGGCCCGTCACGAGCTCGGCGGTGAAGGGCCGGGCGGCGCTCGCCATCTCCGCACTTCCCGGCAGCCGGGCGAAGACGGTCTGGTAGGCGTGGAGCGGGTATCGCGAACGGAGATAGCCGTAGGCGATCGGCCGGCCGTGGCTGGCGAGATGGCCGGTGAGCGTGCAGCCGTCGATCTCCGCAGCCCGCCACAGGCGGTTGCCGCGTCCCGTCGGCGACGAGTCCGGCTGCGGGTAGAGACCCTCGAGCCGCAGGCGGGGCCCGTCTGCGAGCTCGACGACGTCGCCTTTTGACGCGTCGAGCAGGGGGTGCGCAGCGTCGGGGGCGGTCCGCAGCTCCACGACCCAGGTGCAGTCGTCGAGCTGGGCCGCGACGTGGACGACGACCGAGCCGCGTCCGCTGATCCGTCCGTCCACCTCGCCGGCGACGGTTGCCGAGTTGTTGACGAGGAGGAGGTCGCCGGGCGCTAGGTGGTCGCCGATGGCCGAGAAGGTCGTGTGTGAGACCGAGAGCTCACCGGGCGCCGGCTCCGAGGCGACGAGCAGGCGTACGCCGTCGCGTCCGAGACCCCTTGACTCCGGCGGCGCGTCGGCGTTGAGGTCGTCGGTGACCCGAAAGACGGTGTGCGGTGCGTGTGTCAGGGCCGCGGTCACGAGGCCACCCCCGAGGGCGCGGCGGCCAGCAGGTCAGCAGCCCGGTACCGCCCACTCGCGGGGCGCGACTCGAGCAGCGCCAGGATCCCGGGCACCGCGACCTCCCTCGGCAGGGGGCGGTCGGTGATGTCCTCGCCCGGGAACGCCGCCTGGTGCATCGCCGTGCGCATGTCCCCCGGGTCGACGGCATACGCCCTCACCGAGGGCACCTCGACGGCCAGCGTCAGCGTCAGGTGGTCGAGCGCGGCCTTGCTCGCGCCGTAGGCGCCCCAGGTCTCGTAGTGCTCGACGCCTGCGTCCGACGAGATGGCGAGAAGCGTTCCCGCGGCGGTTTCCAGCGCGGGCAGGAGCGAGCGGGTCAGTGCGTGCGGGGCCAGGACGTTGACGGCAAGCACCTGCGCGAGGTCGTCCGCCGACAGCTCGCGGAGCGGGCGCAGCGGCACGGGGCCGAGCGTGCTCGCGTTGTGGACGAGCAGGTCGAGGCCGCGCTCGCCCGCGAGCTCGGTGACGACCTGTGCGACCTCGTCGCGGTGCACGGGGTCGCCGACGTCGCCGGCCACGCCCACGACGTCGTGGCCCTGCTCCCGCAGTGCGGCGACGGTCTCGACGAGGTGGGACGCGTCGCGGGCCGTGACGACGAGGTCCCAACCACGGGCGGCGAGCGACTCGGCGAGCGCTCGACCGAGGCCCGCCGTGGCGCCGGTGACAAGGGCGGTGGACATGATGGCTCCTGTGGTGGTCGGAAGTCGATGGCCACAGCGTCAGACATCAAGTCCACTTGAGGTCAAGTGCCGTGACGGTGGGAGGGGGCGCGGCGGCATACGATCTGCACATGACGACCGACACGGCCTCGGCACCGGCCCCCCTCCCCCTCCTCGTGCTCGGGACCGGCACCGACCTGCACACCGAGCGTGGCGTCGAGTGTCCGGGCGACCTGCCTGCACCGTCCGACCCCGACCTCGTCGAGCGCGCCCGCGCGGCCAAGGCGGCCCTCGGCGACCGGGTCTTCGTGCTCGGTCACCACTACCAGCGCGACGAGGTCATCGAGTTCGCCGACGTGACGGGCGACTCGTTCAAGCTCGCGCGCGACGCCGCGGGCCGGCCGGACGCGCCCTACATCGTCTTCTGCGGCGTGCACTTCATGGCCGAGTCGGCCGACATCCTGACCAGCGACGAGCAGACCGTCATCCTCCCCGATCTCGCGGCCGGCTGCTCGATGGCCGACATGGCCGCCATCGCCCAGGTCGAGGACTGCTGGGAGCAGCTGGCCGCCGCGGGCGTGGCCGACCAGACCGTCCCGGTCACCTACATGAACTCCTCGGCCGCGATCAAGGCCTTCACCGGCCGGCACGGCGGCACCATCTGCACCAGCTCCAACGCGCGCACCGCCCTCGACTGGGCCTTCGAGCAGGTCGGTGGCGTGGACGGCAGCGGCAAGGTGCTCTTCCTGCCCGACCAGCACCTCGGCCGCAACACGGCGGTGCGCGAGCTCGGCCTCTCGCTCGACGACTGCGTCGTGTGGGACCCGCACCGCCGGGGCGGCGGGCTGACCCCCGAGCAGCTCGAGAAGGCGCGGATGATCCTGTGGCGCGGGCACTGCTCGGTGCACGGTCGTTTCTCCGTCGACGCCGTCGAGACCGCCCGCCGCGAGATCCCCGGCGTCAAGGTCATCGTCCATCCCGAGTGCCAGTACGAGGTCGTCGAGCTCGCCGACGAGGTCGGCTCGACGGAGAAGATCATCCAGACGATCGCCGCGGCCCCGCCCGGCACGTCGTGGGTCGTCGGCACCGAGCTCAACCTCGTGCAGCGACTCGCACGTGAGTTCCCCCAGCAGCGGATCGCCTTCTTGGAGAAGAACGTCTGCTACTGCTCGACGATGAACCGCATCGACCTGCCACACCTCGTGTGGACGCTCGAGTCCCTCGTCGAGGGGCGCGTCGTCAACCCGATCCGCGTCGACCCGACCGTCGCGGCCGAGGCTCGCGCGGCGCTCGACCGGATGCTCGCCCTGCCGGGCAAGACGCACAACGACTGACGCCTGGTGACCACGCCCGCAGGCGACCTCCACCGGGTCGCCGTCGTCTCCGACGTGCACGGCAACGTCACCGCGTACGAAGCCGTTCTCGCCGACGTCGCCCGACGCGGCATCGACCATGTCGTCAACCTCGGCGACCTGGTCGGCAAGGGACCCCGCGGGTCGGAGTGCATCCGGATCACCCGGGACCGCGACATCCCGACGGTCCGCGGGAACTGGGACACCTTCATCGCTCGCGACGACGTGCAGCCGTGGGAGCACGCCCAGTGGGTGCGCGACCGGCTCACCGCCGACGAGCTGACCTGGCTCGCAGACCTGCCGAACGTGCACGAGATCGTGCTGAGCGGCCAGCCGATCCGTTTCTTCCATGCGTCACCGGTCAGCGAGTTCACCCGCGTGTTCCCACCAACCACCGAGGCCGAGCACCGCGCCTTCGTCGAGCAGACCGAGTTCACCGGTGACGGTCCGGTGCCCACGATCGTCGGCTACGGCGACATCCACGGCGCCTACCTCTCGGTGGACTACGGCATCACCGTCTTCAACGCCGGATCGGTGGGGAACGCCCTCGACGGTCCCGGGGCGCCCTACGTCGTCCTCGAGGGCACGGTGGCCCGCCGCGGCGAGGTGTACCCGCCCGGCCACGTCGGCATCACCTTCGTCCGGGTGCCCTACGACGTCGAGTCCGAGGTCGCGACGGCGGAGGAGCTCGGGATGCCGGGCGCCGAGGCGTACGCCCTCGAGCTGCGCGAGCAGCGCTACCGCGGGTCGGCCGTTTCCGTCTCCTGACGAGCGACGAAGCCGAGCAGCCCGGTAGCCGCCGGGCTCCCCAGCTTCACTACGGGTGCCGTCCGGCTCAGTGCGGGGCCCGCATCGCCCCCAGCCGGGCGAGGAAGACCGCCTCCGCGACGCAGACCTTCTCGAACTCGCCGAGGTGCAGCGACTCGTTGGCGCCGTGCGCGCGGGTGTCGGGATCCTCGACCCCGGTGACGATGATCGCGGCATCGGGGAAGCGGGCCGAGAAGTCCGAGATGAACGGGATCGAGCCACCGACGCCCATGTCGACCGGGGTGGTGCCCCACGCGTCGGCGAAGGACGCGCGCGCCTCGTCGTAGACCGGACCGTCGGCGTCGGCCGCGAAGCCGGAGCCGTGCTCCTCGAGCTCGACGGTGACCCGGGCGCCCCACGGGGCCTTGTCCTCGAGGTGCTGGCGCACGCGCCCGAAGGCGACGAGGGGGTCCTGCGTCGGGGCCAGCCGCACCGAGATCTTGGCAGCGGCCTTGGCCGACAGGGTGTTGGAGGCCTTGTCGATGGACGTGGCGTCGATGCCTATCGTCGTGATCGACGGCTTGGTCCACAGCCGGCTGAGGATCGAGCCGGTGCCGATGAGTGACACCCCGTCGAGCAGGCCTGACTCGGCGCGGAAGCGCTGCTCGTCGTAGTCGATGTCGGCGGCCTCCCCCGCGTCGAGGCCCTGGACGGCGACGTCGCCCTCGGCGTCGTGGAGCGAGGCGAGCAGGCGCATGAGGGCAGTGGTGGCGTCGGGTGCCGCTCCACCGAACATGCCGGAGTGCACCGAGTGGTCGAGCGTCTGGACGCGCACGACGACGCGGATGCCCCCGCGCAACGTCGTCGTGAGGGCGGGCGTGCCGATGTCCCAGTTGCCGGAGTCGGCGATGACGATGGCGTCGGCGGCCAGGCGGTCGCCGTGCTTCTCGAGAATCGTGCCCAGCGACGGGGAGCCGGACTCCTCCTCCCCCTCGACGAACACGGTGACGCCGACGGGCAGGTTGCCGGCGTGCGCCCGCAGGGCGGCCACGTGCGCCATGACACCGGCCTTGTCGTCCGCGGCGCCGCGCCCGTAGAGCCGGCCGTCGCGCTCCTCGGGGTCGAACGGCGAGCTGTCCCAGTCGGCGTCGTCGCCGGGCGGCTGCACGTCGTGGTGGGCGTAGAGGGTCACCGTGGGGGCGCCCTCGGGGCCGTCGCGGTGGCCGATGACGGCCGGGCGGCCGCCCTCGACGACGACCTCGACCTCGAGGCCCTCGCGCCGCAGCAGCTCGGCGACCGCCTCGGCGCTGCGGGCGACCTGGCTCTGGTCGAAGGACGAGGCAGAGACGCTCGGGATGCGCACGAGCTCCTCGAGGTCGGCCCGCACCTGCGGCATGAGCTCGGCCACGCGGTCGCGGATCTGCTGGATCTGGTCAGGGGTGAGGGCGTCGTCAGTCACCTGCCGACCCTACCCACGCGGCGGCGACAAGGGTCCGGTGCCGCCCGACGGGCTGTCGGACCGCATGGGTAGGTTCGTCGAGATGGCAGACAACACGTTCGTCGCCGGTCAGGGTCCGTGGCTCGAGCGCCTCGGCAACCTCCGCAACATCGTGCGCCAGGAGCTCGTCGCCCGGCAGCTCGCGGCCCACCTGCCGCGCGGCCCGCTGCGCGTCCTGGACGTGGGCGCCGGGCAAGGCACGCAGGCCCTGCGCCTGGCTCGTCTCGGGCACTCGGTCACGGCCGTCGAGCCGGACGGGCGGATGCGCGCCGCCTTCGAGCAGGCTGCCGCCGGGCTCACGCGCGACCAGCGCGAGCACGTGACCCTCCTCGCCACAGACCTCGCCGGGCTCGCGAGCGTGACGCGGCCGACGGCATACGACATCGTCCTGTGCCAGGGGGTGCTCATGTACCTCCCTGAGAGCCGGGACGGGGTGGCCGGCCTGGCCCGCCGCGTGGCACCGGGCGGCTTCGTGTCGATCGTGGCCCGCAACGGCGCGGCGATGGCGTGGCGACCGGCAGGCCGGCACGACTGGCCAACGGCCCTCGCCATGCTCGACGAGGTGCGACAAGCGGCGGCGGAGGGCCGAGATGCCCGGTATCGCAACGAGATCGGCGTCGACGCCCGCGCCGACACGCTCGCGTCGCTGACCGCCGACTGCGAGGCAGCGGGCCTCGAGGTGACCGCGTGGTACGGCGTCCGAGTCGCCAGCGACACCGTCCCGGTCGACGAGCCGACGCCGACGGGCGCCACGCTCGCGACCCTGCTCGACGTCGAGGAGCGCCTCGGGTCCACCGATCCGTACCGCTCCCTCGGCACGCTCCTGCACGTCATCGCGCGCCGGACAGCGTGACCGCGGCGCTGGGGGCTGACGTCGGGGCCCCGGCATGCTTGGCTCGAAGCATGACTCGGGGCACGGATGCCGTCGACCGGGTGGAGCAGGCCTTCACCGCGGTCCCGCGCGCCGGCTTCCTCCCCCGCGTGTCGCGGTTCCGCGCCGGCCATGACGGACCGATCCTGATCGGCTGCGGCCAGACCAACTCCCAGCCCCGCACCGTCGCAGACATGCTGCGCCTGCTCGACGTGCACCCCGGTCAGCGCGTCCTCGACGTCGGCTCGGGCTCCGGCTGGACGACGGCGCTGCTGGCCCACCTCACCGGGCCCGACGGTGAGGTGCTGGGCGTCGAGCTCGAGCCCGAGCTGGCTCGGTGGGGCGCCGCGAACCTCTCCCGCGCAGGTATGCCCTGGGCCTCGATCGTGGCCGCGACACCCGGCATGCTCGGCGACCCCGAGCACGGCCCGTGGGACCGCATCCTCGTCTCCGCGCAGGCCGCCGAGCTCCCGCAGGCGCTCGTCGAGCAGCTCGCCGACCCGGGACGGCTCGTCATCCCCGTGGCGGGCACCATGAACCTCGTCGTGCGCCAGGGTGGCTCCGTCGCCACGAGCCAGCACGGGCACTACCGGTTCGTCCCGTTGCGCACCACCCCGGGGACCTGAACCGGGAGACGTATGCCGTCGGGTCCCCGGCACGATGCAGGGCCCGGGCCCGCGACGGCTTAGAGTGTCCCCGTGTTCGGACGCAAGAAGACCCTCAACGACGAGCTCGCTCCCACAGCCGGGGCCGACCAGTCGGCGCGCCCAGGCGCCAAGAACCGGCCGACGCCCAAGCGCCGTGAGCAGGAGGCCCTCAACAAGCGTCCCCTCATCGTCACGGACCGCAAGGCCGCGACGCAGCAGGACAAGGCGGCCCGCCGCGAGTCGATGGCCAGGCAGCGCGCCGGCATGATGACGGGCGACGAGAAGTACCTCCCCGCCCGCGACAAGGGCCCGCGTCGCCGGTTCATCCGTGACACGGTCGACGCGCGCTGGAACGTCGGCGAGTTCATGCTCCCGATCATGCTCATCGTGCTGCTGCTGAGCTTCGTGCGCACCAACTGGGCGCTGCTGCTCGTCTTCGTGCTCGTCTACGGCCTGATCCTCGTCGCGATCGGGGACGCCCTGCTGATGTGGCGGCGCACTCGCCGCAGGATGGACGACAAGTTCGGCGGCGCCGAGAAGGGCGATGCGTGGTACGCCATCATGCGCGCCTTCCAGATGCGTCGCACGCGCATGCCGAAACCGCAGGTCGACCGCGGCCAGCACCCCGCCTGACGGGCCGGATCCGGATCGGCCCGACGGCCGTCAGCGGGGGGTCAGCCGGCGAGATCGGCGAACGCCAGCGGCGCCCGCGTGACGGCATACGTCGCGAAGTAGAGCTTGTCGACAGACCCGTCGCCGGCGCGAACGACCTCGAGCACCTCACCGCGCCACGACCTGCCACGGCGCGGTAGCGGTCGGTGCCCTCGGCGGCATACCTCGTCTCGGACGTCGGCTCGTCGTCGGCGAGCCGTGACCACAGCTGGCCGTCCCGCACGAAGAAGGTGATGGGCGAGCCCTCGGACCACCACAGGCCGAGCAGCACCGCCAGCGCCGGCTGCTCCTGCTCGGGCACCCACGCGTCCGCGAGGGACGGCTCGGCATCGACGACCGCCTCGACGAGGTCGGTTGCGAGTCCCAGCGTCAGCGCGCCCGAGGTGGCGTTGGCGAAGACGACTGCCCCGATCCCCTCCTTGCGGCGCACCCGCAGGCCCGTGAGGAAGCCGGGCATGGCGCCGCCATGGCCGACGTAGACTCGCTCGCCGCGCCGACCCATGCCGAAGCCGAGCCCGTAGGCACCGGCCCACCCATCGGCGTCGGTCATGATGATCGGCTGGCACATCTCCTCGAGAGTCGCAGGCTGCACCACGCGGTCGTCAGGGCTCGCGACGTAGGCGGCGTAACGTGCCAGGTCGGCGACGGTGGACCAGAGACCCCCGAACGGGGCGGTGGCGTTGAGCGGGAAGCGCGGTTCCTCCGTCGCGGTGCCGGCGAAGGGGTCGACCTGGTAGCCGAGGGCGCGGTCGTCGGCGGGCTCGAGCGCCGTTCGTGTCATGCCCAGCGGCTCGAGCACGCGTGCGCGCACGACCTGCTCCCAGTCCTGTCCGGTGACGCGCTCGACGACCTGCCCGAGCAGGCCGTACGCGAGGTTGGAGTAGTGGAAGGCGTGGTGCGCGGGCAGGACCTGCTCGGCCTGCTCGGCACCCTCGAGGAACTCCTCGCGCTCGGGTGCCTGCAGGCTCTCCCAGATGTTGCCGATCGGCTCGCGCTGCAGCCCGGAGGCGTGGGCAAGCATCTGGCGCAAGGGAACCCGGGCGTGCCTGGTGCCCGGCAGGAAGGTCTCGAGGGTGTCGTCGAGCGACAGCCGACCCTCGTCGCGCAGCGACATCACCGTCAGGGCGGTGAACGTCTTGGTGACCGAGCCGATCATGAACTGCGTGTCGTCGGTGGCGGGGGCGGCCGGAGCCAGCCGTGCTGAGCCCACGTGTGCCGACCAGACGAGACGGCCGTCGCGGACGACCCCGACGCTGACGCCGGGTGCGCGCCAGGACCGCTGCGCGGTGACGACGCGCGCCATCAGCTCGCGCTCGAGCCCTGCGGACAACGAGGTCACGGACGAGGCGCTCACTCCGCCGCCCGCAGGCTCATCGGGCCGTAGACGACCGTGTCGTTCTGCCGGAGGGTGACGGCCTCGACGCCCGCCCCGAGCAGCTCGCGCCACGACTCACCCAGATAGCTCTCGGCGTCGCTCTGGGTCGGGAAGCCGCTGGTCGTCAGGGCCTCCCCCTCCATCGGGTTGCCGTGCGCGTCGAGGAAAAGCCAGGACCAGTCAGCACTCATGCGGCCACCCTAGTTGCCCGCTCGTTTGACGGGCAGCGGCCCCACGTGCGACGGTTCGCCTTAACCGAAGGACGATGGGGCAAGCCGGTGCGACTCCGGCGCTGACCCGCAACCGTGAGGTCACCCTCGCCGCCAACCCGGCGGTGGTGACCAAGTCGGAAAACCCGCGTCCGAACGGCTCCTTTGTCAGTCTGTCGTGGAATGCGGACCGGAGTCACCCCGCCGGGCCGGCGTGCTTCGCAGACCCGACATGGTGTCCGACCGCGAGGAGGAAACCATGTCCCATGTTCGTCGCGCCCCGCTGCGGGCCGTCCTTGCCGCCCTTGTCGCGGCGTGTCTCTCAGCCCTCACGGTGGCACCCGCACACGCGGCCGCCTACCGGTACTGGGGCTTCTACCAGCTCACCGACGGCGCCTGGCAGTTCGCCCAGAAGGGCCCGGACCAGACCGTGCCCAAGGACGGCAGCGTCGACGGCTGGCGCTTCGCCGTCGCCGACGAGTCGTCGACGCGCTACCCGCGGGCCGTGCTGAGCTTCGACCAGCTGTGCGCGACCACGCCCGCCGTGTCCGGCAAGAAGCGCGTGGGCCTCGTCCTCGACTTCGGCCGCCCCGCCGACGCCGCCGACGGCGCGACCCCACCGGCCCCCAAGGCCCTGTGTGCCGTCGTCGCCGCCGACGCCACGAGCTCGGTCGTGCTGGCTGCGGCCGGCGACGTGCGCACCGAGAAGGGCCTGGTCTGCGGGATCGCGGGCTACCCGACGAGCGACTGCGGCGGGGCCGTCAAGGAAGTCAGCCCCGAGGCGAAGGCCACCGACCAGCCGATCAGCATCGCAGCGCCGGCCGCCAGCCCGTCCGCCTCCCCCTCGGCGACCGCCGGGTCCACCGACGTGGCCGCGCCGGCGTCGACCACCTCCGGAGGGACGGTCGCGGCATACGTCGTCGCGGCCCTCGTCCTGCTCGCCCTCCTCGGCTACCTGCTCGCGCGCTCGCGTTCGCGCAACCGCCAGGACGCCTGAGCGGGAGCCCAACGAGCATGATCCGGCTCCGGCCCCGGCTCCAGCACCCCGCAGCCTGGTGGCTGTGGGGGCTGGGGCTTGCCACGGCCGCGTCTCGCGGCACCAACCCGGTGCTCCTGCTCCTCGTCATCGGGGTCTGCGTCCTCGTCGTCAGCGAACGGCATGACCCCGCCACCCCCAACCCGCTGCCGGCGTTCCTCGTCATCGGCGCCGTCGTGGTCGCCTTCCGCGTCCTCATGACGGCCCTGCTCGGCAACGGCATCGTCGGCGCCACCGTCCTCGTCACGTTGCCCAGCGTGCCGTTGCCCGACTGGGCGGCGAGCGTCCGCATCGGCGGCGCGGTGTCGCTCGAGTCGCTGCTGTATGCCGCCTACGACGCCCTGCGCCTCGCCGCGGTCCTCGCGTGCCTCGGCGCCGCCAACGCCCTGGCCAGTCCGCGCCGGTTGCTCCGTTACCTACCGGCGACGCTCTACGACGTCGGCACGGCGGTCGTCGTCGGGTTGACCTTCGCGCCACAGCTGCTGACGGACGCCCGCGACGTGCGGGCGGCCCGGACGCTGCGCGGCCGGGACGGTCACGGTCTGCGCGAGATGGCCCGCCTGGCGGTACCGGTGCTCGAGACGGCGTTCGAGCGCTCGCTCGGGCTCGCCGCGTCGATGGAGTCGCGGGGTTACGGCCGAGCGGTGCGCTCCACGTCCACCAGCCGCCGGACCGCGACGGGGCTCGCCCTGGCCGGACTCGTCGGCGTGCTCGCCGGCCTCTACGGGCTGCTCGACGCGTCGGCGGGCGGCGTGCTCGGGCTGCCCGTCCTCGTGCTCGGCGCGCTGCTCGCCGGCTCCAGCCTGCTCGTCGGAGCCTCCCGCGACGGGCGGTCCGGACACCGGCGTGACAAGTGGACGTGGACCGAGACGGCGACCGTCGTCGTCGGCGCCGTGCCCGGAGTGGTCCTCGTGGTGGCCTCGGCGCAGGGCTGGGACGGGATCGTGCCCAGCCAGCGGGCCGAGCTCCCCGCGGTGCCGCTCCCTGCCGTCCTTGCCGCCCTGGTGGCCGCGACCCCGGCGTGGTTCACGCCGCGCCCGCGGGAGGTGGCACCGTGATCGCCTTCGAGCACGTGTCGGTGCAGTACGCCGACGCCCCGGCTCCGAGCCTCCACGACGTCACGCTCGAGGTCCCCGAGGGCGAGCTCGTGCTCGTCGTCGGGCCGACCGGGAGCGGCAAGTCCACCCTGCTGCGCACCATCAACGGGCTGGTGCCCCACTTCAGCGGCGGCACGCTCCGCGGTCGCGTCGTGGTCGACGGTCTGGACACGGCCGAGCACCGACCTCGCGACCTCGCCACCGTCGTCGGGCTCGTCGAGCAGAACCCGTCGTCGACGTTCGTCACCGACGTGGTCGAGGACGAGGTCGCCTACGGCATGGAGACGATGGGCCTGGACCCCACCACGATCCGCCGTCGGGTCGAGGAGACGCTCGACCTGTTCGGCCTGACGCCGCTGCGGGCCCGATCGCTTCGGATGCTCTCCGGAGGTCAGCAGCAGCGGGTCGCCATCGCCGCCCTTTTCGCCGCCGGCCCCCGCGTGCTCGTTCTGGACGAGCCGACGTCGGCCCTGGATCCCGTTGCGGCAGAGGACGTTCTCGCCTCGCTCCACCGGATCGTGCACGACCTCGGCGTCACCGTCGTGCTCGCCGAGCACCGGCTCGAGCGCGTCGTGCACCACGCCGACCGGGTCGTCCTCGTCGACGACGGGAACGTGTCCGAGCTGCTCGACCCGGCCGACGCCATGCTGCGGTCGCAGATCTACCCACCCGTCGTCGGGCTGTCCCGGCTCGTCGGCTGGTCGCCCACTCCCCTGTCGATCCGCGACGCCCGGCGGCGGGCGTCGCCCCTGCGAGAGGCGCTCGGGGA
The DNA here is from genome assembly GCF_058790095.1 of Terrabacter sp. FW104-15G4B. NCBI lineage: Bacteria > Bacillati > Actinomycetota > Actinomycetes > Micrococcales > Intrasporangiaceae > Terrabacter > Terrabacter sp. FW104-15G4B. The sequence goes on along the minus strand of NZ_JBYTCI010000009.1, from coordinate 115,885 downwards.
CAGCACGCCCGGCACCGCGGCGGACCTTCGTGTCATCGAGGCGGCGGACGCCGTCGACCTCTCCGGCGTGCGCGTGGTGCGCGCCGGCAGGGTCGTCCTCGACGGGGTCGACCTGAGCGTCTCGCGAGGCTCGATCACGACGCTCATGGGGCGCAACGGTGCGGGCAAGTCCACCCTCCTCGGCGCGGTCGCGGCGCAGCACCGCCTCGCCGGCGGCCGGGTCCGTCTCGGCGCGGCACGCGTCGACCCGCACACCCTGACCGCACGAGAGCGGGTGCGCACCGTCGGGCTCGTGCCCCAGCAGCCCGAGCTGGTGCTCTACGGCGAGTCGGTGGGCTCCGAGTGCGCCTCGGCCGACGCGGACTTCGGCGTGCCGGCCGGCACGGCCCGAGCCCTGCTGGAGCGTATCTCCGACGGCATCGACCCTGACCTTCACCCGCGCGACCTGTCGGAGGGGCAGCGACTCGAGCTCGCGCTCGCCGTCATCCTGTCCGGCTCCCCCGAGGTGCTCCTGCTCGACGAGCCGACCCGGGGGCTCGACTACGGCGCCAAGAAGCGACTCGGCCAGGTGCTGACCGCGCTGGCGGGACAGGGCACGACGGTGGTGCTCGCCACGCACGACGTCGAGCTGGCGGCGGAGGTCGCCGACCGCGTCGTGATCCTCGCGGACGGCGAGGTCGTCACCGACGGCCCGGCGCGCGAGGTGCTCTCCTCCTCACCCGCGTTCGCCCCGCAGGTCACCAAGGTGCTGCTCCCCCAGACCTGGCTCACCGTCGCCGAGGTGGCGGGCGCCCTGGCGAGGATCGCATGACCGGCCGTCGCGTCATCCCGCTGCGCTGGCCGGCCGCCGTCGCGGTCGCCGTCGTGGGGCTCGTGGGGGTCGTCGCCTTCACCTGGCCCTTCTTCGTGACCGGTGACTTCGCCCGCGACCACGGCAACGACGCGCCGTGGCTCTTCGCCGTCCTGCTCGGGCTGCTCGCCGTCGTGTGTCTCGCCGAGGTCACCGCTGGACGTCTCGACGCCAAGACGATCGCCGTCCTCGGCGTCGCAGCGGCCGCGGGCGGCGGTCTGCGCCTGCTCAGCGCCGGCACGGCGGGGCTCGAGCCGATGTTCTTCGTCGTCATCGTGGCCGGCCGGGTGCTCGGGCCGGGCGTCGGTTTCGTCTCGGGGTCGCTGGCCGTGACCACGGGCGCGCTGCTCACCGGTGGCGTCGGGCCATGGCTGCCCTTCCAGATGATCTGCGCGGGCGGCATCGGCCTCGGGGCGGGTCTGCTGCCTGCCCGCGCGGGAGGACGCGCCGAGCGGTGGGTGCTCGCGGCATACGCCCTCGTCAGCGGCCTCGCGTTCGGCGTCGTCATGAACCTGTGGTTCTGGCCGTTCCTCGGCACGAGCGCGCCGACCGGCATGGGCTTCGTCCCGGGCGCGCCGGTGCAGGACAACCTCGCCCACTACGCGCTCTTCTACCTCGCGACGTCGCTCGGCTGGGACCTGCCCCGTGGGGTGCTCAACGCGCTGCTCGTGCTCCTCGCGGGGCCGGCGCTGCTGCGAGTCTTCCGGCGGGGTGCCCGGCGGGCGGCGTTCGGGGTGCCGGTCCTGTTCGAGGACGCCGGCTCCGGCCGGCCGGTGCAGCTCCAGGACGGTGCACGGTGAGCGGCGCCCGGCGGGCACGGACGACGACCCTCGTGACCGGCCCGGTCCGCAGTGGCAAGAGCCGTCACGCGGAGGACCTTCTCGCCGACCACGCCGACGTCACCTACGTCGCGACCGGGTGTCCTGCCGACCCGTCCGACCCCGAGTGGAGCCAGCGCGTGGAGAGCCACCGCGGGCGGCGTCCGGCGTCCTGGCGCACGCTCGAGACCGCGGACGTCGCCGGCGCGGTCTCCGCAGCCACCGGCCCCCTGCTCGTCGACTGCCTCGGCACCTGGCTCACCGCGATCGCCGACCAGACCGGGTGGGACGACCTCGAGCGGGCTGCGACGGCGGTACGGGCTGCCGCCGACGAGCTCGTCGAGACCCTCTGCGCGGCAAGGGTCCCCGTCGTCGTCGTGACGAACGAGGTCGGGTGGTCCCTCGTGCCCACCAGCTCCTCCGGCCGCCTCTTCCAGGACGAGCTCGGCCGTCTCAACGCGCTCGTCGCGGACGCCGCCGCCCACGTGCACCTCGTCGTCGCAGGACGGGTGATCGACCTCAGCGACGCGGCCTCCGTGCCGTTCGAGCCGCGATCGAGAACGCTCGATGCATGACGCCTGGCGTCTCGCTTTCGGCACCCTCACTGCGGTACGGGTAGCCGCGCCCGGGCACGTCGACCGGCCCCTGCTCGGGCGCGCGATGCTCCTGGCGCCCGTGACCACCGCTCCCCTTGCCGTCGTGTGGGTCGCGCTCGGGGTGGCGTCGACGCAGGGGTGGGCGCCCGGCGGCGTGGCCGCTGTCCTGGCACTGGTCGGTGCCGCCCTCCTCTCGCGAGGGCTGCACCTCGACGGACTGGCCGACCTCGCCGACGGTCTCACCTCAGGTCACGACGCGGGGCACTCGCTCGAGGTGATGCGCCGGGGTGACACGGGGCCGGCGGGCGCCGCCGCCCTCGTGCTGGCCCTGCTGCTCGACGCCACGTGCCTGGCGGTCCTCTTCGGCAGCCGGCTCGGCACGGCGCTCGCCGTCGTGGCCCTCGTGGGCAGCCGGTTGGCGTGCGCGGTGTGCGCGCGGGACGGCATACCTCCGGCTCGTGCCGAGGGGCTGGGCCAGGGCGTCGCCGGGAGCGTGGGGCGCGGACCGCTCGTCGGCCTCGTCGCCGTGGTGGGCGTGGTCGCCGGGCTGGCTGCGTTCGTGGTGGCCGGCACCTCGTGGACCTCTGCCGCTGGCGCCGTCGCGGTCGTGCTGGTCGCTGGTGCTGCGGCCGTCGTGACGCGACGCCACGCGGTGCGCCGTCTCGGTGGCGTCACCGGCGACGTCATCGGCGCATCGGTCGAGATCGCCCTGGCCGCCGCCCTCGTCGCCGCCACCCTCGTCACCCGCTGAGTCAACCGTCGAAAGGCCACGAACCGGGACCGGTTTGTGGCCTTTCGACGGTGAAGTGGGGACGACCTCAGGACTGGCGGACCTGGACCTGCACGAACGGCGGCTTGACGACCGTCGCCTCGAGCGACCGACCGCGCACGTCGACCTGGACGGTCTCGCCGTCGGCGATCTCGGGGGTCAGCAACGCGAGGGCGATCCCCTGCTTGAGGGTGGGCGAGAACGTGCCCGAGGTGACCTCGCCGGCCGCTGCACCGTGCCACGACACGGTGCAGTGGGCGCGCGGGATCCCGCGTCCGGTGACGAGCAGGCCGCGCATCAGGCGGGTCGGGTGCGCGCGCTCGGCCTCGAGGGCCTGCTTGCCCCAGAAGGTGTCCTTCTTCCAGCCGACGGCCCAGCCCGCCCGGGCCTGCACGGGCGAGATCTGCAGAGAGAGGTCCTGGCCGTGCAGCGGGTAGCCCATCTCGGTGCGCAGGGTGTCACGGGCGCCGAGGCCGCAGGGCTTGCCGTCGAAGGGGGCGATCGCCTCGACGAGCGCGTCCCAGAGGGCGGGGGCGTCGTCCCAGCGCGGGACGAGCTCGTAGCCGCGCTCACCGGTGTAGCCGGTGCGGCACACGATGACGGGACGGCCCTGCCAGTCGGCCTCGACGAACGACATGTAGTCGTGGCCGGTCGGCAGGCCGAGCGACGCGAGGACCTCGTCGCTCTTGGTGCCCTGCACGGCGATGACGCCGTACTCCCGGTGCAGGTTCGTCACCGTGATCCCCTCCGGAGCCGCGGCCTGCAGGCGCCGGACGACCTCGGCGGTGTTCGCGGCGTTGGGGATGAGGAAGACGTCGTCGTCGGACTTGAGGTAGACGATGAGGTCGTCGACGACGCCACCCGCCTCGTCGCAGCACAGGGTGTACTGGGCGGAGCCCGTCTGGATGCGGCGCACGTCGTTGGTCAGGCAGGCGTTGACGAAGTCGGCCGCCCCGGGGCCCGTCACCGAGGCCTTGCCGAGGTGGCTGACGTCGAAGACGCCGACGCGCTCGCGCACCGCGGTGTGCTCGGCCACGACGCCGCCGCCGGGGTACTCGATAGGCATGTCCCAGCCGCCGAAGTCGGCCATCTTGGCGCCGAGGGCGACGTGGCGGTCGTGCAGGGGTGAGGTGAGCGGGGTGGGGGTCCCCGACGTCGCTGTCGTCATGGGCGTCAACCTACCGCCCACCGGGTATGCCGCCTGCGCTCGTTATCATCGAACGCCGCCACCGGCGGCAGCGTCGTGGGTCCGGCCCGAGCAGCACTCGCGGGCCGCCTTCCCCACGGCGCACCCAGGCTCATCCCCGGCTCACCCGCCGGCCCGACCCGACCCACCCTCGGGACGCGCCGAGGCTGGTGGGCGCGGAAGCACCTCGACAAAGGAGTCCTTCGTGGCCACCCTCACCATCTCGAACCGTTCGGCCGCCGACACCCCCGGCGACGCGCTCGTCATCCCGCTCGTCGCCGCAGACGGCAGGGGCGCCCTCGCGCCGGGCCACGGCCTGCCGCGCAAGACGGTCTCGCACCTCACCTCCGTCATCGACGACCTCGAGCTGGCCGGCAAGGCCGGTGAGGTGACGACGCTTGCCGCCGTGCCCGAGGTGGCCGCTCGTCTGGTGGTCCTGGCCGGCGTCGGCGAGCTCTCCGACGAGCCGGCTGCGCTCGAGGAGGCCCGCAAGGGCGTCGGCGCCGCGATCCGTGGACTGAGCAAGAAGAAGAAGGTCGCCGTCGTCGTCCCCGGCACGTCGGTCGAGCTCGTCTCGGCCGTCGCCGAGGGCGTGGCCCTCGGGGCATATGCCGTGTCCAAGGCGGGCGCGACGAGCACCGACGCCGTCGCCGCGGTCGCGCTCGTCGGTCCTGCCGATGCAGCGTCACGCAGGGCCGTGAAGCGCGCCGCCGCCCTCGGTGAAGCAGTCGCCTACACCCGTGACCTCGTCAACCTCCCACCGAACCTGCTCTACCCCGAGACGTTCGTGGACTCGCTCGCCGACCGGGTCAAGGGCACCAAGGTCAAGCTGCGCTCCTACGACATGAAGGCGCTGCGCGACGGTGGTTTCGGCGGCACGGTCGGCGTCGGGCAAGGCTCGGTCAACGACCCGCGAATCGCCGTCCTCAGCTACACGCCGTCGCGGGCCAAGGCGTCGATCGCCTTCGTCGGCAAGGGCATCACCTTCGACTCGGGCGGCCTGTGCATCAAGCCGGCCAACGGCATGCTGACGATGAAATGCGACATGGCCGGAGCAGCCGCGGTCGCCGGCGCCGTCCTCGCGATCGCCGAGCTCGGCCTGCCGATCGCCGTCACGGGCTACCTCGGCCTGGCCGAGAACATGCCGAGCGCGTCGGCGCAGCGCCCGAGCGACGTCGTCACGATGCGCGGCGGGAAGACCGTCGAGGTGCTCAACACCGACGCCGAGGGTCGGATGGTGCTCGGCGACTGCATCGCCCTGGCGTCCGAGGAGAAGCCCGACGCAATCGTCGACATCGCGACCCTGACCGGCGCACAGGTTGTCGCGCTCGCCAACACGGCGGCCGTCATGGGCAACGACGACGCCTTCCGCACCCGCGTGCTCGAGGCGGCTGAGTCGGTGGGCGAGGCGATGTGGCCGATGCCGCTGCCCAAGGAGCTGCGCCCGGCGCTCGAGTCGGTCAACGCGGACCTGGCCCACAAGGGCGGCGCCGAGGGCGGCATGCTGACCGCCGGCATCTTCCTGTCGGAGTTCGTCGGCGAGGGCATCGCGTGGAGCCACCTCGACATCGCCGGCCCTGCCTTCAACGACAAGGCGCCGACGGGCTACTGGCCCAAGGGCGGCACGGGTTTCGGCGTGCGCACCCTCGTCGGTCTCGCCGAGTCCTACGTCTGACCCCCATCGCGCCGAGAGGCCACGTTCCGGTCCGGAACGTGGCCTCTCGAACGCGCGACTCGGGTCAGGGAGCGGACTTGCGGCTGACGCGGTACCCCTTGCGACCGGAGGGGTTGGCCGGCCCGTGGGCGCCGTCCACCTTGCTGCGCTCGTGATCGTCGGACACGTCCTTGCCCCCGTGCGCCTGCTTCTTGTCGAGGGCGGCCCGGAACTTGGCCTTCATCTCCTCGCTGGGGCCGGTGGGTGCGTCATCCTGCTTCGACATACGTCTACCTCCTGTTGTGCTGTGGCACCGAGTCCGGCGCGGACGCAGCGCTGTTCCCCCGCCACCGTACCCACCGCGTGGCCGCTGACCGGGCTGGTGAGCGAGGAGGTCGTATGCCGTGTCGCGCCCTCAGGCGTCACCCTGGCGGCGGCGCTTGCTCCACTCGCGCATGCGGTTGGGGTAGCCCGTCTGGTTGACGTCGTAGACGGGGACGCCGAGCTTGCGGCTCAGCTCGAAGCCGTCCTTCGGGGAACCCACGGCGCGGCGCGTCCACTCGCCGTCCCAGGCGATCAGCACGATCGTCGTCGTGGTGACGCTCGTGGCGGGTTCGACGTACGCCTCGACCCCTAGGCGCGAGTCGACGAAGGAGCGCAGGTGCTGCTCGACCGCCTTGCGGTCGATCTCCATCTGCGGCCCGTCGGAGCGGCCGGGAAGACCCTCGGTCCGCCGGGTGCCGCGTCGTGAGAACCAGCCCATGGCCGCACTGTACGGGGTCGCCGCGTGCTCGCCGCGGCAGCGCGCGGGTGGTGTGACCTGCCTGTGACGTCCCAAACGATCAATGACAAGATGCAGGGGCACGCCCACCCGCGCGTGAAACTGTGCCACCCCAGCACCGCCCAAGCACCGCCCATGCACCGCCCCGGACTCCGCTGCACGACGGCAGGAGACGGCGATCGACCCGAAGGAGCACATGCACATGCCGGCTGATGCCGCAGGCGACTACGACGTCGTCATTCTCGGTGGAGGGTCCGGCGGCTACGCCTGCGCCCTGCGGTCGGCGGAGCTCGGCCTGTCGGTGGCCCTGGTCGAGAAGGGGCGCCTGGGCGGCACCTGCCTGCACCAGGGGTGCATCCCCACCAAGGCGCTGCTGCACGCCGCCGAGGTGGCCGACGTCGCCCGCGAGGGCGCCTCGTTCGGCGTCAAGACGACCTTCGAGTCCGTCGACATGTCCGGCGTGAACGCCTACAAGGACGGTGTGGTCATCCGGCTGTACAAGGGCCTGCAGGGCCTGGTGAAGGCCGCGAAGATCGACTACGTCGAGGGGGCGGGCGTCCTGGACGGGGCGCACACCGTCGTCGTGGGCGACCGCCGCGTCACCGGCCGCAACGTCGTCCTCGCGACGGGCAGCTACGCCAAGTCGCTCCCAGGCCTGGAGATCGGCGGGCGCATCATGACGAGCGAGCAGGCGCTGTCGCTCGACCACGTGCCGGCACGGGTCATCGTGCTCGGTGGCGGCGTCATCGGTGTCGAGTTCGCCTCCGTCTTCAAGAGCTTCGGCTCCGAGGTGACGATCATCGAGGCCCTCCCGCGACTCGTCGCCGCGGAGGACGAGGCGATCAGCAAGCAGCTCGAGCGCTCCTTCCGCAAGCGCAAGATCGCGTTCAAGACCGGTGTGCGCTTCGCCGGAGCGACCCAGCAGGGCGACGTCGTCACCGTCTCGCTCGAGTCGGGCGAGACGATCGACGCGGACCTGCTGCTCGTGGCCGTCGGCCGCGGCCCGGTCACCGACGGGCTCGGCTACGAGGCCGCCGGCGTCACGGTCGACCGCGGTTTCGTCCCCACCGACGAGCGCATGCGCACCAACGTCGAGGGCGTCTACGCCGTCGGCGACATCGTGCCCGGCCTACAGCTCGCGCACCGCGGCTTCGCGCAGGGCATCTTCGTCGCCGAGGAGATCGCCGGGCTCGCGCCGGCCGTCATCGACGAGACGGGCATCCCGCGCGTGACCTACTGCGACCCCGAGATCGCGAGCGTCGGCCTCACCGAGGCGCAGGCCCGCGAGAAGCACGGCGAGGTCGCGACCTACGAGTACAACCTCGGCGGCAACGGCAAGTCCCAGATCCTCGGCACGCAGGGTTTCGTCAAGCTCGTGCGCCAGGTCGACGGACCCGTCGTCGGCGTCCACATGATCGGCGCCCGGATGGGCGAGCAGATCGGCGAGGCGCAGCTCATCGTCAACTGGGAAGCACACCCGGAGGACGTCGCGGGTCTCGTCCACGCGCACCCCACACAGAACGAAGCACTCGGCGAGGCACACTTGGCCTTGGCGGGTAAGCCCCTGCACGCACACGCTTGAGCCAGAAACTGGGAAGAGGAGAAAACACGTCATGTCAGAACGCGTGACCATGCCGGCCCTGGGTGAGTCAGTCACCGAGGGGACCGTCACCCGCTGGCTGAAGAACGTCGGTGACCGCATCGAGATCGACGAGCCGCTGCTCGAGGTCTCGACCGACAAGGTGGACACCGAGATCCCCTCGCCCGTGGCGGGCACCCTGCAGGAGATCCTCGCTCAGGAGGACGACACCGTGCCCGTCGGCGCCGACCTGGCCGTCATCGGCGACGGTGCCGCGCCCGCCGCCGGCTCCGACGCCCCTGCAGCCGCTGCCGAGCCGGAGCCGGAGCAGCCCGCGCAGGCCGAGGCCCCGCCCGCACCGGAGGCCCCGAGCATCGAGCAGGAGCCGCAGCCGGCGACCAGCGAGCCCGAGGCGAAGCAGGCGACGCAGCCCCAGGCCGGTGCCTCCTCGAGCAGCGGTGGCGACGGCCAGACCGTGACGATGCCCGCCCTCGGCGAGTCGGTCACCGAGGGCACCGTCACCCGCTGGCTCAAGGCCGAGGGCGACGAGGTCGCCGTCGACGAGCCGCTCCTCGAGGTCTCGACCGACAAGGTCGACACCGAGATCCCCTCGCCGGTGGCCGGCACCCTGACGAAGATCCTCGTCCAGGAGGACGACACCGTCCCGGTCGGCGCCGACCTCGCCGTCATCGGTGGTGGCGAGCCGGAGGCCCAGCCCAAGGCCGAGCCGCAGCCCGAGCCGCAGCCCGAGCCGCAGCCCGAGCCGGCGCAGGCCCCCCAGCAGGAGCAGGCACCCGAGCCCGAGGCGGCTCCCGCGCCGCAGTCCGCCGGTCCCGATGCCAAGGCCCAGGAGGCCGCCGAGGCGCCTGCCGGCGCGGAGGCTCCCGCGCAGGCGAAGCCCGAGGAGGCGCGCGCAGAGGCCGCCGGTAAGCCGGCCGACGCTCCCCGTCCCGCCGCCCAGCAGTCACCCGAGGCGCCCGAGCCGTCCGCCGCACTCCAGGACACCGCCTCGTCCCGCGACGACGCTGCCGCGTACGTCACGCCCCTCGTGCGCAAGCTCGCCAATCAGCACGGCGTCGACCTCGGCTCCGTCACCGGCACCGGTGTCGGGGGCCGCATCCGCAAGCAGGACGTGCTCGAGGCCGCCGAAGCCGCCAAGGCCGCCAAGGCCGCGGAAGCCGCCAAGGCAGCAGCGCCCGCCGCGGCGCCGGCCGCGACCCCGGCCGCAGCGCCCGCGGCCCAGGCGGTCCCGGCAGCGTCCGCCGGGACGTCGGCGGTCTCGCCCAAGCGCGGCACCCGCGAGAAGATGACGCGTCTGCGCAAGGTCATCGCCGCGCGGATGGTCGAGTCGCTGCAGGTCTCGGCGCAGCTGACCACCGTCGTCGAGGTCGACCTGACGAAGGTCGCGCGCCTGCGGGCCCGGGTCAAGGCCGACTTCGAGGCCCGCGAGGGCACGAAGCTCAGCTTCCTGCCCTTCCTCGCCCTCGCCGCGACCGAGGCGCTCAAGGCGCACCCGATGGTCAACGCGAGCATCGAGGGCGACGAGGTCGTCTACCACGGCACCGAGAACCTCTCGATCGCGGTCGACACCGAGAAGGGCCTCATCGTCCCGGTCGTCAAGAACGCCGGCGACCTCAACATCGCCGGCCTCGCCCGTGCGATCGCCGACGTGGCGGCCCGCACGCGCAGCAACAAGATCACGCCCGACGACCTGGCCGGTGGCACCTTCACGATCACCAACACCGGCAGCCGCGGGGCGCTCTTCGACACGCCGATCATCAACCAGCCGCAGGTCGCGATCCTCGGCACCGGGGCGATCGTCAAGCGTCCCGTCGTGGTCACCGACGCCGACGGCGGCGAGACCATCGCGATCCGCTCGATGATGTACCTCGCGCTCTCCTACGACCACCGCATCGTCGACGGGGCCGACGCGGCTCGGTTCCTCGCGACGATGAAGGCACGTCTCGAAGAGGGCCAGTTCGAGGCCTGACGTCAGCCTCCATGAGGAGCACCACATGACGAAGCGCGTCGCCGTCACCGGCTCGTCCGGCCTGATCGGGGGCGCGCTTCGTCGTCACCTCGGCGAGCGGGGCGACGAGGTCATCCGTCTGGTCCGGCACTCCCCCACGGCGCCCGACGAGGTGGAGTGGGACCCCGCCCGCGGGCGGATCGGCGAGGGTGTGCTCGACGGTGTGGATGCGGTCGTCAACCTCGCAGGGGTGGGCATCGGCGACCACCGCTGGAGCGCCGAGCACAAGCGGGCTGTCGAGCGGTCACGCACCGACGCCGCCGGCACCGTCGTCCAGGCCCTGCTGGCGCACCGCGAGCGCACGGGCGAGACGGTCAGGCTCGTCAACGCGTCTGCCGTCGGCTACTACGGTGACCGGGGTGACGAGGTCCTCACCGAGCCCAGCGCCCCAGGCCAGGACTTCCTCGCCGGTGTCGTCGTCCGTTGGGAGGGCGCGACGCAGCCGGCGGCCGACGCCGGCATCCCCGTGGCCCTGGCGCGCAGCGGCCTGGTCATGGCACCCGACGGCGGGGCCTTCAAGCCGATGCTGCTGCTCGGCCGACTGGGTCTCGGCGGACCGATGGGCACCGGCCGCGAGTGGTGGCCGTGGATCACCCTCGTGGACGAGGTCCGCGCCATCGCGCACCTCATCGACCATCCCGAGCTCGTCGGGCCGTTCAACCTCGTCGGGCCGGAAGCCGCTCGGCAGCAGCAGATCTCGTCGGCCCTCGGCAGGGCTCTCTCGCGCCCGGCGTTCGTCCCGGCCCCGCGCTTCGCGATGCGCGCCGTCGTCGGCGAGTTCGCCGACTACGTCGTTGCGAGCCAGCACATCGAGCCGGCAGCCCTGCTGGCCTCGGGGTTCACGTTCGAGCACCCCGACCTCGAGAGGGCCGTCAGGTGGCTGGTGCGGCGCTGATCGCGCTGATCCGCCACCCCGCGCTGCCCCTCGTCAGGCGGAAGTCGAGCACGCGTCCGGTATCCGCCGGCTTCGGTGTTCGTGCCCCGTCGGACGCCACGACGACGTATGCGGTCCAGTCGACGCGCGCGCGCAGCACCGCCTCGCTCGTCGAGCCGGACACGAAGAGGGCCTCGGCCACCTCGAGGCGCAGCCCCTGCCAGCGCGTCCCGGCGGTGAGCAGCCCGGTCACGAGCACCCGGTCGCTCTGTTCGCTGGGAGACGACGTCGCGTGCACGGCGGCGAGCGCCCGGGTGTCGCGGGCAGCGAGCGCCACCGAGCGACGGTCGCTGAGGGCCTGGAGCAGGTCCTCCGGACGCGTCGACGGGCTTGCGGCGTTCCTGACCACCCGGTCGGCGGCCTTCGCGGCCTCGGCCGTTGCCGGCTGGGACGTGGCGGGTTTCGTCCTGACCGGTTCCGCCGTGATGTGCTCCGACGTGGCAACAACGCCGCCCGGAGCGGTCGCCCGAACTCGTCCGGTGGTGGCCGAGGCGGCCGCGTCGGGCGCCCGCGAGGCCAACGCCCAGACCATGGCGGCCAGCAGTGGCAGGACGAGGAGGACTGGTACCAGCACCGGAGGCGACCAGCGACGTGGCCAGCACCGTGGGCAGCGACGTGGCCACCGGCGGGTGTCGGGGCTCGGCACGCGAGCCTCGCGCTCGGCATCGGCGCGCAGCCGGTGCGTCAGCGCAGACGCGTCGTCCGCGGCGACGACGACCTCGACGGGCTCCGCCTGCGCCGCGTCGTAGAAGAGCCGGGCCAGCTCGGCGGCACTCGGCCGGGTCTCCGGCTCCGGGTCGATGGCGGCCGCCACCACCACGGCCAGCTCGGCTCCGACATGGCTCACGACGATCTCGTGGTCGAGGCGCATCATCGTGTCGGGGGCACCGTTGCCGGTCAGGCAGAACCATGCCACCGCCCCGAGCGCGTAGACGTCGGCGGCCTCGTTCGGGTGCGCTCCGAGCCGGACCTCCGGGGCGACGAACCCCGCGGTGCCCCAAGCGCGCTCGGCGTCCCGCCCAGCCACCCGCACCGCGCCGAGGTCGAGCAGGACCGGCCGGCCCTCCGGGGTCACGGTGATGTTGGACGCGGAGATGTCGGCATGCACTCCCCCGGCTTCATGCAGGTGGGCCACCGCCTCGCACACCGGGCTGAGCACCGTGACGACCTCACCCGGGCGCAGGTGACCGCGCGCGGTGACCATCCCCGCGAGCGGAGCCCCGCGCACCAGGTCGAAGACCAGCGCCTCCCGCCCGTCAGTGAGGGGGACCACCGCCCGGAGCGGTACGAGGTGCTCGTGCTGCACCGCGAGCAGCACCTGCTGCTCCGCGATCGACTGCCGCACGTCGGCCTCGTCACGTCCCCGGTGCGGCACCTTGATCGCCACCTGCCGACCCGCCGGGTCCGACCCCGACCACACCACGGCCGATCCGCCGACGCCGATCACGGCATCGACGCGGTGCCCGGGCACGTCCGGTCGCTCAGGTGCCTTCTCCTGCTCGTTGTCGGTCACCAGCCCATGCAAACAGCGGCCGGGCGTCGGGCGGGCGCATCATCCACAGGCTCGCCACGACGCCACCGGCGGCGGCACCCGCGCCGCACACGGCATACGCCATCGGGGGCTGCCCGCGCGAGGACGGCTCAGGGAGTCTGTCCGGGGGTCACGACGTCGACGACCCGGCCGTCGCGGGCACTGATGCGCGCGGCGTCGATCACGGCCAGGACGTGCACGGCGTCACGAGGGTCGACGGGCATGGTCGTCTGGGGGTCGGTCGACACGAGCGCCGCGGCCACGGCCCGGTAGAAGTTCGCCTGGTCGGCGTCGGTCACGACGGGCCCCGGCTCACGCTCGTCTCCACGCACGAGCCAGCCGACGGCGTCGCCCTCGTTCTCGAACTCGGTGAAGGCACTGACGTCATCGAACTGGCGTCCGATGACGTAGGACCCCGCCGAACCGTTCAGGCGGGCCCGGGGCCCGGGTGCGCCGTTGACCGAGCTCGACATCACGTGGCTCAGGACGCCCGAGGTGTGGCGGCAGGCGAGGAACGTGTCGTCCTCGGCGACGGTCGTGCGGGCATCGACCTCGGCGTAGACCGACTCCACCTCACCGTGCAGCAGCACGGCCTGGTCGACGAGATGGGTCTGGAGGTCGAGCAGCAGACCGCCGCCCTCGGTGGCCGGCACCTTCTCGCGCCAGCGCTGCTTCGGCACGGGACGCCAACGGTCCCAGCGGTACTCGGCCCGCCAGATCTCCCCGACGAGCCCCTTGTCACGGACGAACCGCAGGGCCGCCAGCTCCGGGTCGAAGCGACGGTTGTTGAAGACCGTGAGCGGCACGCCACGGTGCGCCGCCAGGTCGAGGACCTCGAGGGCGCGGCTGGCATCGACGGCGAGCGGCTTGTCCACGACCAGCGCGATACCCGCCTCGATGACGCTCTTGGCCTGATCGGCATGCACCCCGCTCGGCGAGGCGAGGACAACGAGGTCCAGGCCCTCGACTCCGAGGAGCGCCTCGAGGTCGGGGACGACCTCGGCGTCCGGCACGTCGGACCGCACCTCGTCGGCACGCGTCGCGTTCGACGTCGAGACCGCCGCCAGGGTGAGCCCTGCCCGCACGATGAGCGGGGCGTGGATGCCGCGTCCTGCGGAGCCGTAACCGACGAGCCCCACGCGCAGCGGGGTGGACGAGGACGGCTCGGTGGGAGGCATTCCGGCATCGTATGCCGCCCGGCGTAGGGTGGCCGCATGCGCTTCGTCCACCTCGGCCTCGACCCCGACTTCGTGGACTACGAGCAGGCCTGGCAGGTGCAGCGCGACACCCACGCGAAGGTCGTCGCCGGGGAGGAGCCCGACACGGTGTACCTCCTCGAGCACCGCGCCGTCTACACCGCCGGCAAGCGCACCGAGCCCCACGAGCGTCCCAGCGACGGCACGCCGGTCATCGACGTCGACCGCGGCGGCAAGATCACCTGGCACGGCCCGGGGCAGATCACCGGCTACCCGATCGTCCGCCTCCCCGCGCCGATCGACGTCGTCGGCTACGTGCGGCACATCGAGGAGATGATGATCCGCGTCTGCGCCGACTTCGGGGTCGAGGCGGGGCGCGTCGAGGGCGAGAGCGGCACGTGGATCGCTGCCGACGACCGCGGTCCTCGTCGCAAGATCGGGGCGATCGGCATCCGGGTCAGCCGGCAGGTGGCGATGCACGGCTTCGCGCTCAACTGCAACCCTGACCTGTCCTGGGGGGAGGTCATCATCCCGTGCGGCATCGTCGGCGCCGGGGTCACGTCGCTCTCCTTCGAGCTCGGGCGCGACGTGCCCGTCACCGAGGTGCTCCCCCACGTGGAGAAGCACCTGGCCGACATCCTGCCGACGCTGCAGCCGAACCGGCGAGCGCTCGCCTTGCCGCAGGGCTGACGCCGCGACACGTCGGCGACCGCCTGTTAGCCCCGCCGCGCGTCCCTCGCGCCCCTAGGGTGTCGACCACCAACCGGTCTACACAGGGGGATCGATGGACGTCGCCGTCCGCACCGTCAACTTGCGCAAGACGTACCTGAGCCGAGGGTCGCGACGCGTCGCGGTCACCGGCCTGTCCATGGCCGTGCCGCTCGGCGGGGTCCATGGCTTCCTCGGCCCCAACGGCTCGGGGAAGACGACGACGATCCGGATGTTGCTCGGGCTCGTCCGGGCCGACTCCGGCACCGCGGAGGTCTTCGGCGAGGCGGTGCCCAAGCGCCTCCCGTCCGTCATCGACCGGGTGGGCGCCATCGTCGAGGCACCGAAGTTCTTCCCCGCTTTCACCGCCCGCCAGAACCTCGTCCTGCTCGCCGGGGCGATCGGCAGCCCGCGCCACCGCGTCGACGAGGTGCTCGAAGCCACGCACCTGTCCGACCGCGGCCGCGACCGGTATGCCGGCTTCTCCCTCGGCATGAAGCAGCGGCTCGCGATCGCGGCCACCCTGCTCAAGGACCCCGACCTGCTGATCTTCGACGAGCCCACCAACGGCTTGGACCCGGCCGGCATCCGCGAGGTGCGCGACACGATGAGATCGCTTGGTTCGCAAGGGAAGACAGTGCTCGTCAGCTCGCACATCCTCGCCGAGGTCGAGCAGGTCGCCGACACCGTCTCGATCATCGGGCACGGTTCCCTCCTGGCCGAGGGCCGTGTCGCCGACATCCTCGGCGGCGCAGGCGTGGCCCAAGTTCGGGTCGGCGTGGCCTCGCCCGACCGTGCCGCGCAGCTGCTGCAGGACGCCGGCTTCTCGGTGAGCCGCGACGCGACGCACCTCGTGGTCGGCACCGAGGACCCTGCCGCCGTCACCCGCTCGCTCGCCGGTCACGGCCTCTACGTGGCCGAGCTCGTGCCGGTGCGCCCTGACCTCGAGTCGGCGTTCCTCGCCCTCACCGCCGACGAGGGTCTGGGCAGCGATGCCGACCGGGCCGCCGGTGGACGCGGGACGGGGGACGCAGCATGAGCCAGACGCTCATCTCCCCCGACTCCCGCCCCCGTGCGGACCGACGGCCTCGCGGCACCAGCTTCGTCGGCCTCGTCGGTGTCGAGCTGCGCCGCCTGTGGTGGCGGCGCCTCACCAAGGCCGCCGTGATCGCCATGGTGCTGTTCACCGGCGCGACCATCTACAACGCCTACAACGAGAGCAACCCGGAGCGCATCGCCCGACAGCTGGACGACTATCGCTCGATTCAGCGGGACGCGCCCCGGATGGTGCAGGAGTGCCGCGACCAGCAGGCCGCCGAGCGTGAGCGCAGCGGCGACCAGACGCTCGACTTCGGGTGCGACCAGCAGGGACAAACGCCCACCCTCGAGCAGATGGGTCTCGCGCTGCCGGTCGCCGACACGATCACGAAGGGCATCGTGAAGATCAGCGCCCTGCTGCTCGCCTTCGTGGCACTGCTCCTCGGCGCGAGCCTGGTCGGGGCTGAGTTCTCGACCGGATCGATGGGCACCTGGCTTACCTTCCAGCCACGCCGGGTGCGGGTCGCCGCCAGCAAGCTGACCGCGGCTGCCGCCGGCGGAGCCGCCGTCGCCGTCGCGGGACTGGTGCTGACCAACCTCGGGGCCCGGATGGTCGCCGTCGTCAACCGGCCCGCCTCGGACCTCGGCCTGCCCGACGCCCCGGCCCTCGACGAGCCCCTGTTCGTCCTCGGACTTCGCGTCGTCGCCCTCTCCCTCGGCGCCGGACTGGTGGGTGCCTCCCTCGGGCTGGTGCTCCGGCACACCGCTGCCATCGTCGGCGCCGTGCTCGGCTTCGCGGTCGTCGTCGAGGGCATTGCCGTGCAGGCCTTCTTCCAGGGCCGGCTCCAGCAGTGGTCGGTGCTCAAGAACGTCGAGGCCTTCATCGACAAGGGCACGACCTACTTCGCGGAGACCTGCACGTCGACGGCGTGCGAGTTCCGGGAGCAGACCCTGACCTACACGCACGGATGGGTCTACCTGCTGGGCGTGCTCGGCCTCGTCGTGCTGGTCGGGGTCGCCGCGTTCCGGCGCCGCGACGTGAGCTGAGCCGCACCGCCACGGCCACGGCCCACGGCCACGGCCACGGCCAACCGACGGCATACCGACGGCATACGCCTGCGTCCAGAGTTGTCGCTCGGTGGGCGTAACCTGTGCGAAGCAGCAAATCCCGACCAAGGAGCCCGTGTGTCTGTCGTTCCCGACGGCCGTCGTCTGCTGCGCGTCGAGGCGCGCAACGCCGAGACCCCCATCGAGCGCAAGCCGTCCTGGATCCGGACGACCGCCAAGATGGGACCCGAGTACACCGCCCTGCACTCGATGGTGAAGTCCGAGGGCCTGCACACGGTGTGCCAGGAGGCCGGCTGCCCCAACATCTTCGAGTGCTGGGAGGACAAGGAGGCCACCTTCCTCATCGGTGGTGACGTCTGCACCCGGCGCTGCGACTTCTGCGACATCGCCACGGGCCGCCCGACCTCCCTCGACCTCGACGAGCCGCGCCGCGTGGCCGAGTCCGTGGCCCAGATGGGTCTGCGCTACTCGACCGTGACCGGCGTCGCGCGCGACGACCAGCCCGACGGCGCCGCCGGGCTCTACGCCGAGACGATCCGCCAGATCCACCTGCTCAACCCCAACACGGGCGTCGAGATCCTCCCGCCCGACTTCGGCGCCAAGCCGGAGCTCGTCAGCCAGGTCTTTGACGCGCGGCCCGAGGTCTTCGCGCACAACCTCGAGACGGTGCCGCGCATCTTCAAGCGCATCCGACCGGCGTTCACGTACGAGAAGTCGCTGCAGGTGCTGACGATGGCCCGCGAGGCCCAGCTCGTCACCAAGAGCAACCTCATCTTGGGCATGGGTGAGACGGACCCCGAGATCGAGGAGGCCATCCGCGACCTGCACGACGCGGGGTGCGACATCCTCACGATCACCCAGTACCTCCGCCCCTCCAAGCTGCACCACCCGATCGACCGGTGGGTCAAGCCGGAGGAGTTCGTGCACTGGTCCGAGGTCGCCGAGGCGATCGGTTTCAAGGGCGTCATGGCCGGTCCGCTCGTCCGCTCGTCCTATCGTGCCGGCCGCCTCTGGGCCACCGCGATGCGCAAGTGGGGACGCGAGATCCCGGCGCACCTGTCGCACCTCGCCGAGGCCGCGGAGTCACCGGCCCGCCAGGAGGCGGCATCGTTGGTGGCGCGCGCCCAGAGCGCCGTATCCTGAGCACCATGGCACGCAACAAGGACGGCGACGCGAGCAGCTCGCCCCAGGACAAGAAGCAGGGACGTGTGTCCCAGATTCGTGACGTCTACCGGATCTCCAAGCAGGCTGACCCGGTCATCGGCTGGTACATGCTGCTGTCGTTCCTCGTCGTCTTCGGGGTGCTGCTCATCGTCGGCTTCCTCGTGAAGCTGCCGTGGATCTTCGGCATCTTCGGCGTGCTCTTCGGCATCCTGGCCGCCACCATCATCATGAGCCGTCGCGCCGAGCGGGCCGCCTACAGCCAGATCGAGGGTCAGGCGGGCGCCGCCGGTGCCGCCCTCACCTCCATCCGTCGGGGCTGGTACACCGACCGCGAGCCCGTCGCCGCCGACGTCGCCCGCCCGGGTGACATCAACTCGGCCGCCATGGTCTACCGCGCGCTCGGGCGCCCCGGCGTAGTCTTGGTCGGCGAGGGCCCGACGAGCCGCGTCCAGAAGCTGCTGGCCGCCGAGAAGAAGCGCGTCGAGCGCGTCGCTCCCGGTGTGCCCGTCACCACCCTGCGCGTGGGGTCCGGCGACAACGAGGTGCCGCTGCCCAAGCTCGCGAGCAAGGTGCAGCGTCTCAAGCCCCAGATCACCAAGGACGAGATGGCGATGGTCAACAAGCGCCTCAAGGCGCTCGGCGGCATGCGCGCTCCCCTGCCGCCCGGCGTCGACCCGATGCGCACCCGCATGGACCGAAAGGCTTTGCGCGGCAAGTGACTCCGAGAGAGCTGTACCTCCGCTACCCCGCGCAGCCCTGACTCGAGAGAGCAGTTGTTCGTCCGCCGCCCTGCGCGGCACTCAGATGGAAAGAGCAGTTCGTCCGTTCGGGCGAACTGCTCTTTCGATCGTAGGACGGACGAACTGCTCCCTCGACCGTCAGCGGGAGCGGACGATGACGGTGTTCGGCACCTTGTCGTGCAGGCCGCGGCCGTCGCGGTCCCAGACCACGGCGGGCAGGAAAAGGCAGAGCAGGACGGTTCGCGAGATCGCCTGAAGCGGCAGGACTCTTCCGCTGCCGACGAGCGAGCGCACCTGGAGCCCCATGATGCGGTGACCGATGGTGAATCCCACCGTGCCCACCAGCAGCAGGTGCATGACCCCGAAGACACCGAGGACGAGGAAGCCCTGCGGGCCCGAGGCGGGCGGCTGGGAGAAGGGCAGCGGGACTCCGAACAGGCCCCGGGCGATCAGCGAGGCAATGGCCCAGTCGATGAGCACACCGACGAGGCGGATGCCGAAGCCGGCGATCGAGCCGGGGCCACGCCGTGGGAGCCCCAGGTCGCGCCCTCGGTACTCCTCGTCGGAGCTCGTTCGCGCCCGCGGGCCTTGCAGCCACGAGCCCATGTCCTTCCGGTCCACCACGGGTCCAGCGTAACGAGATGCCAGCCGGGCTCCTTGCCCGGCCCTGTCCGCCCGTAACACCGGCGAAACATCCGGGTCATGGCCGAGAAATCGGTGGTCGCTAGGGTCAAACCCGACAGCACGAGGCCGTCCCTCGATCCGCGCCGCTCGCAGCTCCGGATCAGGGGACGACCTCGCCCCACATCAGGAGGTTGGATGTTCAGCTCAGCTGACGAGGTCCTCACGTTCATCAAGGACGAGGACGTCAAGTTCGTCGACATTCGGTTCTGCGATCTGCCCGGTGTCATGCAGCACTTCAACGTGCCGGCTGAGTCGGTCGACGAGGACTTCTTCACCGTGGGCCAGATGTTCGACGGGTCATCGATCCGCGGCTTCCAGGCGATCCACGAGTCCGACATGAAGCTCGTGCCCGACCCCGTGACCGCCTTCCTCGACCCGTACCGGGCAGAGAAGACGCTGGTCATGAACTTCTCGATCCTCGACCCCTTCACGGACGAGCGCTACAGCCGCGACCCGCGCAACATCGCGAGCAAGGCCGAGGAGTACCTCAAGTCCACAGGCATCGCCGACACCGCCTACTTCGGCGCCGAGGCGGAGTTCTACGTCTTCGACGACGTGCGCTTCGAGACGAAGTCGAACGCCTCGTACTACTACCTCGACTCCATCGAGGCCGCGTGGAACACCGGGCGTGAGGAGGAGGGCGGCAACAAGGGCTACAAGACCCGCTACAAGGGCGGCTACTTCCCGGTCTCCCCCGTCGACCACTTCGCCGACTTCCGCGACAAGATCTGCCTCGAGCTCAAGGAGGTCGGTCTGAACGTCGAGCGCAGCCACCACGAGGTCGGCACCGCCGGCCAGATGGAGATCAACTACCGCTTCAACACGCTGCTTCACTCCGGCGATGACCTGATGAAGTTCAAGTACGTCGTCAAGAACTCCGCGTGGAGGCAGGGCCACACGGCGACGTTCATGCCGAAGCCGCTCTTCGGTGACAACGGTTCGGGCATGCACACGCACCAGTCGCTGTGGAAGAACGGCGAGCCGCTCTTCTACGACGAGCGCGGCTACGGCGGCCTATCCGACATCGCGCGGTGGTACATCGGTGGCCTGCTCAAGCACGCCCCGTCGCTCCTCGCCTTCACCAACCCGACGGTGAACTCCTACCACCGCCTGGTCCCCGGCTACGAGGCCCCGGTCAACCTCGTCTACTCCGCCCGCAATCGCTCCGCCTGCGTGCGCATCCCGATCACGGGCACGTCGCCCAAGGCCAAGCGGATCGAGTTCCGCGTGCCCGACCCGTCGGCGAACCCGTACCTGTGCTTCGCCGCACAGCTGATGGCGGGCCTCGACGGCATCAAGAACCGCATCGAGCCGCCGGAGCCGGTCGACAAGGACCTCTACGAGCTGCCGCCCGAGGAGCACGCGGCGATCGAGCAGGTCCCTGGCTCGCTGCCCGAGGTGCTCGACGCGCTCGAGGCCGACCACGACTACCTGCTCGAGGGCGACGTCTTCACCCAGGACCTGATCGAGGCGTGGATCGAGTACAAGCGCAAGAACGAGGTGGACCCGATCCGCTTCCGCCCGCACCCGCACGAGTTCGAGATGTACTTCGACATCTGAGCCGCTCGGACTCTTCTCCCGCGATTCCCTTGACGGACAAGCGGTTCGGAACGCGGGCCCCGCACGGGGCCCCCGCCCCGGCCCCCGCGTTTCCCATATGTTTGCCATAGCGGCTCGGAGGCTCCCTCCGCATGTCGGGCTAGACGTCCCAACTCTGCGCGGGAGCTCGGAGGCCCCGACTGCAACGCCTCGCGCCGCTCGGGTGGGAGCGTATGGCCAAAACGGTCCGCCCCGCGATGGCGCGGGGCGTGTCATGGGTCAAACTCAGCTGTCATCGGTCAAACAACGCCCGTCCGACCGCCGGACGCACGATCGGATCGGCTCAACGGTTGCGGGGCCGCAGTTACTGCGCCTATCATGGGTGGATGAGCGACGACGCACGACGGCCCCTGCCGGCAGAGACGGAGCAGGCCCTGCGCACGGCGGTCGACGCCGCGCGCGAGGCGCTCGAGCGTGCCGACGCGTCCCGCCCGCTCGACGCGCTGCCGCTGCTGCGAGCCGCCCAGGAGCACCTGACCTCCGCTGTCGACGAGGCGATGGCGGCGGTCCTCGTGGCCGAGGGCGGCACGATCCGGACCGCCGGCGCCCTGGCCGGCCTGTCGGAGAACGCCGTCGGGCCGCGCCTGGCCCGCACCAGCCTGCTCGGCGCCTACGGCTCCGAGGCCGGACGGGTCACCGCCGCCGGCGTCGAGCGTGCCCGCTACGACCTCGAGGAAGGACGCCACCGGCCCGCGCCCGAGGCGTCGGACCGCCCGGTGCGCTTCCGCGCCCGCCGCAGCACCTGACGACCACCAGCCCAGCCCAGCACGGAGGAGACGCCATGACGAACCCGAACCTCACGCACCTCTACTTCCTGCTCGACCGCAGCGGCTCGATGCAGTCGATCAAGGACGACACCGAAGGCGGCTTCGACGCGTTCATCGCCGAGCAGCGCAGCCAGCCCGGCGAGTGCCGGGTCACCCTGGCGCAGTTCGACGACCAGTACGAGGAGGTCTACCGGGACGTACCGGTGGCGGACGTGCCGCCGCTGCGGCTGTCACCGCGCGGGTCCACGGCGCTGCTCGACTCCATCGGGCGCCTCCTCGGCGAGGCCGGCGCCCGCCTCGCCGCCCTGCCCGAGCCCGAACGTCCGGGCGTCGTCATCGTCGGCATCATGACCGACGGCCACGAGAACTCCTCCCGCGAGCTCACCCACGCCCAGGTCAAGGCGCTGATCGAGCGGCAGACCGCCGAGTACGCGTGGCAGTTCCTCTACATGGGCGCCGATCAGGACGCCATCGAAGTCGGCTCGAGCATCGGCGTCGCCGCCACCAACTCGATGACCTACGGCCGCGGCCACGTCGCCGCCGCCATGGCCGCCACCTCCCGCAACATCGGACTGACCCGCTCGGCCGTCGCCGCGGGCGCCTCCGCCAAGGAAGCGGCCGTCCACCTCGCCTTCGACGACGAGCAGCGTCGATCCGCCACCGAATGACGCGTCGCGGGCCATCACGGAGGCACGCCAAGGCCCTGATCGCCCTCCTCGCGGTCCAGCGGCCTTCGTACGACGTCCTCTACTTCCGCCGGGCGTGCGTGCCGTCGTGGGGTGGCGACTCGCCGCGGCCCCCGTGTGGCTCCGGTCGATCGGCCATCGCAGGCGCCAGTGGGCTGCACCAGCCCTGGCGTCAGCGCGAACCGGGCGCAGGCGATGACGACCATGCCGGCGAGCGCAGTCGGCCAGGTGAGGCGCTCGTGCAGGATGAGGGCGCCTCGGCCGCCACACCCGCACGCACCAGAGCCAAGGTCCCGACCGCGCTGTGATGACCACCACGCGGCCCGCACCAACAACACGCTGCGTTCCTTCAACCGCGCCGTCGCCATGATCGTCGCAGCCGCCGCCGGGAGTATTCGCCGACGCTTGGGGCAACCGGCCTGCGCTGCTTACCGCAGCAGGGGTCTTCGCTCTCGTGGCGGTGGGCTGACAGCTAGTCCATTACGCAAGGTGCGAACAATCGCGTAGCCACCCCGGCAGACTTTGGGTGCGCCATCGACCCCCGCCCTCCGGCCGAGGTGCGCCCACCCAGGCTCGACGATGTGCACATGCCGGCTGCCACGGTGGGTGGGGCTGGGCGGCGCCCAGCGTCACCCGCGGGCGGTAGAGATTGGGGCCAGGTAGTGGTGCGCGAACGGCTCGATCTCAGCCGGCGCTGAGCCGAGGTAGACCACGACACGGCATCCTCTGTCCCCGACGGCGATCCGCTCCTCCAGCAGCACCGACGCTCCGACCGGGGTGTTCCCGGCGGCGATGCCACCGAAAACACTCGAGGTCATCCGGCACAGGGCGGGTGCGCGGCGAACCGTGTCGCCGAAGGGACACCGGGTGTTCTCCAGGACGATCCGCTCGGCGCTCGCCTCGACGACCCGGAAGTCGCCGTCGATGGCCTGCTTCAGCCGCACGTAGCAGCGGCCGAGCTCTTCGGGTGTCAGCCGGCCCGTGATCTCCTCGGCGAGCCGGAACTCCGCCTCCATCTGGCCACCGACGTCGGTGCCCACCTGGGCGACCGCGGTCTCGGCGGCGTCGGGGCCATGCTGCTCCTCGACGGTGCGCGACAGCTGCACGACCAACGCCCGCAGGAACGACTCCTTGCCGAAGCCGCCACCGAGTCGCGCCTCCTGCAGGGCCGGCAGCACACGGCTGCGGCGCCGGGGCGGGTCGATGCTCACCGCACGCCGGCGCGCCACCGGCAGCCGCATCGTGACCACGACCCCGGCATGCTTCCTCAGCGACACCTCCACCTCGGGAGCCAGGGCTTGCATGATGAGCAGCCCCCGGCCGGACTCGGCCTCGAGCTCGACGCCGTCCAGACCCGCACCATCTTCCCTTCCTCCCCACGCGCGGGGTCCCGGACCGGGACGCCTGTCGTCGACGTGAGGCTTGCGGTGTCGAAGCCGGGGCCGATCGAAGACCTGCAGCACCGGCAGCTCGGTGGTCCATGACAACGAGACCTAGACGGGGCCACCCGTGTGCCGCATGGCGTTGCCGAGGGCCTCGGACGCCAGCTTGGCGTCCGCGATAGCGCCGTCGCATCCGGAGGCCCCGTGCCGCGAGAGGCAGGCCGCCAGCTCGCGTCTGAAGTCACTGATCTGGTCGGCGGCCCCGAGGAACCAGTCCATCGGCAAAGCGTGGCCGAGTTGGTCGGCAGGAGCAAGGTTCGTGTCTAGCCCCCTCAAGCCCTGGCGACCGCTGATACGTCCACGAGCACCTCGACCTCGGTGGCGAGCCAGCGCATATGTCTGTGATTCACCGATCATCGAGGGTCACATTCCGCCACGATGAGGGATGCAAGGCGGCGGCGAACCCCCGAGCAGCCACCGCCCCGACGAGAGGACAACATGCCGCAGGCACAGCGCACCGTGACCATCGCCCGCCCGGTCGAGGCCGTGTTCGCCTTCTTCTCGGACCCGGCGAACGACCTGTCGTGGCGGCCCCATGTCAAGAGCATCGCTGCCGAAGGGCCCCCCGCCGTCGGTTCCAGAATCCACCAGGTTGTCGCTGGACCAGCGGGACGCGGCATTCCCGCCGACATCGAGGTCACCGGTTATGAACCACCGAGCCGCTACGCGTTCAAGGTGGTTGCCGGCCCCGCTCGACCCACCGGCGAGTTCCGCTTCGCCGCCACGGCGGCCGGCACCAAGGTGACCTTCTCCCTGGGCACCGAAATCACCGGTCTGAAGAAGGTCTTCCTGTCGGGTCCGGTGCAGAAGTCGATGGATAGTGAGATGGCCGGTCTCGACACTGCGAAGCGACTGCTGGAAGCTCGATAGCCAGCGCCCCACGGAACGGGCTCTCGGCGTCGGCTCGGCGGACTACTGGTCCGCGAAGACCGGCGGAGTAGCCGTCGCGCCACCCAGTTGGCCATGACGGTTCCGCCTGCGGGGAGCGCCCCGCAGGGCTCGGCACCGCAGTCTCGAGCCGGCCACCTGGATGCTGAAACGAGAGAACGCCGAGCCGCGCCGGGCGAACTCGATCCTGAAAGCGGCATCGGCTTTCTTCGGAGCCGAGCTCGACCGGCCCTCCCGCTGATCGTGGAGTGCATCCGCGAGCACGCCGACCACCGCGAGGAGCGCGACAACGGTGGCCTGCGTTGGGGTGTCGAGCCGATCTGCACCGTGCTCAGCGAGCACGGGATGCCGATCGCCCCGTCGACGTACTACGCCCACGTCAACCGTCAGGCGACCGTGCGTGAGCACCGGGATGCGCTGCTGCTCAACAGAACCGCCGGCTCCACGCCAGCAACTACGGCGTGTACGGGGCGCGGAAGGTGTGGCTGGCCTTGAACCGTGAAGGGATTTCCGGGGCCCGGTGCACGGTCGAGCGGCTGATGCGCGAGGACGGCCTGGCTGGTGCGGTGCGGCGCAAGGTCAAGCGCACCACCATCGCCGACCCGGCTGTCCCAGCCGGCCCGCGGGCCCGTGACCTGGTCCGGCGCGACTTCGCCCCGCTCGCTCCCGACCGGCTCTGGGTCCCGGAAATCACCTACGTGTCGACGTGGGCGGGGTGGGTGTACGTCGCGTTCGTCATCGACGCGTTCGCGCGCCGGATCATCGGCTGGCGGTGCGGGTCGAGCATGTCCACCCAGCTGGTCCTGGACGCCCTCGAGCAGGCTATGTGGACCCGGGAACGCGAGGGCCGTTCCCTGGATTCCGTTGTGGCGCATACGGATCGAGGGTCTCAGTACACGGCGATCCGGTACACCGAACGCCTCGCCGAGGCGAACATCGCGGCGTCGGTCGGGTCGATCGGCTCGTCGTACGACAACGCTCTGGCGGGGTCGATCAACGGCCTGTTCAAGACCGAGCTGATCAAACCACGCGGCCCCTGGCGCACCCTCGACGCCGTCGAGTACGCGACCGCCGAGTGGGTCGACTGGTTCAACCACCGCCGGCTCTACGAGTACTGCGGCGACATCTCACCGGCCGACCTCGAGGCCGCCTACTACGCTCAAAACAGGGCCCAGCAGGAGCTGGAGCTCTCAAACCACTGAGTCTCCCGACTCACCGGGGCGGTTCACTCCGGATCGTGACCGAGCCTGAGTGACGGGTTGGACTGTGGCGCATTGGCTGCTGGCCCGTTGGGGTTGGCGACGCGTGCTGGCTCGCCGCGGCCCTCGGGGCGGAATCGATAGCCCATGCCTGGTTCGGTGAGGAGGTGTTGTGGTCGGGTGGGTTCCGGTTCGAGCTTGCGGCGCAGCTGGGTCATGTAGAGCCGAAGGTTCGCGGGTTGGTTGACGTAGGCCGGTCCCCATACCTGGGTGAGCAGTTGCCGTTGCGACATGAGCTTGCCGGGCTGACGTACGAGGACCGCGAGCAGGCTCCACTCCGTGGGCGTCAGGTGCACAGGCTCCTCAGTACCGCCGATCCGCCGTCGAGTGATGACCTTGTCGGCGAGATCCACGGTGATGTCGCCGAATACGATCCGGGCGGCCGGCGTGGTGTCGCCGGAGGGCGATCGCCGGGTGACGGCGCGGATCCGGGCGAGCAGCTCGTCCATGCCGAAGGGCTTGGTCACGTAGTCGTCGGCCCCGGCGTCGAGGGCGGCGACCTTGTCGGGCCCCGCACCACGCCCGGACAACACGATGATGGGGACTTGGCTCCACCCGCGCACGCCGTGTATGACCTCTACGCCGTCCAGGTCGGGCAGCCCGAGATCGAGGATGACGAGGTCGGGTGCGACTGCTGCGACGGTGCGTAGCGCCTCCTCCCCCGACGTGGCGACATGGACCTCATGGTCACGGGCGCGCAGGTTGATCCGAAGGGCCCGGGCCAGTTGTGGGTCGTCGTCGACAACCACGACGCGGGTCACGGCTCGACTCCCGGTGCGATGGGTAGGGCGAGCACCATGGTGAGCCCTCCGTTCGGGGTGTCCCTGGCCTCGAGCGTCCCACCCATGGCCTCGACGAGTCCTCTGGACAGAGCCAGGCCGATGCCCAAGCCCGAGGTGTTGTCCGTGTCGCCGAAGCGCTGGAACGGGGTGAAGATGCGGTCTCGGTCGCGTTCCGCGACCCCTCGACCGTGGTCGACGACGTGCAGCTCGACGCGGTCCCCGGCCTGGCAGCCCGTCAGCTCGGGTGGATCAGCGTCGGCTGGGGCGTGCCGCAGGGCGTTGCCGACGACGTTGACGAGCACGCGTACGACCAGGGCGGCGTCCCCGACGACTGCCGGCAGGTCGTCGGGCAGGTCGATGTCCACCCGGGTCGCGTCAGGGCCCAGCTCGTCGAGCACCGGCGGCACCAGCTCATCGAGCCAGAGCGTCTGGCTCAGCACCGACAGCACTCCCGCCCGAAGGCGCGATAGGTCCAGCAGGTCCGAGACGAGCGAGGCGAGCCGTGACAGCGACTCGTCGGCGGTGGCGAGCAGCTCGTCACGCTCGTCCTCGCTCCAGGTGATGTCCCGGCTGCGCAAGCTGGTGACGGCCGCCGTCGCGGAGGCCAGCGGTGTGCGAAGGTCATGGCCGACGGCGGCCAGCAGCGCGTCCCGGAGCCGCTCGGAAGCCTCCAACCGAGCCGCGAGGGCAGCCGTCCGAGCCAACTCGTCCCGCTCGAGGAGCGCCTGGGCCTGGGCCGCGAAGGCACCCAGGATCGCCCGATCGGAGGGACTCAGAGGGCGGCCGGAGAGGGCGATGACGAGGTCCTCCCCGGCAGGGAGGTGTACGTCGGCCAGACCCGGCTCGCCCGGCGCGTCCGGGCCGCGCGCCTCGACCACCTGCCAGGCCCCCGACGCGGCGGGGTCGCGCCGCAGCAGGCTCGCCGAGGTCATGCCGAAGGCGCGGCGCATGTGCTCGAGCAGCGTGGGCAGTGCGTCCTCCCCGCGCAAGGTCGCCTTGGCGACGTCGGCCAGGGTGCGCGCCTCGGCGGCCGCCCGGGCCGCTGCGGTCGCCGTCGACGCGGCCCGGTCGACGACCGTGCTGACCAGCAGTCCGACCAGCACGAAACCGCCCACCGTCCAGTAGTTGTGCGGCTCGCCGATCTGCAACGTGCGTACGGGCGGGATGAACCAGTAGTTGAGCAACGTCGAGCTCAGCAGCGCGGACACGATCGCGGGCCACAGCCCGCCCACGAGGGCCGTCACGATCACGGCCAGCAGCAGCACCAGCGCGTCCCCGGCGAGCCCGACGGCAGACTTCAGCATCACCAGCAAGGCCGTCAGGGCGACGGGCAGGAGCAGTGCGAGTAGCAACCCGGCAAGACGTCGTCTCAGGGGAAGGCCGGTAGCCGCCGCCATGTCCGGCAGCGTGCCGAGCGGCAACGCTACGTCGTCGGTCACGCCACCCATCCTTGCGCAACCCTTGCGGCACCCGCGTGAATCCTTGCGCCGCCTATGCGGGTCCGCTCCTAGCGTCGAGGAGTGCCCAGCCAGCTCAGCACCGCCAAACGCCTTCTCGTCGGCCGACCGCTGCGTAACGAGGACATCGGGGAGACGTTGCTGCGCAAACGGATCGCGCTGCCGATCTTCGCGTCGGACCCGCTCTCCTCGGTGGCGTACGCGACCGAGGCGATCCTCAGGGTTCTCGCCGTCGGCGGGGTGGCCTACCTCTACCTGACGCCCTGGATCGCGGCAGCCGTGGTGGTCTTGCTCGTCACGGTGGTGATCTCCTACCGCCAGGTCGTCAAGGCATACCCGAGTGGTGGCGGGTCCTACGAGGTGGTGCGCAGCAATCTCGGTCAGGGAGCCGCCATGGTCGTGGCCGCGGCGTTGATGGTCGACTACGTCATGACGGTCGCGGTGTCGGTGGCCGCCGGCATCGACAACGTCATCTCCGCGGCGCCCAGCCTCAACCCGCACCGGGTCACCATCGCGGTCGCCGTCATCGCGGGCCTGACCCTGATGAACCTGCGCGGCACCCGCGAGTCGGGCCGCGCGTTCGCCATACCGACGTACGTGTTCGTGGCCTGCATCCTGGCCGTCAGCGGGCTCGGTCTGGTGAGGGCTCTCATGCGAGAGGCCCCCGTCGCCGAGAGCGCAAACTACTCAGTGCAGGCCCAGCAGACCGGTCTGACCGGCCTCGCGCTCCTCTTCCTCGCGCTCAAGGCGTTCTCATCGGGATGCACCGCACTCACCGGCGTCGAGGCCATCAGCAACGGGGTCCCAGCCTTCCGCCCACCCAAGGCACGCAACGCCGCCCGCACCCTCGTGGCCATGGGCACCCTCGCCGTAGCGATGTTCGTCGGGATCACCGCATTGGCCATGATCGCCCACGTCCACGTCGCGGAGTCGACGTGCGACCTGATCGGGTTCCCCGGCAACTGCACCACCGATCCACAGCAGACGGTCATCGCCCAGCTCGCCTCCGCCGTCTTCGGAGCGGGCAGCCCGGCGTTCTACCTCGTCCAGGCCTCAACCGCCCTCGTCCTCGTGCTGGCCGCGAACACCGCCTACAACGGCTTCCCGATGCTCGCATCCCTCTTGGCGCAGCACCGGCTCATGCCCACCCAGCTGCGCACCAGGGGCGACCGGCTGGCATACAGCAACGGCATCATCGGGCTCGCCCTGATCGCCGGCCTGCTCGTCGTCGCCTACCACGCCGACGTCAACCAGCTCCTGCACCTCTACATCCTCGGGGTCTTCACCAGCTTCACACTGAGCCAGGCCGGCATGGTCCGGCACTGGAACCGTGAGCTGCGCGTGGTCATCGCCCCGGGAGTCCGCAGCCGCCTCAACGGTGCTCGCCTCGTCAACGCGTTCGGCGCCACCCTGACCGGCCTGGTTCTCGTCATCGTCCTGGTCACCAAGTTCACCGGCGGCGCCTACCTCGTCGTCATCGCCGTCCCCGTGCTCCTGCTGCTCATGCGCGGAGTGAACCACCACTACACCAGGGTCAAGCGCGAGCTCAGCCCCGGGAAAGAGGCACGACTACTTCCCAGCCGGGTCCACGCCCTCGTGCTCGTGTCGAACGTCAACGAGCCAGTGCTTCGGGCGATCGCCTACGCCCGCGCCACCCGCCCGTCCTCGCTGACCGGCCTCACCGTGTGCGTCGATCCAGACGGCATACGCTCCATCGAGCGCGACTGGGCTGCAGCCGAGGTCCCGGTGCCGCTGACGATGCTCGACTCCCCGTTCCGCGACATCACCACACCGGTCATCGACCACATCCGCACGCTCCGCGTGGACAACCCGCGGGACCTCGTCGTCGTCTTCATCCCCGAGTACGTCGTCGACCGGTGGTGGGAGGGCATGCTGCACAACCAGAGCGCGCTGCGGCTCAAGCTTCGCCTGTTCAACATGCCCGGCGTCGTGGTGACCAGCGTTCCGTACCACCTTCGGCCCCAGAGCGTTCCGTACCACCTTCGGCCCCAGAGCCATGACGAGCCACACGTCGGCAGCCTGGTGCAGCATGCGGGCGACGGGCGGACGCCTCCGGCCAACCCGCCGCCATCCACTTCCACCATGAGCGCCGACTCGCCAACGCACGCAGAGGCACCGGGGCCAACGTCCGATCATGGCGCTGACCGGCATCACTTCGAATGAAGCGCGTGCTGCTCTCGGTCGTCCCGAGCGGTTCCTCAGCCTCCTCCTCCTAGCCGACGGTAAAGCGCGCCCCGAGCGCGATGAGCGGGGGCACTGTCGCAGAGGTGAGGAAGCGGGAAACGCGGGATACGATCCCGCTCTCCGGGTTCCAGCCCATGAGCCACGTGCCGCTCGGCGCGACGGAGAGGTAGAGCACCTCACCGCGGACCGTCCATCCCAACACCGTGCAGCAGCCGGGGTCGCGGGGCTGCTCCTCGCCGAACACGAGCATCCGCTCGTAGCCCATCCGGTTCGTGGCGACGATGACGGTGCGCGGCGTGGCCGCCTGCAGGTCGCGGTCCTGGCCCGGGTCGAGCGCGAAGGCGGACGCGTACTGTGCGGCGTCGGACACGGTCTCACCCAGCGGACGCGTGTGCGGCCAGTCGACGGGAACCGGCCGTGCGGACGGGTCGGGCGAGTGCTGGTCCAGGACGGTCCGGCCGTTCTCGAGCCGGAACTCCCGTGCGCCGGGGCTGCGGGGTGCGTCCGGTGCTGGCCACCGTTGGGACAGTCCCGGCGACCAGGTGCCGGCTGCCGAACCGGCCCGGACGTAGCCGCCCAGCCACCCGGCCCACTGCAGGTCGGACGACGGGACCGCGACGTCGTGCGCAGTACGGGTGCCGACGTCGACCACGACGACCCCTCCCGGCTGGGGGAACGCGAGGCTCGTCTTGTCCCCGGAGAACGCCCACACACCCAAGGGCGCGCCGCCGATGCCCGGTCCGGTCCGCAGGCCGGCGAGGGCAACGGTGTCGAGGGTGACGAGCCGGCCGTCACCCCATACGACCACGGGAACCCACTGCCCCGGGGAGCGTTCCTCGAGGTAGACCGCGTCAGCGAGCGCCTTCAGCCCGCTGGGTCGGTGCCTGCTCGCGAGCTCATGGGGACGGCCCGGGTCGATGATGGGCGTCAGGCCGGTCGCGAGCTGCGGTTGGCTCGCCTCCGTGCCGGCCTCGGGCGCGACGACGTACCTCAGGCCGTCGGCGGTCGTGTGCCAGATCGCCTCGGCGGCCTGCGGAACCGGCGTCAGGCCGGCCATCGTGGGGAGTGCAAGCCCGTTCACCCCGGTGAAACCGGTCGGCCCTGTGGTGTCAATGACCGCTTGTCCTCGACCGCCGGCCCACACGCCCGCCCCGGCGGTCGCGATGACGAGCCCCGAGAGCACGCGGCGCCACGTCGCTGACCGCTGAAGCAGCGCCTGCTGCCAGGCGCGGTCCGCGAGGTCGACCTCCAGAACGCCCGCGCTGGCCTCCTCCAGCAGCGCTCGGATCTGCGTGCCGGTCGGCGCCGCACCGTCCGACCGAGCCAGGGCGTGCCGGCCGTCCCGCTCCGCCTCTCGGGCCCGGTGCCGGGCAACTCCCAACGCCTCGGCGGTCTCGTCCAGCGACCGGCC
Source organism: Terrabacter sp. FW104-15G4B (assembly GCF_058790095.1). Lineage (NCBI taxonomy): Bacteria > Bacillati > Actinomycetota > Actinomycetes > Micrococcales > Intrasporangiaceae > Terrabacter > Terrabacter sp. FW104-15G4B. Next base: position 84,064 of record NZ_JBYTCI010000009.1, on the reverse strand, counting down.
CTCCCAGAAGCGCAGCACCAGCACCGCGCGCTCCCGTGGCGGGAGCAGGGCGAGGGGATGTTCGCCGAGCGAGCGCCCGTCGGTCGGGGCGATGGCCGCGGCCACGGCGTCCCGGTGGACGCGGGCGCGTACGAACGCCTCAGGCGACGCGTCGGGGAGGTGCCGCCAGCGGCCGGCGAGGCTCGAGAGGACGCCCAGCACGAGCTGCTCGGCGCGACGGGCGTCGCCGGTCACGAGCCAGGCGCCGCGGAGCAGCCCCAGCTGCCGCGCCCACACGTAGCTGGCGAAGTCCGCGTCGATCACGCGCATACGCCCTCCTCTTCCAAGAATGGACGCAGCGACGGCCTGAGCGCATCCCCCGGGGCGGCAAAGGGTCCCCCCAAGCAGCGAGGCGCGCGCGAAGTCCTCCGCCCGAAGGAGGACAACACGCCCGCAAATGAGAGCACGCAACGAGAACCCGGGCAAGGCCGCCTCTGCCCGTCATGCCGCGATGACGTGGCGACCGGTGTGGGAGGCGTACGTGCGGAACCTGGCAAGCATGACGGCGATCATGGCGACGCACGCCAATCCACACACCCCCGGAACCAGCTCACGGGTGGCCACGATGCCCACCAGGTAGCCGAGGATCATGACGGCACCGGAGGCCACGGTGGATGCCACCATCTCCACGGTGGGCCGCCACCCCATCTTCATGAGACGCATCCACACCAGCATGGAACCGCTCAGCGTCAGAGTGACCACGACGGCTGAAAGAACGGGAGCTGTCTGTCGCGGATCGTCGAACCCGAGCAGGGCGCCGGCCCCGGACGCGAGGAGGCGGAGCAAGGCCAGGCTCACGCACATCACGGCGCACATCTGCGCCAGGTGGAGACCGAAGCGGGCGAGCTGAGCCCCGATCCGGCGGCTTGGCGTGTCAGGAGCCGGGTTGGCGCTGTCGGGCTGGGCGTTGTTGGACTTGGTGTCGTGGTCGTAGCGCATGGTCGACACTCCTCGGGTCTGGGACCCGGCAGCCTGGAACTGCACGGCGTGGAGCCATTCAGAGGATGAGTCCTGAGAGCGACCCGGCGCGGGTCCTCAAAGGTCAGAGTGGCTGTACCGCAAGGGGTTTCGGTAGGGGCTAAAGGCCCGCAGTTCGCGTCGCCTTCACCATCTACGCGAGTCCGGCGTCGCCGGCGAACCGGCTCTGCGCCCTCCCCGCCTGCGAGTCGTGTCGACCCTTCATGACGGTGAGGAAGCGGACTGTCTGGTCGTGGTGAGCGGGGTCGCCCACCTCGTCTCCAACGGGGTGGCATCAGGCCGCTGTTGCTGCGGACCGGTTAGCGGTACGCCACAGCAGGGAGCCCCACCACACTTGGGCGCCGCCGAAGAAGAGGGCCGACAGGGGGCCGACAGGGCGCTAGCGACCGGTACGAATGGGCCAGCCAACGCAAGGAACAACGGCCCGCCCAGCGCGAGCACAATCCCGGGCGTGCGGTCGAAGACGCAGATCTGACCTGCTGTGTGTAGGTCACGCTGCAGTTCAGGTCGCAAGACTCTGCATTCTCACTGGTCCGCTCGTGCTGCCGGCTCCGTAGCAAGCGCAGCGCGGGCGGACTCGTCTGCGTCGGGCCACATCTGGCCGTACGTTGGGGTATGCAGATGCCCAAGCACAGCGACGAGGCCAAGGCCCACTTCCGCACTCTTGTACAGCCGGCGCCGGGAGTCGAGGTGAAGCCCATGTTCGGCAGCCTCGGGGCCTTCGTCAACGGCAACATGTTTGCCGGCCTGTTCGGCGAGGACGTCGGGGTCAAGCTTGACGATGCCGCCTTGGAAGAGCTGCGGGCAATGCCGGGCAGCAGACCTTTCGGCCCGGCGGAACGGCCCATGGGCGGATATCTCTCTCTGCCAGCCGATCTGGACGACGTAGGCAAGACGGCATGGGTGGACCGGGCCCGCGCGCACGTTGCGACATTGCCTCCCAAGCTCAAGAAGCCGAGGAAATAGGCTGGCGACGGCACCGACCGGTTGGCGGCGCCAACAGGTCGATGAGGTCGCTCACTCCACGGGTGGGCGAGGGATCTCCCTCAGTGGAGGTGGTGTTCCGCTCACTTCTGGGGCGGGTACGGCGCGCTCTTCAGGGCGCGGGCCAGATGTGCACAGTTGGCAGCGAGTGACCGGGTGGTCTGGGCGGTCTCCTCGGGCTCTGGGTCCTTGTCCTGGTAGTCGACCGACTGCATGGCCTCGCCGACCCAGTACGTGATCGCGTTGGGCGGGATGCTGAATCCGGTGTCGTTGAGTGCTTGGTAGAGCTCGGCGGAGACGTGGTGTGCACCGTCCTCGTTGCCCACCACTGCGACGCCCGCCACTTTGCCGAAGGTCGACATCCGGCCCTCGTCGTCTACCTCGCTGAGCTCGGCGTCCAGGCGCTCGAGCACCATCTTGCACACCGACGCCGGCTGCCCCATCCAGATGGGGGTGGCCATGATCAAGATGTCGGCGCGCAGCATCTTCTCGCGGATGGATGGCCAGGCGTCGTCGTCGCCCTCGTCGGTGGTCACACCGAACTTGACGTCGTGGTCGACGACGCGGACCACCTCGGACTGCACTTCGTGCTCGGCGAGTGCAGCAACGATGCGGGTGGCCAGCAGTTCGGTGCTCGACGTGTTCGGGGACGGTTTGAGGGTGCAGTTCAGCACCAGGGCGCGAAGGGTCACCATGGCACCCTCTTACCCCGTGTCGGACTTCCGGCAGAGAGCGCCCGCACGAGTAGCCGTGCGGCGGATCCGCGCCGATCGCAGGCGGCTCCACTCAGACGTACTCCAGGGCGCTGATCCATGCCGGCCAGCTGGATCCGTCGTCGCGGAGGGTCACACGGCGTCGTAGCGCTCCGCCATCCCCATGTGGACGGTGTCGATCGGGGCCACCACTGACGCCTTGGGTCCGGAGCGCGTCCGGTCCTGTCGAGCCAGTCGTCGAGCACGACGACAACTCGTCGTCGTAACCGCGGGGCTCGGGGTCCTCGATCGCGATGAGCGGACTACGCGGTCGAGCTGGACCCCGGCGTGCGAGTGGAAGACGTTCGTACCCGGTTCAGCGCCACGAGCTCGTAGGTGAACCGCGCGCCGGGACCGATCGGGTCCTGAGTCATCCCTTGTACGCCGTCCGCGGCGTGCCATGGCGACGCCCGTCGGGTAGGAGTGGACCATGACCGAAGACCCCTTCGACCTCGAGCGGTTCGTGCGAGCGCAGGACGCCGGCGGCACGTACGCCACCGCCCTGGCCGAGCTCAGGGACGGCCGCAAGCGCGGCCACTGGATCTGGTTCGTGCTGCCCCAGGTCGCCGGGCTCGGTCGGAGCGAGACAGCCCAGAGGTATGCCGTGTCGGGCCTGCCCGAGGCCCGCGCCTACCTGCGCCACCCCGTTCTCGGACCTCGCCTCCGCGAGTGCGCCCGAGCCCTGACCGCACTCGGGTCCACGGACCCCGTGCACGTGCTCGGCTCCCTGGACGCCGTCAAGCTGCACTCCTCGATGACCCTCTTCGAGCGCGCCGCCTCCGAAGATTCGGACGCGCAGCTCTTCGGTGGCGTCCTCGACCACTTCTTCGATGGCCGACGCGACGACGCGACGACGGGGATCCTGGGCTCGTGACGCCGGAGCAGAGCGCCGGCGCCCAACCCGACCCCCGCCGCTGGAAGGCGCTGTGGGTCTGCCTGGTCGCCGGCTTCATGACCCTCCTCGACGTCAGCATCGTCAACGTCGCCCTCCCCTCGATCCAGACGGGCGTGAAGGCCACGCCCAGCGACCTGCAGTGGGTGGTGTCGGGCTACGCCCTCACCTTCGGGCTCACGCTCGTGCCTTCCGGCCGCATCGGTGACGCGGTGGGCCGTCGCACGGCCTTCGTGGTCGGGGTCGTCCTGTTCGGCGCCGCCAGCCTGGCGTGCGGACTCGCCCCGAGCAGCGCACTGCTCATCGCGGCGAGGCTCGTGCAGGGGGCCGCCGGCGGCATCCTCAACCCGCAGGTCTCAGGGCTCATCCAGCAGTTGTTCCGCGGGGCCGAGCGGGGTCGCGCCTTCGGGCTGCTCGGTGCCACCATCGGCATCTCCACGGCCGTCGGCCCCGTGGTCGGCGGCGTGATCCTCGACGGCCTGGGCGAGCAGACGGGGTGGCGGTGGATCTTCTTCGTCAACCTGCCGGTGGCCGCCGCCGCCGTCGTGTTGGCGATGCGATGGCTACCGGAGCCGCCGCCGCGCGACCGGTCACACCGCGTCGACGTGGACCCGGTCGGCGTCGTGCTCCTCGGGGCCGGCGTCCTCGGGATCCTGCTGCCCATCGTGGAGACCGGGCGAGGTGGCACCACGGTGCCCTGGTGGGTGGCCCTCATCGGTGCGGCTTTCGTCGCGGGCTTCCTCGCCTGGGAGCGGCTCTACACCGCTCGAGGGCGCAGCCCGCTGGTCGACCTCGGGCTCTTCCGCGTGCCGGGCTACTCGTCGGGGGCGGCCGTCGGCACGATCTACTTCGGCGGCTTCACCGGCATCTTCTTCGTCCTGACCATCTTCTTCCAGGAGCAGCTGCACTACACGCCCCTGATCGCCGGGCTGGCGGTGACGCCGTTCGCTGCGGGGTCCGCGGTGACCGCGGCCATCGGCGGCCGTCTCGTCGACCGCTTCGAGCGGTCCCTCGTCACCGGCGGGCTCATCATCGTGCTCGTCGGCATCGTCGCGGTTGACGTGGTCCTGGGCCGGGTGCACGACACCTCCCTCGGGTGGTGGCTCGCCGTGCCCCTGCTCGTCGCCGGCCTCGGCAGTGGCCTGGTGATCTCGCCGAACATCACCCTGACGGTGGCGCGAGTACCGGTCGAGCGGGCCGGCACCGCGGGAGGACTCCTTCAGACGGGCCAGCGCATCGGTACGGCAGCCGGGATCGCACTCGTCGGAGCGGTCTTCTACTCCAGCGTGGCCGGTGGCAAGGGACTCGATGCCGCGGCCGCCCTGCGCGTGACGGCGGTGCTGGTCGCCGTGGCCCTCGGCGCCAGCGCCCTCGACCTGCGCCGCCGCCGTCAGGGCGCCGCGGCGCAGGCCGCACGCGAGGACTCGGCGGAAGCGGCGGAGAACGCTGCCTCCGAACGGCGCTCCTGACCGGCCTATCCTGACCGGCACCCCGGCGTCCGCGTGGCTGAACCGGCCCCGGCAGCGGGGACAGCTGTCAGTTCTGCGCATTCCGGAGTGACGAAACGGACAAAAAGGTTACCGTCGACGGGCACGGGGCCACCCAGGCCTTGGGCGCCCAACCGGCGCCGGCGGCACCTCGCCCCAGACCGTTCGGAGAACCCATGAAGCACGTCACCGCTCCCCGCCGGGTGCGCACCCTCGCCCGGCTGCTGTCGGTCGTCGCGTCCCTGGCCCTCGTGGCCTCGACGGCACCCGTCGCGTCGGCCGGCGGCGGACCCGCCGTGCCACCGTCCCCCAGCGGGATGCCCACGGCCATCGAGGGGCTGGCACCCTACGTAAAGCCCACCGGCTGCGACCTGAGCAACCGGGCCGGCTCGGTCAAGCTCGCCAAGCTGGTGCAGGTCACGTATGCCAACACCTACGGTCTGTCGCGCAGCTGCACCTCCGCGACCACGCCGACCTCGGAGCACTTCGACGGCCGGGCCGTCGACACCTTCTTCAACGTGCGGGTTGCGTCCGAGCGCGCCGACGCCAACGCGCTGCTGACCTGGCTGCTCGCGACCGACAAGGCGGGCAACCGCTACGCCAACGCCCGGCGCCTCGGCGTCATGTACGTCATCTGGAACAACAAGATGTGGAGCTCCTACCGCACGTCCGAGGGCTGGCGCCCCTACAGCACCTGCGCCACGACCCCGTCGGCAGCGTACGACACCGCCTGCCACCGCAACCACATCCACATCAGCCTCTCCTGGGAGGGTGCGATGGGGCGGACCTCGTTCTGGACCAAGTCGGTGGCGGCCGTCGACTTCGGCCCCTGCCGCCCCGCGGACCTCAACTGGTCGACCGGTTTGGCCGGACCGAACCGGCGCCCCTGCCCCACGTATGCCGTCGTCAAGGCGCCGACGGGCGCCAGCTCCCTCCTCAAGGAGCTGGTGCCGCGTTCGGGCATGGTCCTTCGGCCCGGCATGTCGGGACCGGCGGTCACGACCCTCCAGAAGGCGATCGGCGTCTCCCCTGCCACGGGCAACTTCCTGTCCGTGACGACGACACGCCTCAAGGCGTGGCAGACCCGGCATGGGCTCATCGCGACGGGGATCGCCTACCCGTCGACGTGGCGGGCGCTGCTCGCCGCCAACGGGATGCGCTGACCGGTCCGGGCAGCCGCACCAGTCGGCTTGCCGCCCGCTACACGTGGGCGTCGGGCCGGCCGCGGCGGCCCGGCCGCGTCGGGCCCGGCTGCTCGGTGGATCAGGCGGCGCGGGAGGACGGCTGTGTGTACGCGTGGTCGACGGCCGAGCGCACGCGGCCGTGCGGCCAGGTGGTGGCCATGACAGCGATGAGCATGAGGCAGACCGCGGCGCAGATGGCGACGCCGTAATGGGGGCTCGAGTGCTCGCCGACCCAGCCGGCCGCGAGGTAGGACGCGCCGGCCGCGGCGATCGAGACCGACCCGGCGAGGCTGAAGATGCGCCCGCGAAGCGCCGGCTCCGTGACGAGTGCGAACGTCGCCTGCAAGGGCACCATGAACGCCTGCATCATGCCGGACACGAAGAAGAGGACGGCCACGACCCAGATCGGCGGCGCGAAGGCGGTCAGCAGCAGAGGCATCGGCATGGCCAGGGCCAGCGGCAGGATCGACCGGTTCTGCCGCTGCACGTCCCGGCGTCCGATGAGCACGATGCCGACGACCGCTCCGATGATCGGCGAGGCCATCAGCACGCCGCCCCACCCGTTGCGCCCGGCGATCGGCAGCGCCAACGCCTCGGGCGCGACGACGCCGAGGCAGGCGACGGCGCTCAGCGTGACCAGTCGGGCGAGCACCGGGTGGCGCGCCAGGTCACCGGCTGCGCTGGACAGGTCTCGTGCGAACCCGCGGACACCACGCCCGCGCGCTCCTGTGACCGGCCGCAGCTCGACGACAAAGAGGATGACGAGGGCAGCCACCACGAAGGTGACGAGGTCGAAGAGCAGCCCGGTCTCCGGCCCAACGAGCGCGATGAGGCCGCCGCCGACGGCGAGACCGATGGCTTGGTTGAACTGCTCGGACATCGCCCCGAGGCCCACGGCCCTCGCGTAGAGGTGGCGGTCCTCGAAGAGGTCGGTCACGAGCATGATGTAGGAGGCCGTGGACGCACCACCGATCAGCTCGAGCAGGCAGAGCAGCACGAACATCCCCCACAGAGGTGAGCCGTGCAGCACGAGCCACATGAGGCCGAGGACGCACGCCCCGCGCAGCAGGTGCGACCAGATCAGGACCCACTTGTAGGGGAACCGGTCGACGACCGGGCCGATCAGGCTGCGGCCGAAGAAGGTGGGAACGAAGCTGACCGCCAGCGTCGTGGCCGTGACGAGCGGCGACTTTGTCTCGGCGAAGACGACGGCGGCGATCGTGACACGTGCGATGTAGTCGCCCCACATCGACAGGGCGCTGGCCAGGAACACCGGCAGGTACCGCGGAACGCGGAGGACGGCGGCGTACGTCGGGACGCTGCCGCCCTGCCCCTGGCTTGGATTCACGTGTTGACGCTACCCCGAGGTGGGGAGTCGTAAAAGTTGAAATCAGTGGCATGCCGGGAACGGCGGGCAATACGGCGCCAGAGCTCGGCGAGAGCAGCGCCCTCCCCGGCGGGACGACCCATGATGCGACCGATGCCGTCGAGGTCGCGGAGGTCGGACGGAACGCTGTCGATGGCTCGTCCGCGCCAGAGAACCCCGGCGTTGCGCATGAGCGCCCCCAGCCGCCACGCCTCCCGCAGCGCCTTGACGTCGTCGGCGGCGATGAGGCCCTCGGACTCGAGCGCCGCGAGGCCGGCCATGGTGCCGGTGACCCGCAGCGCGGGCCGCGCGCGGGCATGCTGCAGCTGGTGCAGCTGGACGACCCACTCCACGTCGGTCAGGCCACCACGTCCGAGCTTGAGGTGCGTGCGCGGGTCGGCCCCGCGGGGCAGCCGCTCGCTCTCGACGCGTGCCTTGAGGGTGCGGATGTCGCGCACCCGGCTGGCGCTGAGGCCGCCCTCCGGCCAGCGCAGCGGGTCGATGAGCTGGAGGAAGGCGTCGGCGAGAGCCTCCGGACCGGCGAGCGGCGTGGCGCGCAGCAGCGCCTGGAACTCCCACGTGAGCGCCCAGCGCTCGTAGTAGGTGCGGAACGAGTCGACGCTGCGGACGAGGGGACCGCCCTTGCCCTCGGGGCGCAGGTCCGCGTCGAGTCCGAGGGCAGGGTCCGGGCCAGAGCCCGACAGCAGCCTGCGCAGCTCCTGGACGACCATGGTCGCTCGGGCCTGCACGTCCTCGTCCGAGGAGCCCGGATGCGGCTGGTGCACGAACATCACGTCAGCGTCGGACGCGTAGCCCAGCTCGCGGCCGCCCAGGCTGCCCATCGCCACGACCAGGATGTCGCCCCCGATCGGTTGGGCCTCGCGCTGTTCGACCTCTCTGGTCGTCGCCTCGAGGGCCACCTGGATCGTCGCGCCCGTGAGGTCGGTCAGGGCGGCGCCGACGGCCGGGAGGTCGACGGTGCCGACCAGGTCGGCCATGACGATCCGGAGCAGCTCGTGGCGCCGGATGGCTCGCACGGCGGCGACGGCGTCGGCGGCGGTCTCCCGCCGTCCCGCCGCCGCCTGCATGGTCGCCGTGATGGCGTCGCGACTGCGCGGCGTGAGGCCGTGGTCGTCGCCGAGGATCGAGACGCTCTCCGGGGAGCGCACGAGCAGGTCGGCGGCATACCGGCTGCGGGCGAGGCAGTGGGCGAGCCGGTCGGCGGCGCGGCCCTCGTCGCGCAGCATCTTCAGGTACCAGTGCGTGGAGCCGAGCTCGTCGGAGACCCGACGGAAGGACAGCAGCCCGGCGTCCGCGTCCGCCTCGTCGGCGAACCAGCCGAGCATCACCGGCAGCAGCGTGCGCTGGATCGCCGCACGACGACTCACGCCGGTCGTCAGCGCCTCGATGTGGCGCAGCGCCCCGGCCGGGTCGCCGAAGCCGAGGGCGAGCAGCCGCTCGCGCGCCGCCTCGGGACTGAGGCGCGCGTCGGTCGGGCTGAGCTTGGCCGCCGCGGCGAGCAGCGGGCGGTAGAAGAGTCGCTCGTGGAGCCGGCGCACCTCACGCGCCGAGGCCTGGCGGTCGGCGACGACTGCCTGCTCGGGGTGGGTCCGGTGGCCCATGGACCTGCCGAGACGACGAAGGTCGGCCTCGCCCACCGGCATCAGGTGAGTGCGGCGCAGGCGGTGCAGCTGGATGCGGTGCTCGAGACAGCGCAGGTGGCGGTAGGCCCGGTCGAGCGTCGCGGCGTCGTCACGCCCGACGTAGCCGCCGCGGGCGAGGGCTGCCAGAGCCTCGAGCGTCGTGGCCGAGCGGAGGCTGGGGTCGGTGCGGCCGTGGACGAGCTGGAGCAGCTGGACGCTGAACTCCACGTCCCGCAGGCCCCCCGGGCCCAGCTTCAGCTGGCGCGCGGCCTCGTTCGCCGGCACGTGCTGCTCCACCCGGCGCCGCATCGCCTGCACGTCTTCGACAAACCGGTCCCGGCCGGCCGCCTCCCACACCATGGGGGCGATCTCCGACTTGTAGCGAAGGCCGATCTCCCTGTCGCCGGCGGAGACCCATGCCTTGAGCAGCGCCTGGAACTCCCACGTCTTGGCCCAGCGCTCGTAGTACGCCTTGTGGCTGCGAATGGTGCGCACGAGCGGCCCCTGCTTGCCCTCCGGCCGCAGTGCGGCGTCGACGGGCCAGAGGCTGCCCTCCTGGGTGGGCGCGGAGCAGGCACGCATCGTGGCGGTCGCGAGGGAAGTGCCCACGCGAAGCGCAGTGTCCTCGTCGACGCCGTCGGCGGGCTCGGCGACGAAGATGACGTCGACGTCGCTGACGTAGTTCAGCTCCCCGCCGCCCGTCTTGCCCATGCCGATGATCGCCAGGCGGCAGGCCTCGTGACCCTGGCCGTACTCCTCCCGCGCGATGGCGAGCGCCGCCTCGAGGGCGGCCTCTGCGAGCTCCGCCAGTGCCTCCCCCACGGCTGGCATGTCGTTGAGCGGGTCGCTCGAGGTCACGTCGACCGCGGCGATCCGCAGCAGCCCCCTGCGGTAGGCGATCCGCAATGCATCGAGCGGCACCACGTCGCCGCGTTCAGTGGTGACGGCACGCACGAGCTCCTCGCGCACCCGCTCACCGGGATGGCGCTCCGCAGCAGCCGCATCCACCCAGTGCTCCGGGTGGCGGACGAGCTCGTCGACGAGGGCGGTCGAAGCGCCCAGGACGCCGAGCACGCGCTCGCGCCCGACCCCCGGGGTCGCCAGCTCGGACGCGAGCGCGGAGATGCCCCAGACCGGTGGGTCACCCAGCGCCGCAAGCGACTCCGCCACGCGCACCAGCCCGAGCAGGCACTGGTCGGGGTCTGCGGTGTCGGCCATCACCGCGGCGACGTCGTCGAGCTGCCCGTCGGGCACGGCCGCCCTGATTGGCAGCAACGCCGCATCCTCGACGAGCGCGGCCGCCCGGTCGGGATCGGCGAAGCCGAGGCGGGCCAGGGCTCCCTCGGTCGTGCTGGTGCGTGGTGACATCGGTGTCGAATCGTCGGGGCCGCGAGGCCCTTGGGTGGACGTGCCGGGCGGGTGGTCAGAGCCGCGGCAGGTAGCGGTCGAGCTCGAAGCGGGTGACCTCGTGGCGGTAGTCGAGCCACTCCTGACGCTTGTTGCGCAGGAAGAAGTCGAAGACGTGCTCACCGAGGACGTCGGCGACGAGCTCGCTCTCCTCCATCACCTCGAGAGCCCGGCCGAGCGAGGCGGGCAGCGGCTTGATCCCCATCGCGCGGCGCTCGGAGTCGGTGAGGCTCCAGACGTCGTCCTCGGTCTCGGGCGGGAGGTCGTAGCCCTCCTCGATGCCCTTGAGCCCGGCTCCGAGCAGCACCGCGAAGGCGAGGTAGGGGTTGCAGGCGGCATCGAGGGAGCGCACCTCGACCCGCGTCGACTGCCCCTTGTTCGGCTTGTGCATCGGGACCCGGACGAGCGCCGACCTGTTGTTGTGCCCCCAGGTCAGGTGGGCCGGGGCCTCTCCCCCGCCCCACAGGCGCTTGTAGGAGTTGACCCACTGGTTGGTCACCGCGGCAATCTCGGCGCCGTGGCGCAGCAGGCCCGCGATGAACTGCCGACCGACCTTGCTCAGCTGGTACGGGGCGCCGGCCTCGTAGAAGGCGTTCGCGTCTCCCTCGAAGAGGGACAGGTGGGTGTGCATGCCGGAGCCGGGGTGCTCCGAGAAGGGCTTCGGCATGAAGGTCGCGTAGATGCCCTGGGTCAGGGCGACCTCCTTGATGACGGTCCGGAAGGTCTGGATGTTGTCGGCCATGCTGAGGGCGTCGGCGTAGCGCAGGTCGATCTCGTTCTGACCCGGCGCGCCCTCGTGGTGGCTGAACTCGACGGAGATGCCCATGTTCTCGAGCATCGTGATGGCCGCGCGGCGGAAGTCGTGACCGGTGCCGTGCGGGACGTGGTCGAAGTAGCCGGCGTCGTCGACGGGCACCGGCCGGCCATCCGCGCCCCGGCCCTGCTCGAGGAGGAAGAACTCGATCTCGGGATGGGTGTAGAAGGTGAAGCCGAGGTCGGCGGCCCGGCCGAGGGCGCGCTGGAGGACGTGACGCGGGTCGGCGAAGCTCGGCGTGCCGTCGGGCAGCTGGAGGTCGCAGAACATCCGCGCCGTGCCCGGAGGGTCGCCGCGCCAGGGCAGGATCTGGAAGGTCGACGGGTCTGGTTTGGCGAGCATGTCGGCCTCGTAGACCCGGGCGAAACCCTCGATCGCCGAACCGTCGAAGCCGATGCCCTCGGCGAAGGCCCCCTCGAGCTCGGCCGGCGCGACCGCCACCGACTTGAGGGTGCCGAGGACGTCCGTGAACCACAGACGGACGAACCGGATGTCACGCTCTTCGATCGTGCGCAGCACGAACTCTTCCTGACGGTTCATGGGTCGATCCTGCCGCATGGGTGTTTCACGGATGTTGCGACACACGATGCTCGGGACGAGCCCCCGGTCGTATGCCGTCGGGCGGGCACGCGAAGGGCCCCCGGGACACATCCCGGGGGCCCTTCGGTCTCATGACCGTGAGGTCACTTGAAGTTGACCTTGACCTGCAGCTCGTTGCCACCGTCGCGGGTCTTGAAGACGGTCATCGTCGTGCCCGAGCCGGCCACCTTGGTGGACGCCCCCGGGTTCTTCGAGGACCAGTAGCGGTTCACGTCCGAGTCGTCGAACGTCGGGATCGCCGGCTGCGACGGAACCGTGGTCGGGAAACCGTTGCGGTGGAAGGTCACCGCGTCGGTGGCCTCCTGGCCGAAGGTGGCGTCGAACGGCTGGCGGCGGTTGCCCAGCATCGACTGCGTGCCGTTGGCGTTGTTGAGCATGATCGGCTCCGGACGGGCGTCGACCGGGAGGATCTCGCCGCCACCGGGGTGGGCCGACGTGTTGTTGTCGGTGTACTCGCCGTTGGCGTACGTCACGAGCATGCCGTTCTGGTACGGGAAGCGCTCAACCCAGTCGGGCCTGTCAGCGAAGCCGAAGTTGTACGGGCCGGTCTTCAGCGTCGCGTCGTAGCCGCTGTAGACGCGGTTCTCGGCGAAGTAGAAGTCCTGCACCTGCCGCGACGTCTTGCCGTCCATGATCGAGAAGCCCTTGGCCGTCCACGCACCAGCGCCCGCCTCGACGTCGTCGACAGCGCCGGCGACGCCGTCCTTGGTCACGGCGATGTCATCGATGAAGGCCTCGCTCGAGACACCACCGTCGGTGGCCACGCGGAAGCGGAACTGCACGCTCTGACCCTTGTAGGCCGAGAGGTCCCAGGACTTCTCGCTCCAACCGAACACGTCGTTGACGGGCGAGCCGACCTGCGTCCAGGTGGCACCGTTGTCGGTGGACACCTCGCCGTAGAGGTAGTCGTAGTCCTTCTCGAGGTTGCCCTGGACCCACGCGCCGACGGAGGCCGACGACTTGGCGTCGGTCAGGTCGACGGTGCGCGCCAGGGTCGAGTTGAGGTTGTCGCCGAAGCCACTCCACCACTCGGCCTTGCCAGAGTGGGGGGTGTTGCGGTCTGACTTGACCTCGCGCTCCGGGAGCGGGACGACGAGAGCCTGGACCGAGCCGTTCTTGGTGGCCAGGTCAGCCTGGCTCAGCTTGACGGAGGTGTCCTCACCGAAGGGCACGGTCGTGTAGTCGAGCCAGCCGAGCTGCAGCTTCTCCCACGCGCCCATGTACCCGGGCGTCGTACCGATCGAGTCGGTCCCGTGGTTGAGCCACGAGCCGCCGCTCATGAGGGTCCAGAACGCGGTGCTGTTGTCGCCGCCGGCGGTGTCGTAGAGGTCCGGCAGGCCGAGGTCGTGGCCGAACTCGTGGGCGAAGACTCCCAGGCCGCCGTTCTCGGGCTCGGTCGTGTAGTCACCGATCCACATGCCGGTGTCACCGAGCGGCACGCCACCGAGCTTGTTCTGCTCGGGGCCGCTCTGCCCTGCCTGGTTGGAGTAGGCGTACCAGCGGTGCGACCAGATGGCGTCCGCGCCCTCCTTGCCGCCGCCGGCCTCCTCGCCCTCACCGGCGTGGATGGCCTGGAAGTGGTCGATGTAGCCGTCCGGCTCGTTGAAGTTGCCGTCGCCGTCGTAGTCGTAGCGGTCGACCTTGTCGAACTGCGCGAGGTACTCCTTGATCTGCGCCGGGGTCTTGCCCGCCGCGACCTGCGCGTCGTACCAAGCCTTGGCCGTGTCGCGCACGAAGGGCCAGTACGTCGAGCTCTGGGCGACGGCGTTTGAGCCGTAGCGCGCCTCGTTGTAGGGGACCTTGACCCAGTCGGACACGTCGCCCTTGGCGAGGAAACGGCCGTTGGACTGCTTGAGGTAGAAGTCGCGGAAAGACTCGCCCTCACCGAACATCATCTGCTGGTAGTGCTCGCGGTTGAAGTCCGACAGCCAGTAGGTCGAGTTGTCGTCCGTCGAGCTGCCGTCCCAGTTGCGGTCCGGCTTCGGGATCTGGTTGTGCACCGGGCCTGCCGAGCCCTTGGTGGTGGGATTGATCTGGTCGCCGAAGTCGACCAGGATCGTGAAGATGTCCTCTTCCCGGTTGACCGGGTAGTTGACGAACTTCGACTTGCCGGCCTTGCCGTTCTTGGCGGCCGTCTTGACCTCGATCACGCGGTTGCCGTTGATCGTCTTGGTCGTCGCCTCGCCCTTGAGCAGCTTGGCGACCGCGTCCTTGCGCTCGGCCGCCTGGGCCTCGGCGAGAGGGTTGGGCAGGGTGTCCGGCTGGGAGGCCTGGGCTGCAGCGGGGTCGCCGCTCACCGGGGCCTTGGCAACAGGGGTTGCCTGAGCCTGCATCGGGCTGGTGAGGCCGGTGACGACGAGCGCCCCCACGGCCAGTCCCGAGACAGCACTCCAGTGGCGCTTGTTCAAGATCATGTCCTCCTGGTCAAGGCGCCACAAATCGGGCGCCTCGCGTATAAGAACACAGATCACAGACGATGTGGTGCGTGCGCACAGATAATTCGAAAAAACCTGTGCCACAACGTCGTTCAGTGCGTCAGAGGTAAAATCTTCGTAAAGTCAGGTGCCCGAAATCTTCTCTTTCGGCCGCCGATGAGGTAGCGATCCCACAAACCTCATCCGCCCCAGATGCACCGTGGGTCCCATCCCGTGAGCGACATTGCGAACAGCGCCCCACCGCTATGCTCCCCGGATGACCGCAGACGCCCCCGAGGAGCAGAGTCCCTACGGTTCCGGCAACCGGCCGCAGCAGCCATCGCCCGGCGGCACGGGCGCCGCCAGCCCACGCAAGGTGCGCATCCCCCACCTGCACGCGATGAAGGCCGAGGGCCGGCGCTGGGCGATGCTCACGGCATACGACATGTATGCCGCGCAGATCTTCGACGAGGCCGGGATCCCGGTCCTGCTCGTCGGCGACTCGGCCGGCAACAACGTCTACGGCTACGAGACGACGGTGCCGGTCACCCTCGAGGAGATGATCCCGCTGGTGCGCGCGGTCTCGTCCGCCGCGCGACGGGCCCTGGTCGTGGCCGACCTGCCGTTCGGCTCCTACGGCGGCTCGCCCGAGCAGGGCTTCGCGAGTGCCGTGCGGCTGATGAAGGAGGGGCTCGCCCACGCCGTCAAGCTCGAGGGCGGGACCGCGATGGTGCCGCTCGTCAAGCTCCTGACCGACGCCGGCATCCCCGTCATGGCCCATGTCGGCTTCACTCCTCAGAGCGAGCACCAGCTCGGCGGCTACCGCGTGCAGGGTCGCGGCGAGGCCGGTGACGCGCTCGTCGCCGAGGCCCGCGCCCTCCAGGACGCGGGCGCGTTCGCGGTGGTTCTCGAGATGGTCCCGGCCCCCGTGGCGGCCCGGGTCACCGAGGAGCTGCGCATCCCGACCATCGGCATCGGGGCGGGCAGCGGCACCGATGCCCAGGTGCTGGTCTGGAGCGACTTCGCCGGCCTGCGCAGCGGGAAGGCCCCGCGCTTCGTCAAGAAGTACGCCGACCTGCGCGGGACGCTGCTCGACGCGGCCCGGGCGTATGCCGCCGACGTGGAGTCGGGGGCGTTCCCCGACGCCGAGCACTCGTTCGACTCCTGACGCGGCGGCGCCCGCCCGGTCGTTCGACGGGGCGGGCGCAGGAGCGCGACGGCAGCGCGCTCGACGTTCAGTCCTTCGTGCCACCCGCCGAGCCACCGCGCTCGTTCCACTCGCGGTCCTCGGAGTCCCACTGCTCCGTCTTCTCGTGCGCGGTGTCGAGGGCGGCGCGGGCCGCGGCCTCCGTGGGGTAGGGGCCGAGCACCTGCTCCCCCCGGCTGCGGTTCTCGTCGGTCTCGACCTGACCGGTGTCGACGTTGTACCAGAAGCTCACGAGGACTCCTTCTCTCTTCGGAACCGTCCCGATGACGTCGGTCCGTCCCGTGGGCGCCCGTCGTGAACGCCACCTGCTGACGACCTAGACTCCACCGTATGCCGTTGCTCCAGCCGCGGGTGTCCCCGCACCCCCTCAGTCCGCGACGACCGGTACCGGCTTCCATCGAGCGGCCCCACTACGTGGACGTGCCGAGCCCACGCGAGGACGGCGACCTGCGGATCAAGGACGCCGAGACCATCGAGAAGATGCGGATCGCGTCGCGCATCGCGGCCACGGCCATGGTCGAGGCCTCGAGAGCCATCGCCCCCGGGGCCACGACCGACGACCTCGACGCCGTAGCGCACGAGTACATGCTCGACCACGGCGCCTACCCGTCGCCGCTCGGCTACAAGGGTTTCCCCAAGTCGGTGTGCACGAGCGTGAACGAGGTCATCTGCCACGGCATCCCGGACGCCCGCCCGCTCGAGGACGGCGACATCGTCAACATCGACGTGACGGCATACATCCACGGCGTGCACGGCGACACCGACGCCACCTACCTCGTTGGCGACGTCGACGAGGAATCGCGCCTGCTCGTCGAGCGCACGCACGAGGCGATGATGCGCGGCATCCGCGCCGCCCGCCCGGGCCGCGAGATCAACGTCATCGGCCGCGTCATCGAGAGCTACGCCAAGCGCTTCGGCTACGGGGTCGTGCGCGACTTCACCGGTCACGGCATCGGCCTCGAGTTCCACTCCGGGCTCATCATCCCGCACTACGACGCAGCGCCCCACTACGAGACGGTCATCGAGCCGGGCATGACCTTCACCATCGAGCCCATGCTCAACCTCGGCACCCACGAGTGGGACATGTGGGACGACCGGTGGACCGTCGTGACGCGCGACCTGTTGCGCTCGGCACAGTTCGAGCACACGATCCTCATCACCGACGACGGCTTCGAGATCCTCACCCTCCCGGAGGGCGTCGAGGCGCCCTGAGCCGTCGCGCTCCCCCACCACGCACCAGTCACACGACGACCACGTCTCGACCAGGAAGCAGGACCATGGCCAAGCACGGCAAGCCGCTCGGCATCGACATCGGCGGCAGCGGCATCAAGGGCGCGCCCGTCGACCTCAAGGCGGGCGAGCTCGCCGGCAAGCGGCGCAAGATCCTGACGCCCAAGCCGGCCACGCCCGAAGCCGTCGCACAGGTCGTCGACCAGATCGTCGACCACTTCGCCGAGCAGACGGGCGACTCGCCGATCGGTGTCACCGTGCCGGCCGTCGTCATTCGCGGCACGGTGCTGTCCGCGGCCAACATCGACCCGTCCTGGATCAACACCGACGCCGAGGCTCTCATCAAGGAGCACACCGGCCGCAGCGTCACCGTGCTCAACGACGCCGACGCCGCCGGCCTGGCCGAGCTGTACTACGGCGCCGCCAAGGGCGTGCGGGGGCTGGTCATC
Organism: Terrabacter sp. FW104-15G4B; assembly: GCF_058790095.1. Lineage (NCBI taxonomy): Bacteria > Bacillati > Actinomycetota > Actinomycetes > Micrococcales > Intrasporangiaceae > Terrabacter > Terrabacter sp. FW104-15G4B. The sequence goes on along the minus strand of NZ_JBYTCI010000009.1, from coordinate 66,618 downwards.
CTCACCACACTCGGCACCGGGATCGGCAGCGCGATCATCCACGACGGGCGGTTGCTGCCCAACTCCGAGCTGGGTCACCTCGAGATCGACGGCTACGACGCCGAGGACCGGGCGGCCTCGTCGGCCAAGGACGCCGAGGGACTCTCCTGGGACGACTACGTCGAACGCCTCCAGACGTACTACGACACGATCGAGAAGCTCTTCTCCCCCGACCTGCTCATCGTCGGCGGCGGCATCTCCAAGGACAGCGACGACTTCCTGCCGCGGCTGAAGCTGCGCTGCCCCATCGTGCCGGCCCAGCTGCTCAACCAGGCCGGGATCATCGGCGCCGCGCACCTGGCCGTCGACCTCGCCGAGGCCAGGCGCTGACCGAGGCGTCGTGCCCTCGCATCGGTGGGGCGACCGCGAGTCAGCTTCGGCGCAGGGACGACAGCAGCTCGGGGGCACGCTGGTCGTAGAGCCGTGCGCCGAGCGCGACACCGACGGCAGCGACGACGACGCCGAGGCCCATGCCGACGACCCCGGCGGCCCAGACCGCCGGGGTCGAGCCCTGCCAGCCGAGCCAGGCGAGCAGGATCGCGGGTGAGGCAAGAGCGATGGTGCCGACGCTCGCGAGCGACTGCGCGGCGATGGTGATCCCGGCGGCCCCGGGTGGAGCGTTGAACGGGCTCTCCCCGGACTCAGGCACCGGGTAGGGCAGCACGACGCTCATGACGCTCGCGACGGCATACCCGGCGCCGAGCAGGGCGACCGCCAGCCCGAGCACCGCCGGCAGCACGTCCCAGCGCCCGCCGACCGCGACCCCGACGAGGCTGTAGGCGGGCACGAGCAGGGCGGCGAGCGCGGCGTCGGGCACGAGACGCCCGCGCCGGTCGTCACGGCCGGACGTGCCCGAAACGATGTGCAGCCACAGCGCGTCGGACTCGTAGGCGACGGCGTTGTGCTCGCTCCAGCCGAGCAGGAACGCGACGAGCGGGCCCATCAGCAACGGCGTCCACCGCAGGTCGGCGGTGAAGAACGGGATGAGCAGAGCCAGCGGCACTAGGGGCGTCATGGCCATGCTGATCTGGAAACGCGGGTCGCGGCGCCAGTACGTCAGCACCCGCGCAGCGACGGCGCCGAGCGGGGTGCCCGGCAGTCGTCCGAGCAGGCCGAGGTCGTCGCCCTCGGACGCTCCCGAGTCGAGGCGCGACACCGCACGTGGGTTGTCCACCTCGTGGCGCAGAACCCGTGACCACAGAACGAAGACGGTGCCGAGCGCACCGGCCGCCAGCAGGAGCCGCAGCAGGCCGGTGCCCACATCACCCGCAGCCACGTCGCCCGGAGCCGCCCACGCCCACCCGAGCGGCGACCAGGAGACGACCTGCGAGGCGGCGGTGGCGAGGCCCCGGAGGTCGCTGCCGAGGTTGGCGACGACGGAGATCGCCGGGCCGATGACGACGAGCAGCAGCAGGCCGACGATGGCGATGGCGTCGCGGCCGCGGCGGCTCGAGATCGCGTGGTTCATCAGCGCCGAGACCCACCGGCTCGTCGTGACGGCGGTCAGCAGACCGATGGCGGTCGCCACGACGGCCACGACGGTCGAGGCCGCAGTGTGCGACCAGGCGACGACGACGCCCGCGGCCAGCACCATCGAGGCGATCGCGGGCAGGCCGACGAGGGCGGCCACGACGAGCCCCACGGCGAGGTCGCGGTGCGGCACGGCGAAGGTGGCGAAACGGCCCGGGTCGAGCGTCGGGTCGGACCCGAAGGAGAAGAGCGGGACCACCGTCCACAGCACGACTCCCGCGGCGCCGGCGAGCGGGATCACGACCCGTGCGACGTCGAGCGACCCGCGGAAGGAGGCCAGGATGACGGCCAGCCCGGCGACGAGCACCGCGAAGTAGACGACGCCGATCACGGCACCGACCGCCTGGGCCCTGCTGCGCCGGAAGATGTTGCGCAGCAGGGCGAGCTTCAGTCGGACGAGGTGCGCAACCACGACAGCCCCACCACCTCCGTGGACCCGCCGACGAGGTCGACGAACCGCTCCTCGAGCGAGCGGCCCGCGCGCACGTCGTCCAGCTCGCCCGCGGCCAGCACCAGCCCCTCGGAGATGACGGCGACGTGGCTGCAGATCCGCTCGACGAGGTCCATGACGTGGCTCGAGAGCACGACGGTGCCTCCCGACTCCACGAAGCCGGCGAGGATGTGCCGGATCGTCGCGGCCGACACCGGGTCCACCGCCTCGAAGGGCTCGTCGAGGACGAGCACCCGCGGGGCGTGCACGAGGGCCGACGCGAGGGTCACCTTCTTCGTCATCCCGGCGGAGTAGTCCACGACAAGCTTGCCCTGGGCCTCCGTCAGCCCGAGGGCGGCCACGAGCTCGGCAGCCCGCTCGGCAGCGAGCTCGCGCGGCATGCCACGCAGCAGGCCGGCATACGTGATCAGCTGCAGCCCGGTGAGCCGGTCGAAGAGCTTGAGCCCATCGGGCAGCACGCCGAGGAGGCGCTTGGCGGCGACGGGATCGGACCACACGTCGCGGCCCAGGACGAACGCCTGGCCCGCGTCGGGGCGCAGCAGCCCCGTGACCATCGAGAGGGTCGTCGTCTTGCCGGCGCCGTTCGGGCCCACGAGGCCGAAGAACGACCCGCGGGGCACGTCGAGGTCGATGCCCTTGACGGCGATGAGGTCGCCGAAGCGCTTGCCCAGCCCACGCATCGCGAGGGCAGGCCCGTCGCTCGGGTCTCCGTGTGGTCCGGGCATTCCGGCGATCTCGACCATGTCTCTCCCCCGACGCCGGGCGTCAGAAGGTCGCGGACTCGGAGTCGCGCAGCGGGGTGTAGGTCAGGCCCTCGACCCCCGAGAACTGCTCGATGTGGCCGGAGTACATCCTGTGCCCCACGTCGCTGAGCAGCGCGTCGTGGATGGGGATGAACACCTTGGGGGCGATGCGACCGACGAAGGCGATCGAGTCCCGGCTGGCGGCCCACGGGGCGTTGAGCGGGTGCGCGAGGACGTCGATCTGGCCGGGCTCGCCGTCGTAGGCGTCTCCCGGGTGGAAGAGCGAGGGCTCGCCGTCGGCCCGCAGGACGACGCCGACGTTGGGGATGCGCGGCATCGCGGCGTGGTTGAACGCGTGCAGCTCACCGACCGGGGTGACCGTGACATCGCCGACGGTGAAGTCCTCACCCTGCCGCGACGGCACGGCCGTGAGGCCCTCGTCGCGCAGCTTCTCGGCCGTCAGCGGGTCGGTGTGGACCGTCGCGCCGGGGTTCGAGCGGATGAGGGCGGCGGCCCGCTCCGGGTCGAAGTGGTCGGCGTGGTTGTGCGTCACGAGAACCGCGTCCAGGCTCGTGAGCTCCTCGAAGCCGGAGGAGAAGCTGCCCGGGTCGATGAGGATGCGGCGGTCGGCCGCCTCGACCAGGAGGCAGGCATGTCCGAGATGAGTCACGCGCATGGCCCAACCTAACCACGGGCACCGGCGTCCGGTCGGCGAGACACCACGGGCCAGGTCAGGGAACCCGCGACGACGGTCAGGTGCGGGTGCCAGACTCGGCGCCAGGGCCGGTCCGTCCGGTCCGGCAGCGCCGCTTCGGACTGGTGGGGGTGCGGTACGCGTGGACTCCGTCGGGCACGACGAGGACCTTGCGCTGCTGCGGGCGCACGAGCCGGTCGTCCGGCTCACGCGAGGGGAGTACTTCGTCCCCGTCGCGGTCGACGCGTACGTCGCGCACGCGAGCCTGATCCGTGACCGGGCCGGCTCCACTGACGTCCTCGCAGCCCCGGGCGCCCTCGGCCTCGCGGGCCTCGCCGCCCACGGGGCGGAGCACGACGGGCCCGGTCTCTCCCTGTCGGGCATCACCGAGCCGCGGACCGTCGGCGATCGGGTTCGCCGGTGGCTGCCCGGCGCGCGACCCGGTTTCCATGCCGGGAGCCGCCTGGCCCAGGTGGGTCTGCTCGGACGCACAATCGACACCATCAGCCGTCTCTCATTGCTGCTGCGCGGGTCGGTGCCGGGTGGCAGCGCCGCGGCCGCCTTCGCGGTCCAGCAGGAGTACCTGGCGCCGGACAGACCGACGTACTACGGGCGCGTGGTGCGCAGCGACTCCTGGGTCGTGTGCCAGTACTGGTTCTTCTACTCGTTCAACAACTGGCGGTCCGGCTTCTCCGGGGTCAACGAGCACGAGGGCGACTGGGAGCAGGTGACCGTCTTCCTCGACGGCTCCGGCACGCTTGGACAGGACGGCCTCCCCCCGCCCCGCTGGGTCGTCTTCAGCGCGCACGACGAGACCGGCGACGACCTGCGCCGGCGCTGGGACGACCCCGACCTCGCCCTTGTGGACGCACGACATCCGGTCGTCTTCCCCGGGGCGGGGTCGCACTCGGGCGCCTACCTTCGCGGCGACTACCTCATCACCGTCGTGCCGCCGTCGTGGGGCGGGTTCATCCCGGCGGCGCGTTGGCTGGCCAAGCTCTTCACGCCATGGGCGCGCGCCGCCCAGGGCGACGGTCTCGGCATCCCCTACATCGACTACGCCCGCGGAGACGGCGTGTGCATCGGGCCGGGCGCGGACCACGCGTGGAACCCGGTGGTCATCGACGACGACACGCCGTGGGTCCGCGAGTACCGCGGCCTGTGGGGTCACGACACGAAGGACCGCCTCGGCGGCGAGCGCGGTCCGGCGGGCCCGCGCTACGAGCGGAATGCCACGGTGCGGCCGTCGTGGGGAGACCCCGTCGGTTGGGCCTCACTGGCCAAGGTCGCCCCCAGTCCCCCGGCCGAGACGAGGCTCGTCGCCGACCGCATCGAGGAGATCGACCAGCGGCTCGTCGAGATGACCGCCGAGTCGCAGGCCGCTGCCTTCGCCCTGACGACCCGCGCGGCCGGGCTCGGTCCCGACAGCCCCGACGTGCGGCGCCTCGCCCCGGCGGAGCGGGAGCTGACGACCCTGCGCCTGGAGGCCGTGCGGCTGCGCGACGAGCGGGCCCGCATGGAGCGGGTGCTGGACGAGGGGTTGCCCACCCCCGGCCCGCACGCCCACCTGAACCACCGGCGTACCCCCATCACCGTGAGCGAGCGGTCGCGCCACCGGCTGCTCGGCGCCTGGGCGGTGGTGAGCACGCCGATCGTCATCTACCTCGTGGCGGGCTTCTTCAAGCCCCAGGTCACCGACCGGCCGCTCGGCGCGGTGGCGCTGCTCGCCCTCGTGCTGGCCGTGGAGGCGTTCACCCGCGGCTACTTCCTGGCGTATGCCGTCCGCGTCGTGCTCGTCGTCGCGCTCGTCGAGCTGGTGGTCACCTTCGCGGACCACTGGCAGGTCGTCACCTACTGGTGCCTCGTGTCGGTCGCGGTGGTCGTGCTGCTCGTCAACCTGCGCGATGCATTCCGCCGCCAGGGGTGACGCCGAAGGCGTGATCGCCGCACCCGCCCCCACACCGGTGAACGGGTGGGTGGGAGCCGCAGCGGCCCGGTCTCGGTGGGCACCACGGCGGCGTCGCGCGCCGACTCCAGCTCGGCCACCAGCCGGAGGGAGTCGGCGATGAGCGAGCCGTAGACGGGCCACTGCTCGGGGTCGTCGAGCGGTGTCCTGCGTACCTCCTCCCGCAGGGTCGTCAGGACGAGGAGGGCTTTGGCGAGCCCGTCGTCCAGCGCCTCCAGGGAGGCGTCGTCGTGCTTGCCCAGCTGCGAGACGGCCACCGACATGGCGGCGAGCGCGTCGGCATACCGCACCAGGAAGTCGGCCGACGGAGCGGGATGGTGTTCCCTTCCCTCGGCCGCGTCGACGAGCGTCCGGCTGATGCCCGTCACCTGCCACAGCGTCCGGCGCAGCGTCGTGACCGTGCGCTCGTAGCCCTGCCAGTCGATGTCAGCAGGGCGGAGGTTCTGGCGCAGGTTGAAACGCGTGCTCTCCTGGCCCGTGCGGATGTCGGCGAGCACCAGCGGCGCCTTGTCCGCCGTGTCGTTGCCGAGTCGGTACCACCGGCGAGCGCTCTCACCGTCCCAGTCCTCACGCAGCCCTTCGGCCATCTCGTCGAGCAGCTCGCACACCTGCCGGCCCAGCGCGGTGACGCGCTGCCGTGGCCTGGTCAGGTGCAGGGGCGCGAGGACGATCGCGTTGGTCGCCACGCCGATGACACCGCCGGCGACGGTCTCGATGATGGTCAGGTAGGTGAACTGCTCGTCGGTGCCACCGGCCGTGATGAGCGAGAGCAGCACCATCGACGGCACCTGGATGCCGTGGTCGCCCAGCCGCGACCAGCGGCCGATGACCAGCGCGACGAGGATGACGCCGAACACCGTCCACCACGTCACCCCGAACACCGTGGCGACGAGCCACGCGACCCCGAGGCCGAGCACGACCGCGGCGATGCGCTGGGCACTCGCCGAGAGCGACCGGACCATCGTGCGGTCCACGACGAGCAGGGCCGCCATCGGCGCGTAGAAGGGCACCGGGCTGTGCAGCACCCGCACCGCGAACTGCCACGCGAGGACCGTCGCCGCCGCCGCCTTGACCAGCAACAGCAGCGCGTCGCGCTCCGGCCCGGCCTGGCGCAGCGCGCGTCCGAGCGCACGAGCCCGTTGCCGGTTGTCGTCGCGCCAACCCCTCATCGGCGGTCGCCCGGAAGGTGAGCCGGCGGGCGGTGCCGGTGGCGTACGGGGCCTGGCCCCGGCCCGTGCTGAGGGCCCGCCCCTCAACGCGAGCGACGCTCGGCCGCCTGCGCCATGGCCCGCTTGTCGATGTCGTCCATGCTCCGCGTGTCGCGCGGCTCGGCGAAGGGCTCGAGGTCCTCGGGCAGGCCGGCAGCGATGGCGCGGCTCCGGTCGAGCTCGGCGTTGACCTCCGCCCCGAGCAGGATGGCGATGTTGGTCAGCCACAGCCAGACGAGGAAGATGACGACGCCCGCGAGGGAGCCGTACGTCTTGTTGTAGGAGGAGAAGTACGCGACGTACAGCGCGAAGAGGCCGGAGACGACGAGCCAGATGACGACCGCGAGCAGGCCTCCGGGGCTGACCCACTTCATGCCGCCCTGCTTGGCGTTGGGGCTCGCCCAGAAGAGCACCGCGAAGAGCACCGAGACCAGGATGAGCAGCACGGGCCACTTCAGGATGCTCCAGACGAGCAGTGCGGTGTCACCCGCCCCCACGAGGTCGCCGATCTGTCGGGCCACGGGGCCCGAGACCACGACGATCACGGCCGCGACCACCATGACGACGACCGCGAAGACGGTGACGCCGACGCGGATCGGCAGCGTCTTCCAGATCGGCCTGCCCTCGGGGATGTCGTAGATGACGTTCGAGGCGCGCATGAAGGCGGACACGTAACCCGATGCGGACCACAGCGCCACGAGGATGCCGAACACGGCCCCGAGGCCGGCGCCGGCGCGGTTGCTCTGCGCCTGCGTGATGAGGGTGCGCACGAACTGGGCACTGGACCCCGGCGCGATGGCCTGGACCTGGTCGACGACCTGGGAGGTCGCGTCACGGCCGAGCAGACCCAGAGCCGAGACGAGCACGACCAGTGCGGGGGCGATGGACAGCAGGCCGTAGTAGGTCAACGAGGCGGCGAGGTCGGTCAGGTTGTCCCGCTTGAACTCGACACGAGCGCGTTTGAGGACGGCCACGATGGACGAGCGGGGCAGCTCGGTGGGGCTGTCCGGTGCGTCATGACGGGCGGTGTCCGGTTCGGGTGCCATGTCGCAGCCGTACCCACTGGCACGCGGCGCGGCACAGGACGTGCGGGCGGGTGGCCGGGAGAAGGGCCGGGTGGCAGCAGGAGCTCCTGTCTGGGTACGTCACCCTCCGACCGCGCGAACACGCGAACAGGCGCGGACACGCCAGGACGCGCACCGACCACACTTACCAACCACACTGACCGACACTGACCGACCGACCAGGGCACGCCGTGCCGATCGCGAGGCGGACGGCCTCGGAGGGAGACGCTGACGATGGTGGCCGAACGGCCCGAGCTCATCGCTGGGCGCTACCGGCTCATGAACCGCATCGGCTCGGGCGGCATGGGACACGTGTGGCTGGCCTGGGACGAGCGCCTGAGCCGCGCAGTTGCCGTCAAGCAGCTGCACTCCCCCGTCGGCCTCCCGGAGGCGGACGCCCGCATCGCGCACGAGCGGGCGATGCGCGAGGCACGCATCACCGCACGCCTGCATCACCCCAACGCCGTGCCGGTCTTCGACGTCGTCGACCACGACGGCGCGCCCTGCCTCGTCATGCAGTACCTCCCGTCTCGCAGCCTGCAATCCGTGCTGACGGAACGGGGCCCGCTGTCGGTTCGCGAGGTCGCGCGGCTCGGCAGCGAGCTCGCCTCGGCGCTGGCGGCCGCCCACCAAGCCGACATCGTGCACCGCGACGTCAAGCCGGGCAACGTGCTCATGGCGGAGGACGGCACGGCACGGATCACCGACTTCGGCATCTCCCATGCGCTCGGGGACGCGTCGCTCACCTCGACCGGCATGGTGACGGGCACCCCGGCCTACCTGGCACCGGAGGTCGCCCGGGGCACCACCGCCAGCCCTGCCTCGGACGTGTTCTCCCTGGGCGCCACCCTCTATGCCGTCCTCGAGGGCAGGCCTCCCTTCGGCACCGGCGACAACGCGATGGCGCTGCTGCACCGGGTGGCGTCGGGCACGATCACGCCGCCCGGTGACAGCCCGCTCGCGCCCGTCCTGCTGCGCATGCTCGCCGCTGCGCCGGAGGACCGCCCCTCGATGCAGGAGGCGTCCGAGGCGCTCGCCGACGTGGCGGCAGGGCGCCCCGTCCGTCGGCTGGGGTCCGCTGCCGGAGCGACCGACGCCCCAGCCACACGGACCAGGGTGCTTCCCGTGACCGGTGGCACCGCGCGTACGTCCGGACCGTCCGTCGACAGCGGGAAGGGCGGCGGCGCGGCCGCCGCGGCGATGGGTGCCGCCGGCGCTGCCGGCGCTGCCGGCGCTGCTGGCGCTGCTGGCGCGGTGAGAACGGCCGGGCCTCCCGTCCCGATGACTCCACGCGGCGATGGGGATGGCGCCCCTCCCGGCGGCACCGCCGGGCCCGGGCCACGGCCCCACCGACGACGCGGAGCCGTCGTCGCCCTGCTCGTCGTCGCGCTCGTCGGCGCCGGCATACTCCTGTGGGCGCTGCTGCCCCACGACGCCGACCGCACGCAGGCCGCACCGCCGAGCGTCCCGAGCGCCTCCGCCGAGACACCTCGGCCCAGCTCGCCCTCGGCCACCACGTCGACCGGGCGGCCGTCGTCGTCGCCCACCACCACGCAGCGGCCCTCGTCCACCGCCAGCCCGTCGACGTCACCCCCCTCGAGCCCCGCAGCCACCAGCCAGGCACCCACCAGCCAGGCACCCACCTCGAAGGCACCGGGCGCGGTCACGGGCGCGGAGCTGGCTCGCGCGATCCGCGACTACTACGGCCTGCTTCCCGGCAACACCGACGCCGGCTGGGCGCGGCTGACCGACCGCTACCGGGCAACCACGGCCCACAACCGAGCGACGTACGAGCAGTTCTGGAAGTCGGTGGACGCCGTGCAGGTGCGCCAGGCGGATGGTTCCGCTCCTGCCTCGGTCGTGGCCACGGTCCGCTACGACTTCAGCGACGGCCGCCGGTTCGAGGAGCGCACGTCCTACACCCTCGTCCGGGACGGCGGCATCCTCAAGATCGACCGATCGTCCGTGCTGAGCAGCCGGCAGCTGTAGCGGGTCGGGCACCGCGCCCGGGCCACGTCACGTCATCGAGCCCCGCCGACCGCGTTCGGGTGGCCGTGCCCTCAGAACGTGGGCGGGGCGCCGCGGCCGGCGGGGTGATCGGGGCGGGCCTGCGTCCTGACGGGATGACCCGTCACTGGCAGCGCCACATGCCCACTGAACGACCCGGGTGACCCATTCGGTTCCCGGACGAGCCGATCGGCGCGACGGCGCTGGTCGTGCAGGCCTGCACCAGGCGCTCGAGCATCGCTGCCCGCTCGCTGCCGGTCATGACGGTGACCATCGTCTCGTCGTCGGCCGACGTCACTGCGCTCATCGTGGGTCTCCTAGTCACGTCCGCCGGCGCTTCCCTGCATCCGGTTGTCCCTGGGAGAAGGTGTACCAGCCGAGATGGCCGCATACATCCCTATTGCCCCAGTTTCCGCAAGAAAGTCAAGAAAGTCTCAAGGGACGTGCAAGTCACGGCCTGCTGAAGGACGGGTCAGGCGAGCGGCCGGGGCGGCGCGTGCGACTCCACGCCGAGGTCGATGACGACGTGACGGCGTGCTCAGGCTCCCGCCCGGAGTGGTCGCGCGCACCTCGTGCACGCACCCATCCGCGACGGGATGTCCTCGTCTCAACCGCGCGGATCCGCCATATCGCTCCCCCGACGACGAATGCGTCAGTAGCGTGGCGCGGGATCGGGCTGGGTCGCCGTCTCGACACGACACCCGTCCGCGCAGCCCTTCCGGCGGGGTGGTTCCGACACCGGCCCCCTCTTCGCCCGCGAAAGGTCGTCCCGGCATGGCCCACCCCGGCTCAGCCGCCTTCCCAGCCAGCGCCGCGGGCGTCGACGGGCCCGCCTCCGCCGCGCTCCTGAAGGCTGGGCGGTTCTTCAGCCGCTGGGAGGAGTCCGAGGACGGTCGTGCCGTCTACCGCGAGGGCGGTCGGGCCGGGGACGTCTTCTACCGCGACCGCTGGAGTCACGACAAGGTCGTCCGCTCGACCCACGGCGTCAACTGCACCGGATCGTGCTCGTGGAAGGTCTACGTCAAGGACGGGATCATCACGTGGGAGACGCAGCAGACCGACTACCCGTCCGTGGGGCCGGACCGGCCGGAGTACGAGCCGCGCGGGTGCCCCCGTGGCGCGGCCTTCTCCTGGTACACCTACTCCCCCACCCGGGTGCGCTACCCCTACGTGCGCGGCGTCCTGCTCGAGATGTACCGCGAGGCCAAGGCTCGCCTGGGTGACCCGGTGGCGGCGTGGCACGAGGTCACGACCGACCCGGAGAAGCGCCGGCGCTACCAGAGCGCACGCGGCAAGGGCGGCCTCGTCCGGGCATCGTGGGGCGAGGCGGTCGAGATCGCGGCCGCGGCGCACGTCCACACGATCAAGGAGTACGGCCCCGACCGGGTGGCGGGCTTCTCGCCGATCCCGGCGATGTCGATGGTGTCGCACTGCGTCGGCACCCGTTTCATCCAGCTCATCGGCGGCGTCATGACGAGCTTCTACGACTGGTATGCCGACCTGCCCGTCGCGAGCCCCCAGGTCTTCGGCGACCAGACCGACGTGCCGGAGTCCGGCGACTGGTGGGACGCGACCTACCTGATGATGTGGGGCTCCAACGTCCCGGTGACCCGCACCCCCGACGCGCACTGGATGGCGGAGGTGCGCTACCGCGGCACCAAGGTCGTAACGGTCAGCCCCGACTACGCCGACAACACCAAGTTCGCCGACGAGTGGATGCCCGCACAGGCCGGCACCGACGCCGCGCTCGCGATGGCCATGGGTCACGTCCTGCTCAAGGAGTTCTTCGTCGACCGGGAGGTGCCGTTCTTCACCGACTACGTGCGCACCTACAGCGACCTGCCCTTCCTCATCCGGCTGGAGCCCGCCGAGGGGGCGTATGCCGTCTCCTCGGGTGACGCCGCCACCGTGCCGCGGGTGCCCGGCAAGTTCCTCACCGCGGCCGACCTCGCCCCTGACGGCAACACCAGCCCTGACGAAAACGCTTGGAAGACGGTGCTGCTCGACGAGGCGACGGGTGAGCCGGTCGTCCCGAACGGCTCCATGGGCTTCCGCTACGCCGACTCGGGCAAGGGCCGGTGGAACCTCGACCTCGAGGGCGTCCGGCCAGCCCTGAGCATGGACGGGCTCCTGGCCGAGAACGTCGAGGTGCTGCTCCCGGCCTTCGTCGAGCCGGACGGCACCGGCTCGGTGCTGCGCCGTGGCGTGCCCGCCCGCCGGGTGGGCGGCCACCTCGTGACCACCGTCTACGACCTCATGCTCGCGCAGTACGGCGTGGGGCGCGAGGGCCTGCCGGGAAGCTGGCCCACCGGCTACGACGACGTCAGCGCCCCCTACACCCCGGCGTGGCAGGCCGAGATCACCGGCGTGCCGGCCGAGCAGTGCATCCGCATCGCGCGCGAGTTCGCCACGAACTCCGAGCAGTCCCAGGGCCGCTCGATGATCATCATGGGGGCCGGCATCTGCCAGTGGTTCCACGGCGACGCGACCTACCGTGCCATCCTGTCGCTTCTCGTCCTCACCGGGTGCATGGGACGCAACGGTGGCGGGTGGGCGCACTACGTCGGCCAGGAGAAGTGCCGTCCGATCACCGGCTGGATCTCGCTCGCCAACGCGCTCGACTGGAGCCGTCCGCCGCGGACCATGACCGGGACGTCCTACTGGTACATGCACACCGACCAGTGGCGCAACGACGGCTACTCGGCCGACTCGCTGAGCTCCCCTCTCGCCAGAGGCCATCTGGCCGGCAGGCACACCGCCGACACCATCGCCCAGTCGGCGCGAATGGGCTGGATGCCGTTCTACCCGCAGTTCGGCACCAACCCGCTGCAGGTGGCGCAGGATGCCCAGGCCGCTGTCGACGCGGGCTCCGCTGCCAGCCCCGCGGCCTATGTGGCCGGTGCGTTGCACGACGGCACGCTGACGGCCGCGATCGAGGACGTCGACGCCCCGGAGAACTGGCCGCGCACCCTGGTGCTCTGGCGCAGCAACCTCATGGGCTCCTCGGCCAAGGGCAACGAGTACTTCCTGCGCAACCTGCTCGGCACCCACCACAACGTGCTCGGCAGCGAGAACCCCAACGCCCCAAGGCCGTCCGAGGTCAAGTGGCACGACGAGGCGCCCGAGGGCAAGCTCGACCTGCTGCTGTCCGCAGACTTCCGCATGACGTCGACGACCCTGCTGTCGGACATCGTGCTGCCTGCCGCCACGTGGTACGAGAAGCACGACCTGAGCTCGACCGACATGCACCCGTTCGTGCACGCCTTCACACCGGCGATCGACCCGCCGTGGGAGGCCAAGACCGACTTCGAGCTCTTCCACCTGCTCGCCGAGAAGCTCTCCGACCTCGCGCGCACCCACCTCGGCGTCCGCCAGGACCTCGTCAGCGTGCCGCTCCTGCACGACACCCCGGGCGAGACGGCGCAGCCGGGCGGTCGTGCGGTCGACTGGCGCGCGAGTGGGCAGCCAGGCGTCCCAGGGCGCACCATGCCGGTCTTCCAGCTCGTTGAGCGCGACTACACCGCGATCGCCGAGAAGCTCGCCACCGTGGGCCCTCTCGCCAACAGCCTCGGCTTCACCGTCAAGAACGTCACGTACGACGTCACGGACGAGGTGCAGAGGCTGGCGCACACGAACGGCGTCATGCTGGGCGGCGCCGGAGACGGCCGTCCGGCCATCGACACGGACGCGAAGCTCGCCGAGGCGATCCTGGCCTTCTCGGGGACGACGAACGGCCACCTCGCGGTGCAGGGCTTCCGCGCGCTCGAGGAGCGCGTCGGCATGAAGCTGGTCGACCTCGCCGAGGGCTCGGAGGAGAAGCGGATCACGTTCGCCGACACGCAGGTCGCGCCCGTCGCCGTCATCACGTCGCCGGAGTGGTCCGGCTCCGAGACCGGCGGGCGGCGCTACGCGCCCTTCACGGTCAACATCGAGCGGCTCAAGCCCTTCCACACCCTCACCGGCCGCATGCACTTCTACCTCGACCACGACTGGATGCAGGACCTCGGCGAGGCCCTGCCCATCTACCGGCCACCCCTCGACATGCACCGCCTCTTCGGCGAACCCAGGCTCGGGCCCGACGGGTCGAGGCAGGTGACGGTGCGCTACCTGACCCCGCACTCCAAGTGGTCGATCCACTCGGAGTACCAGGACAACCTGCTCATGCTCTCGCTCTCACGCGGCGGGCCGACGGTGTGGATGAGCCCGCAGGACGCCGGGTCCATCGACGTCGCCGACAACGACTGGGTCGAGTGCCTCAACACCAACGGGGTGCTCGTCGGCCGGGCCATCGTCAGCAGCCGCATGCCGGAGGGCGTCGTCTACGTGCACCACGCGCAGGAGCGCACCATCGACGTGCCGAAGTCGGAGGCGACCGGCCGCCGCGGCGGCATCCACAACTCGGTGACGCGACTGCTCGTCAAACCGACACACCTCATCGGCGGCTACGCGCAGCTGTCCTACACCTTCAACTACCTCGGCCCGACGGGCAACCAGCGCGACATGGTCTCGACGGTGCGCAAGCGCTCGCAGGAGGTGACCTACTGATGCGCGTCATGGCCCAGATGGGCATGGTGATGAACCTCGACAAGTGCATCGGCTGCCACACGTGCTCCGTCACCTGCAAGCAGGCCTGGACCAACCGCGCGGGCACCGAGTACGTCTGGTTCAACAACGTGGAGACCCGCCCGGGACAGGGCTATCCGCGCCGCTACGAGGACCAGGAGACGTGGAAGGGCGGCTGGACCCTGACCCACCGCGGCAACCTCACGCTCAAGGCCGGCGGCCGGCTGCAGAAGCTGCTCGGCATCTTCGCCAGCCCGGTGCAGCCCAAGCTCGCCGACTACTACGAGCCGTGGACCTACGACTACCAGACCCTCATCGAGGCGCCTCTCGGCGACGACTTCCCGGTGGCCCGCCCGAAGTCCCTCATCACCGGCGAGAACACGAAGATCACGTGGTCGGCCAACTGGGACGACAACCTCGGCGGCTCGAGCCAGCTCGGACACCTCGACCCGATCGTCGCCAAGCTGAACGCGTCGGTGCGCCGCGAGTCCGAGGAGAAGGTCCGCTTCGAGCTCGAGAAGACCTTCATGTTCTACCTTCCGCGCATCTGCGAGCACTGCCTCAACCCGTCGTGCATGGCCTCCTGCCCATCCGGCGCGATCTACAAGCGCGAGGAGGACGGCATCGTCCTCGTCGACCAGGACCGCTGCCGCGGCTGGCGGCAGTGCATCACCGGCTGCCCGTACAAGAAGATCTACTTCAACCACAAGAGCGGCAAGGCCGAGAAGTGCACCTTCTGCTACCCGCGCGTCGAGGTGGGCCTGCCGACGGTCTGCTCGGAGACGTGTGTCGGACGACTGCGCTACCTCGGGCTCTTCCTCTACGACGCCGACCGCGTCACGGCCGCGGCGGCGACCGCGAACGAGGCGGACCTCTACGAGGCACAGCTCGACCTCCTCCTCGACCCGAGCGACCCGGACGTGGTCGCGGCCGCCCGGCGGGACGGCATACCGGACGACTGGATGGACGCGGCACGGCGGTCGCCCGTCTACGCGCTGGCCAAGACCTACCGCGTGGCGCTGCCGCTGCACCCGGAGTACCGCACGATGCCCATGGTCTGGTACGTCCCGCCGCTCTCCCCCATCGTCGACGTGCTCTCGTCCCAGGGCCACGACGCCGAGGACCAGGGCGTGCTCTTCGGTGCGATCGAGGCGCTGCGCATCCCCGTCGACTACCTCGCCGAGCTCTTCACCGCCGGGCGCACCGACGTCGTGACCGGCGTGCTGCAGAAGCTCGCCGCCATGCGCGCCTACATGCGTGACGTGTCGCTCGGCCGCGACGGCGACCCCTCGATCCCGGCGGCCGTCGGCATGAGCGAGGAGGCGCTCTACGAGATGTACCGCCTCATGGCGATCGCCAAGTACGCAGACCGGTACGTCATCCCGACCGCCCACGTCGAGCGGGCCCACGAGCTCGAGGAGCTCGGCTGCTCGCTCGACTTCGACGAGGGCCCGGGGATGTACGGGTCCGGCCCGTTCGGCGAGGCGAGCGGTCGCCCGGCGCCCGTGGCGGTCGAGACGTTCAACGCCCTCAGACAACGACAGACGTCCGACACCGCGATGTCGACGACTCCCGGCGGCGAGCTCCGAGGCCGCGTCAACCTGCTCAACTGGGACGGCAACGGGGCGCCCGACGGGCTCTTCCCCGCCGGCTCGTCCGAGGCGACGCCGACGGAGGGCCCGCGATGATCGGGCTGCGCCGCCGAGCCGGCCGCCGGCATGACCACCGGGTCGTCCACCTCGTCGCGGCGCGCTGCCTCGACTACCCCCGGGAGGACCTGCTTGACTCCCTGCCGGCGCTGCTCGACGCCCTTGCCGAACAAGACGACTCGCCGGGCGCGCACGAGCTCCGGCCGCTCGTCGAGCATCTGGCGGGGGCGCCTCTCGCAGACCTGCAGCGCGCCTACGTCGACACCTTCGACCTCAGCCGCAAGCACGCGCTCTACCTCTCGTACTGGACCGACGGCGACACCCGGCGGCGCGGCGAGGTGCTGGGACGGTTCAAGGCGGCATACCGCCGCAGTGGCTTCGTCGTCGACACGCACGGCGAGCTGCCCGACTACCTCCCGATGGTGCTCGAGTTCGCCGCCCGCGTCGACGCCGACGCGGGGGCGACGCTCCTCCAGGACTACCGCGCGAGCATCGAGCTGTTGCGGATCGCTCTGCAGGAGAGGGAGAGTCCGTATGCCGCCGCGAGCGTCGCCGTCTGCGCCACCCTCCCCGGGCCGTCGCCGGTCGACCGCGCGGCCGTCATGGAGATGGTCGGGATGAGCGGCCCGCACCCCTCCGAGAGCGTCGGACTCGACCCCTACGACCCGAGACTGCTTCCGTTGCAAACTGTTTCCCCCGAACTCCCCGCCCAGGTGCGATCGTGATCACCTTCCTCTGGGGCGTGCTGCCTTATCTCTGCCTCGCAAGCCTCGTCGGCGGCACGATCTGGCGCTACCGCTACGACAAGTTCGGATGGACGACCCGGTCGTCGCAGCTCTACGAGTCGCGGCTCCTGCGCATCGGTTCCCCGCTCTTCCACTTCGGCATCCTGCTCGTCGTGGTGGGCCACCTCGGTGGGCTCGTCGTGCCGCAGGCGTGGACCGACGCGGTCGGTGTCAGCGAGGGGCTCTACCACTTCAACGCCCTGCTCTTCGGGGGCCTTGCCGGACTGTGCACGCTCGTCGGCATCCTCATCCTCGTCTACCGCAGACGGACCACGGGTCCCGTTTTCATGGCCACGACGCGCAACGACAAGCTCATGTACGTCCTGCTCGTCGGCGCCATCGTCCTCGGCCTCTGGACGACGCTCGTCAGCGTCGGCGCCGGCAGTGAGGCGCACAACTACCGCGGGACGGTGTCGCCGTGGTTCCGGTCGGTCTTCCTGCTGCGGCCCGACGTCGCCGCGATGTCAGCCGCGCCGGTGCAGTTCCATGTGCACACGGTCGTCGGCATGCTGCTCTTCGCGCTGTGGCCCTTCACGCGGCTCGTGCACGCGTTCACGGCGCCGCTGCACTACCTCTTCCGTCCCTACATCGTCTACCGCTCACGAGACCGCCAGGGGTCGGGCTCGCGGCAGACCCGACCGGGGTGGAGCCGCATCGGCACCTCGGACCGCGACCGACACGTCTGACCGCTGACCCATCACCCCCGGATAGAGGACGCCATGAGCACCAGCGCACCGACAGCGGCAGCCCCGACGCTGGCCCTGACCGGTCAGGGCAGGAACCTGGCCCTGGCGACCTTCGCCTTCGCCGTGACCTTCTGGGCCTGGAACCTCATCGGCCCGCTGGGCGTGAGGTACACGGGCCAGATGCACCTGAGCAGCAGCCAGAAGGCACTGCTCGTCGCCACGCCGGTGCTCGTCGGCTCACTCGGGCGCATCCCCGTCGGTGCGCTCACGGACCGTTACGGCGGTCGCATCATGTTCCCGACGCTGACCTTGCTGACGGTGCCGTTCGTGCTGCTCGTCGCACTGGCCGGCAACCTGAGGTCCTTCGGTCTGATGCTCGTCTTCGGCTTCTTCCTCGGCATCGGAGGCACGACCTTCGCGGTCGGCGTGCCCTTCGTCAACGCGTGGTACGAGGCTGACCGGCGCGGCTTCGCGACCGGGGTCTTCGGCGCCGGCATGGGCGGGACCGCGCTGTCGTCGGCCCTGACACCTCGGATGGTCGGGTGGTTCGGCTACACCCTGACGCACGTCGTCATCGCGGCGCTGCTGGTCGCCACCGCGGCCCTGTGCTGGCTCGCGATGCGCAACTCCCCGGCTTGGAGGCCGAACACCGACCCCGTCGTGCCCAAGCTCTCGGCGGCGCTCAGGCTCCCGGTCACGTGGCAGATGTCGCTGCTGTATGCCGTGGCGTTCGGTGGCTTCGTCGCCTTCTCGACCTACCTGCCGACCTTCCTCAAGGACGTCTACTCGTTCGACCTCACAGCGGCCGGCACCCGCACCGCCGGCTTCGCCATCGCCGCGGTCGTCGCGCGCCCCATCGGTGGCGTGCTGTCCGACCGGATCGGTCCCCGGGCCGTCGTCGCCATCTCGATGGGCGGCACCGCGGTCCTCGCCGCCCTGCTCGCCCTCGAGCCGCCGCTCGAGCTGCCCGCGGGCGCTGCGTTCGTCTCGATCGCCTTCTTCCTGGGCCTCGGCACCGGTGGGGTGTTCGCCTGGGTGGCCCGCCTGGCGCCCCCGGAGCGCGTCGGCAGCGTGACCGGCCTCGTCGGCGCGGCCGGCGGCCTGGGCGGCTACTTCCCTCCGCTCGTCCTCGGCGCCACGTACGGCGTGGCCTTCGACCACTATGGCTTCGGCCTCGTGCTGCTGTGTGTCGTGGCCCTGGCTGCGCTCGCGTTCGCGCTCGTCGGGGTCAAGGAGGCGCGGCGCGAACCGGTGCCGGCCTGACCTGACCGGGCAGCCCAGCTGCCCGGTCCCGTCACGGCCCGGTCGCAGGCACTACCTGGACGCGCGCTTCGCAGCCTTCTTCGCAGCCTTCTTCGAGCTCTTCTTCGCGGTGCCGGACCCACGAGCCACCCCGCCGGAACGGGACACGGCCGCGGCAGCCTCTCGGGCGGCGCCGCTCTCGGTGGCGCTGTCCTGCGTGCTGAGGTTGCCGCTCGTCGACTCGAGGTGCGCCCGCACGAACCACTGGAACTGCTCGAGCTGGGCGACCTGCCCGATCAGCATGTCCTGGGTGACGAGGTCGAGGTCGTCGGTGAGTGCGACCGCGTCCCGGTGGTCGCCGATGACGCCGGTGTAGACGAGGTCGAGCGCTCCGAGGTGCGCCGAGGTGTCGGCCCGGAGCAGGTCGTAGTCGTCCCACGTGCGCTGCTCCACGAGGTGCCCGGGCGTCCCGATCGGGGAGACGCCGAGGGTGGCCATGCGTTCGGCGGTCTCGTCGACCATGGCGCGCACGGCCTCGATCTGGGGGTCGAGCATCTCGTGGACACCGATGAAGTGCGGTCCGACGACGTTCCAGTGCACGTGCTTGAGCGTGAGCTGGAGGTCGTTGAGGGCGTGGAGCCGCGGCTGCAGCGCCTCGCCGACGCGGTGGCCGTCCTCGAGGCTCAGCCCGGGGACGGTGAACGACGTGGTCTGGTTGCTGTCCATGGTCGCCACATACCCGCAGTGGCCGACCGGGTATGAGGGCGCGGTGCCGACTCATACCGACGACCGCGGCCGGCAGACGCAGCCGGCACACCCGGCCGGCTGGGCTGTCAGCCCGCGCCCGTACGGCACGAAGACGGTACCGAGGACCGTGCCGGTCGGCCCGACCGCCTGGTACCTCGAGAGGCCCGCCTTCGCACGGGGAGGTCCGGGGTGGCGGCTGTTGGGGCGCACGGATGACCACCGGTCTTGGCGGCTGCCGGCCTGGTCCTTCAGCGACCGCTCACGGGATGGTTCCCCCCGCTCACCCACGCAGGGGGTCGGCGGCCGCGTCGTGCGGGTGGCGCGGTCGCGCCCCCGCCCCGAGCCGGAGGTCGCCGTCCGCCGTCTCCATTCCCGCGACGTGGTCGACGAGGACGATGCGGTCATGCCGTTGCCAGACCCGCACGATGCGACGCACGAGGGCCGGCCCCTGTCGCCGGTCGGTCGAGTAGCCGAGCTGGGAACCCGCCAGGCGACGGGTGTAGACGAGCGAGACGGCACGAAGTGGCCGCTGCGGCCCGTCGTGCGGTGCACCGGCACAGCGCAGCTCGCTGACCTGGCCCTCCCGGGCGCCGTCGTGCGACAGCACGGTCCTGCCCACGAGCGAGCTGAGTCGCCGCGCGCCCTCAAGGGGAGCCCGTGCGGGGCGACGTGGTGTCTCGCGGCCAGGGCCGACTCGTCGTCCAGGGGCCGGCTCGGCGCGGTGCTCGGCATCCGTGCCGCCCGTCGCTCCCGGAAGTCGCGAAACCAGGTGGACGCGCAGCCACAACTCGAGACCAAAGGTCTCCGAAAGGGCCTGCGCCGCAGGCCGATCCAGGTAGACAACTGAGTCGATGCGCATGACGTGGTCGATGGGTACCACGGGTGGCGCGGGGTCCCGGGCGGGATGGAGACGGTGCCACACGGCATACACCCACTCCCCCAGCAGCCCGGGGAGCCGCTTGCTCAGCGCGGCGGGGCCCACCATGATCCCGGTCACGAACCAGTCGAGGCCCCGCGCCACCAGCTCCAGGTCGTCGACGTTGCCGAGCAGGCTGCCGTCCGGTGCCACGATCTGGTGGTCGAGCAGCCTCAGCACCACGTCGTAGTCCTGCTCCTCGCCTCGGGAGCTCACTGTCCCGCCCTCGTGATGACCATGAGCGGGATGGCGGCAACCGCGGCCACCACGACGACCACGAGGTAGGCCGTACCCAACGTGTTGGCGATGCGGCCGTTGACGTGTCGGCCCATGTAGGTGCGGTCGTTGGCCACGACGAGGATCGGGAAGTACGTCAGGGGCAGCGCGACGGCGCTGAAGACGACGGAGTACTCCGTCAGCATGATGGGGTCGGCGGTCGTCAGCAGGACGCCCACCGCGACGACGGTCGACAGCAGGATGACGACGTGGAAGCGGGCGGCCCGGAGCGGCGCCACGTACTTGCCCCACTGCCAGCCGAAGTACTGCGCGATGCTGTAGCCGACCGAGAGCCCCGTCTCGCAGGCCGCCCCGAAGGTGGCGGCGAAGAAGCCCACCAGGAGCAGCGCCGTTCCGAGGAGCCCGAGAGCCTGCCCGACGGGCAGGCCGATCTGTCCCAGGCTGTCGACCTCGACCTTCTGCGGCAGGTAGACGACGGCAGCCACGCCTGCGATCGAGACCGAGAGCAGACCGCCCAGCGGGAAGCCGATGAAGACGTTCGCCCGCATCGTGCCGAGGTCCTTGGCCTTCCACCGCTCCTCGACTCCTCCCGAGGAGAAGAAGAAGACCTCGTACGGTGTCATGGCGGCGCCGAAGAGGGCCACGGCGTAGTAGAGGTACGTCGTGTGGCTCTCGTCGTGCGGGACGAGCGGGCGGGAGACCTGTCGCCACAGGTCGCCCCAGACGGGGTCGAGCTTCCACAGCGCGACGGCGAAGACCACGAGGCCCAGCCCAGCGAGCCCGAAAGCCTTCTCGAGGGCCGAGAACTTGACCCGCCAGAGCACGATCCACACCGCTGCCCCAGCGACCGGCATCCACAGGTACGGGTTCACGCTCGTCGCGAGCTGGAGCGCCAGGGCCACGCCACCGATCTCGGCCATGAAGGTGAGCAGGGTCACCGCCATGGAGGCGAGGAGGTTGAGCAGACCGGCTCGGGGACCGAGCCGCTCGCGAACGAGGTCGAAGGTGGCCCGACCGCTCACGGCCGCCACTCTGCCGCTCATCTCGGCAAAGACGCAGATCCCGACGATCCCGACGACGACGACCCACACGAGCGACAGTCCGAAGCGCGCCCCAACCAGCCCGTTGGTGACGAGGTCGCCGATGTCGACGAACCCCCCGATGGCCGTGAGGATCCCGAGTGCGACGGCGAAGAGCCGCTTCACGACAGGCCCTCCGATCGATGTTGCATGCGGTCGGCGGTGGTGCGCAGCTGGCGAATGCTTCGTGCCATGGCCGGCCGGTCATCGTGGCGCAGGGCGATCCGGGCGTGCGCCAGGTCGTCAGCGGCGTCGGACAGGAGGGAGTCGACGTCGTCCCGGAGCAGGTCGTCACGAGCCGAGGGCGGGTCCACTGCGCCGAAGCTGTCCTGCACGGGGCCCATGCCCTCCTCGCTCCCGGTGACCACCGTGTTCGCATACGTTCGTGGGATGCGGTGGTCGAGGAGGTTCTCGAGCGCCATCGCCGCCGTACGCGTGTCGCTCACCCCCGAGTCCAGGGCCTGCACTGCGTTGTGCTGGAAGGCGCCGGAGTCGGCCATCGGCGCGACGCACGCTGACAGCACCGCGCCCAGCAGAATGGACCCTCCCGGGCCGGCCAGGGTCCTTGCCCGTCGCCTCGTGCGCACCCGGTCTCGTCGCAGCGTCATCGCGGTGACCTCAGCAGGCGCCAGGCTAGGTAGGCCAGCGCCATCGCGTAGAGCAGCCACCCCCCGGCCAGAGCGAAACCCTCCGTCACACTGGGGAAGTACCCATTCCGTCAGGCAGTGAGCCGGGCGGCCTGGAGCCCGCCCCGTCAGAAGGGGTGCTCTTTCGGAGTTCGCGGCGGGTATGGGCCGGTGGTGAAGCCGATACAAGAGACGCGTGATGCCCTCCAGCGACTGGCCCTGCACGGCGACGAGGAGCTGGGGGCACAGATGACAACCGTCAACGACCGCCTCTCCGCCCTCGTGCCCGG
This sequence comes from Terrabacter sp. FW104-15G4B, assembly GCF_058790095.1. Classification (NCBI taxonomy): domain Bacteria; kingdom Bacillati; phylum Actinomycetota; class Actinomycetes; order Micrococcales; family Intrasporangiaceae; genus Terrabacter; species Terrabacter sp. FW104-15G4B. Next base: position 44,096 of record NZ_JBYTCI010000009.1, on the reverse strand, counting down.
TCTGGTGGCCTTCAGCGTCGGCGTCGCCCGCCACGGCATCGTGCTGACCTACGTGTCGACGGGCCTCGAGGCATCCCGCCTGGACGCGATGCAGTACGTCGACGACGGCCCCTGCCAGCTCGCGGCGAGGACCGGAGACGTCGTCGCCGTCTCCCACGAGGACCTTCTCGACGAGGGCCGGTGGCAGCTCTTCGCGCAGGCGGGGGCGTCCTCCGGCATCCTCAGCACCCTGTCGTTGCCGGTGATCGAGCTCGACCGCGTGGTCGGCGGCGTCAACCTCTACGGCAGCGCCACCAACACCTTCGTCGGGCGCCACGAGCAGCTGGCCGACATCGTCGGCGGCTGGGCCGCCGGAGCGGTCACCAACGCCGACCTCAGCTTCGACACCCGCCGCGAGGCCACCCGGGCACCGAGACGGCTCGACGACCTCGAGACCGTCAGCACCGCTGTGGGAGTGCTCGTGGAGTCCAAGGGGGTGTCACCGGCGTTCGCCGAGAGCAAGCTCTACGAGGCGGCGGCTCGTGCCGGCATACCCGTGGTGGCGCTCGCGCACATGGTGATCGGTGAGCGTGGCGCCGGCGGCGCGGGCAGCGACGATTCCTGAGAGGACCACTGAGCCCGCCTCGGCGCCAGGGCCGCCCCCACCGGCGGCCGACCCGGTCCGTCGGTCACTCGACCGGCATCGCCCGCTCGACGAGTATGGACAGCCTCCGCAGCGTCTCCTGGTTGCGCCGGTGCAGGACCGGGTCACGCAGGACGCGTGGGATCAGCAGCGCGGGACCCTTCGTGGCGTCCTCCTCCATCGTCACCTCGGTGTCGTCGCCGACAGCCCGGCAGCTGATGCGCACCAGCCCCTCACCCGACGGCCACGCCCGGACGGTGAGCTCGAGAAGGTTGGGGCGCTCCGACCGTTGCACAGTGGTGGTGTCGTTGATGAGCACCGGCCAGGCGCCGACGGAGTGCTCGATCTCGGCTCCGGGCTCCGGCCACTCGTCGGTCACGGTCCGCACCCGGGACGCTCCCACGACCCACTGGCTGTAGCTCCAGCCGTTGGCGAGGACGTCGAAGACGGCGTCGGGGGTGCCGTGGATGATCCGGGTCGTGCTGCTCACGCGCGCCTCCAGGGCAGTTGGATTCGGTGGTGCCACAAGGCAGCTCGGGCCGCGTTGGCGCCGCAGGCACCGTGGACGCCACCACCCGGGTGGGCAGAGGCGGAAGCCAGGTAGAGGCCCTTGACGGGCGTCTCGGCACGGCCGGAGCCTGCCACCGGGCGAAAGACGAGCTGTTGCTGCAGGTTGGCCGTTCCCCCGTTGATCGCACCGCGGACGAGGTTGCGATCCATCGACTCGAGCTGGTGGGGGCCGAGCACGCGGCGCGCCCTGATGCGGTCGCGGAAGCCGGGCGCCCGGCTCTCGATGCGCTCCTCCATGCGCTCGGCCATCGCCTTGCAGTCGTCCTCGTCCCACACACCCCGGACCGCGCGGACGCCAGCATGGCCCGCAGCCGCGTCGCCCCGGACCCGCTGCGGCACATGGGTGTAGGCCCACAGTGCCTCGCCGCCCTCCGGCACGCGAGTGGGGTCCGTGGCGCCCATCTGGCCCACGAGCATGAAGGGTCGGTCCGGCACGAGGCCGGCGGCGACCTGCCCGCCGGTCAGCGTCATCTCGTCGAGGGAGTCCCCGAGGTGGACGGTCCCCGGAGTGGCGGCCGGTGCGCCCTCCCACGGCACGGGTCCGTCGAGTGCCCAGTCCACCTTGACCGTCGACGGGTCCCACTCGAAGCGGCCCATGCGGTGGCGCAGCCGGGTGGGCAGGTGCTCCCAGGCAACGAGTCCTCCGTAGAGGGCCGGGGCAGAGACGTCCGCGAGCACCGCGCGGCCGACTCGTACCTCGCTCGAGGCGGTCCGCACGGCGACCACGCGACCGCGCTCCACGCGTACGCCCTCGGCCCGCTCCCCGAGACGGAGCTCACCGCCACGCGACTCCAGCCGCCGCACCATGGCCGCGGAGAACTCACCCGCCCCGCCGCGCGGGACGGGGAAGCCGACGGTCTGGCCGAGCAGGACGAGGAGCAGGCCCATGGCCGCCGAGCCCGGCGCCTCGAGACTGATGTCGGCGTGCGCGGCGTTGCCGGCGACGAGCATGCGGGCGGCGTCACCACGGAAGAGGCGTTCCGTGAGGGTGCGCGCCGGCATCAGCATCTCGCGCACCAGCTCCAGCCCGCCCGGGCGCAGCACCCGACGGGCCATGCCGGCGCCGCCGCGAACCGGCGGGAAGGGGGTGAGCAGGCAGCTGATGACGTCGTCACCGACCCGGTCCCAGGTCTCGCACAGGGCGAGCCACGCGTCGCCGTCGCCGGAAGCCTGGTTCTCGAGCGCCGCTGCGGTGTCGCCACGGTCGCGGTGCAGCATGCCCCACCGCCCGTCGGGGAAGGAGTGGCCGAGGACGGACGGCGCCTGCACCCACTCGAGCCCGTGCTGCTCGAGGTGCAGGCCCTGGATGGTGGGCGAGCCTGCCGCGAGCGGGTAGAAGGAGCTGAACGTGTCGTGCACGAAGCCGGGCGACACGGAGTCGTCGCTGCGCACCGCCCCTCCCGGGGTGGTCTGCTCCTCGATCACGACCACGGACCACCCGGCGTCGACCAGCAGGTTCGCGGCGACGAGCCCGTTGGGCCCGCTGCCGATGACCACCGCATCCGTCGTCGTCACGATGTCCTCTCGTCGGGTGGTGGGGTGTTGGTGGCGTACCCGCTGCGCAGATCCGGTAACCCTCGTTTGAGACCGGCGCCGAGCGGGCACGACGCACCCATGCGTTCGAGTGCAGGCACGTCAGGTAGCGCCCCGGTCGTCCTGGTCACCGGGGGCTCGAGCGGCATCGGCCTCGCGGCGGCACGGGAGCTCGCCCGCCGGGGCCACCGCCTCGCCCTGCTCGCGCGGGCTGAGGAGCCGCTGCACCGGGCCGCCGGCGAGTGCCGCACCCTGGGCGCCGACGACGTGACCACCCTGGCCGTCGACATCCGCGACGACGGCGCGGTGGCGGGCGCCGTGGACGAGGTCGTCAGCCTCTGGGGGCGCCTGGACGGCGTCGCCAGCTGCGCCGGGGTCGTGGCGTACGGCCGCCTCGAGGAGCTGTCCGCGCCGCTGTTCGACGGGGTCGTGGAGACCAACCTGCTCGGCTCGGCCAACCTGCTGCGGCATGTCCTGCCCCACCTGCGCGCCAACGGGCGCGGGTCGGTCGTGCTCGTCGGCTCGCTGATCGGCCACATCGCGGTGCCGACGATGAGCGCCTACATGGTGAGCAAGTGGGGCGTGCGCGCGCTGGCCCGCCAGGCCCTGATCGAGAACCGGGACGTGCCCGGCCTGCACATCTCCTACGTCTCGCTGCCCGGTGTCGACACCCCGATCTACCGACAGGCGGCGTATGCCGGTGGGCCGGCCGGGCAACCGCCACCGCTCGTGTGGCCGCCCGAGAAGGCCGGGCGCCTCGTGGCCGACGTGCTCGAGCATCCTCGGCCGGTCACGCACGGTGGGGCCTTCGACCGGGTGACGAGACTCGGCTTCGTGGCGCTGCCGCGCGTCTTCGACGCCTGGGTCGCACCGCTCTTCGGCCGGCTTGCCTCGGACCGGGCGGACACCATGCCCGCCGGCGACGGCAACGTCGAGCACAGCGTGCCCGAGGGGAACCGCCTCACCGGCGGCCACGGGTCGGGGCTCAGGGCTGCACTGGGCCACGCCGTCGGAGGGCTTCGTCGCCTCCTCCCCTGAGGGCATCGGAGAGCCCGACGACGGGACCACTCGCCGGTGCCATCTCCTCGCCGGGCAGCCGGCCGGTGAGCCGGAGCTGCTCCGCGATGTCACGCAGCTTGACGTTGCCGTTCTGGGACAGCCGTCGCAGGTAGGAGAAGGCTGCATCGGCGCCCAGGCCATAGCGCTCCATGAGGATGCCGACGGCCTGCCCGATCTCCTGCCTCGTCACCATCGCGAGCTCGAGGTGCTCCGCCTTGCGGGCGAGGACCAGTGTGGCCGCCGCGTGCCGGGCGATCACGGTCGCGACGTTCTCCACCTGCTCCGTGAGGCAGCCGGGCTGGTCCCAGCTGAGGCTGAGGGCTCCCACCGTCTTGCCCTCCCACGCAAGCCGCACGGCCAGGGTCCGGGCCAGTCCGAGGGAGCCAGCGGCGGCGGCGACCCGGGGCCACCGGGCGAGGTCGTCGGGGCAGCCCCACTGCGACGATGCGACGGCCAGGTCCCCGCGCAGCGCGTCGTAGGTGGGCCCCTCGCGAAGCGCGAGCTGCAGCTCGTCGAGCTCGCGCGGTGGCGCACCGGTCGCCGCGACCGTGCGCGCGGTTCCACCCCGCTCCAGGACGCAGATCGCGACGTGGCGGGCGCCGGGAACGGCCCGGGAACTGGCCACCAGCACCTCCTCGACGGCCGCGGTGGTGGCCGGGTCGGCAGGCGCGGGAGCGTCTGCGGATGCCACCGCAGTCCGAGGCGGCACGACCATCCCCACCCGGGGGCACGGCATCCCGGTGATGGGGCCCCCGGCCGGCTGCGGACGCGGTGTCGTGAGAGTCAAGGCAAACCCTTCGCGGGCTGGGCGTCCCCTCGTCGCTTGAAGGTGCCGTCCATGACTCCGAAGACCGACCGGTGGGAGGTCGCGGAGCCACGCGCCCGTACGTTTCCGACCGTACACCAGCGGGTAGTCGAGGCCCGGTCAGCAGCGCCGGACGCGCTCGGAGTCAGCCTTCGGAGCCTCCGCCGTCGAGCTGGGCGAGCCGGACGGGGATCGCGCGCATCACGTCGCGGGCGAGGAAGCCCGGCGACTCCTCCTCGAGCCGTCGACCGGCGTCGCCGTGACCCCAGGCGCCCCACGCTGCGGCTCGTTCGGGCGCCGTCCCGCGTGACATGAGACCGGCGACGGCTCCCGCCTTGACGTCCCCGGAACCAGCCGTGGCCAGGCCCGCGGCGCCGCCGTCGTAGTACCAGCACTCGCCCGACGGCGTCACGACGTAGCTGACCTCCGCTCCGCTGAGCACGGCGGCGCCGGTGCTCTCGGCGATCCGTCGAGCGGCCCCCAGCTGGTCCTGCTTGACGTCCTCCTCCTCGAGCTCGAGCATCGCCGCGGCCTCGGTGACGTTGGGCGTCAGCAGCACCCTCCCGGCGAGGTGGCGCACCCCGTCGAGGTTCCGGGTGAGGTATGCCGTACCGAGAGCATCCAGAACCAGCGCGGTGTCCAGACGCGGCACCACCTGCGAGAGGAAGAGGTCGGCGCACTCCGGGTCTCGTAGCCCAGGGCCCATGAGCACCACGTCGGCAGCCTCGGCCAGCTCCACCACGCGGTCGGCGCCCGCCACGGCCAGCTCTCCGCTGTGCAGCGCGGGCAGGCCCTCGACGAGCGCCTCCGGAAGCGCGACAGCCAGCGACCCAGCGGTGTCCATGACCGTCGCGACCTGCACCTTGCCTGCGCCGACCCGCAGGGCCGTCTCGGCGGCGAGCAGCACGGCACCGGGCGTCTGCCGCGCCCCACCGACGACGAGCACCGTCCCGCGCTCCGACTTGTCACCGTTCGTTGAGGGCAGCGACCACGACTGCAGCAGCTCGACGTCGATCACCCTGGCTGTCTCTCGTCCCACGTCAGTGCGTCCTCTCGTCGGCTCGGGCTCCGCCCACCCCGACCGAGGGCTCGGGTTCGGGTGCGACCTCGCGGGTCTGCTCGACGTCGGCGGCTTCGAGGTGGCCGGTGTCGGCGAAGGAGATGAGCTCCAGGCCACCGGGCCGTCGGCGATAGCGGGTGACGGAGCAGTTGGGCAGGGGCACGTCGCGGTCGAGCTCGAGCAACGTCCGCTCGTCGAGTCCCTCGAGAGCCAGGCGGAAGCTCATGATCACCGCCTGGTGGGTGAAGACCCACACGCGGCGCCCCTCGTACCGCTGCGAGACGTCGGCCAGCACGTGGCGGACCCGCAGCGCGACGTCGGTCCAGCTCTCACCCCCGGGCGGCCGGTAGTAGAACTTGCCGAGCCGCGCCCGGCGCTCCGCCTCAGCGGGGTGGTGCTCGCGGATGCCGGCCCCGGTCAGGCCGTCGAAGATCCCGAGGTCGCGCTCGCGCAGGCGCTCGTCCCACGCAGGGTCCAAGCCGACAGCGGACGCGACGATGCGCGCGGTGCTCGCGGCGCGCGCGTACGGCGAGCTGAGGACGAACTCCGGGCGGCAGCGCTCCTCGGCGGTCGCCACACGCCGGGCCAGCGCCTGCGCCTGCTGCTCCCCCCGCTCGGACAGGGGCGTGTCGGGGTCGCGGGTGTCGAGGTCCAGCCGTCCGGCCCCGCGTCGTCGGGCCTCGGCGTCGGCGAGGTTGCCCACGCTCTCGCCGTGCCGGACCAGGACGAGCTCCTCGACGTCGTCGCGCTGCCGCCGGTCGACGATGCTCGACTCCGCCATCAGGACTCCTCCTCCGCACTCTTCACACCGTGCTGTTACCCACGCCCGTGACCCCCGGAACGCCCGTGCTCGTGCTCACCGGCGGGGTGCAGCGGGAGAAGCGTTTCTCCCGAGAACCGTTTCTCCCGCGGCTGGCCCGGGTACTTCTCGTCTGAAGCGGTGCATTTCGATCACCGAGAAGCAGAAGAGAGGCGACGATGCGATCCAGGTTCATGGTCATAGCGGCTTCGGCCGCGCTGCTGGCGGGTTGCGCCGGCGTCGGGGGTTCGGGCGGCGACTCGGGCGGAGGCGCGGGGACAGCGGGGACCGCGGGGACCGCACCGAGCGGCACGCTGAAGATCATGGGCTTCGGGGGCGAGGACGAGGTCGGGCAGGCCCGGGTGGCGGCCTTCAAGCAGGCCTACGGCAGCGTCACCGTCAGCAACGCCAAGGGCGACTTCGACGCCCAGCAGTTCCTGACGGCCCTAGCGAGCGGCAACCCGCCGGACCTCGTCTACATGGACCGCAACCTCATCGGCACCTACGCCAAGAAAGGCGCGATCCTCCCCCTCGAGGACTGCATCTCGAAGCAGCAGATCGACACCTCTCAGTACCGCGAGGCCGCCATGCGGTCGGTGACCCTCGACAACAAGGTCTACGGCATACCGGAGTTCTACGTCGTCACGACGAACCTCGTCGACACCACGTCGCTCAAGGACGCCGGCGTCGCGACCAGCGACATCCAGACCAAGGACTGGAGCGCCCTGAAGGCCACCACGGCCAAGCTCTTCAAGAAGAACGGCAACAAGCTCGAGCGCATCGGCTTCGACCCCAAGCTGCCCGAGTACTTCCCGCTCTGGGCCACCGCGAACGGCGCGACGATCATCAAGGAGGACGGCTCGCCGAACCTCAACGACCCCAAGGCGGTCGAGGCGCTCACCTACGCCATCGGCCTCATCGACGACCAGGGCGGCTGGACGGCCTTCAAGTCCTTCCGGGACTCCTTCGACATCTTCGGTGAGAAGAACCCCCTCTCGGCGGGCGCCGTCGCCGCCTTCCCGATGGAGAACTGGTACATCAACGTCCTGCGCGACTTCATCGGCAGCGGTCTGCAGCTCGACAGCACCCCCTTCACCGACCACGACGGCAAGCCGGTCAGCATGGTCGGCGGCAGTGCCTGGGCCATCCCGAAGGGCTCGAAGAACCCGACGGCCGCCTGCGCCTGGGCCAAGACGATGACCGACAAGGACACCTGGATGAAGGCGGCCGACGCCCGCATCGCGAAGGTGAAGAAGGACAAGAGCTTCTTCACCGGGCTGTTCACGGCCAACAAGCCGGCCGACGAGGCGATCCGGACGAAGTACCTCACCAACGTCCCGGACCCCGGCTTCAAGCGAGCCATCGACAACCTCTACGCGACGCTCGACTCGGCCGTGGCGCTCAACCCGTCGCCGGCCGGCGCCGAGATCGACGCCGCCTGGCGCAGCGCCGTGACGCGCGCGCTCGGTGGCCAGTCCCCGCAGCAGGCGCTGGACCAGGCGCAGAAGGAGGCGGAGGCGGCCTTCACCAAGGCCAACGGCAATGGCTGAACGGGTCCGGACCCGGCCCGGACGGCTCGAGCGGCGTGAGGCCCGCGCGGCCTACGTGTTCATCGCGCCCTGGATCATCGGTTTCCTCGTCTTCACGGCGGGGCCGATGGTCGTCAGCCTCTGGCTGTCGTTCACGGACTACTCCCTCGTGGAGCCGGGCCACGCCGTCGGGATGGCGAACTACCGGGAGCTCTTCGATGACCCACGCATCGGCAAGTCGCTGGCCAACACGTTCACGTATGCCGCGCTGTTCGTCCCGATCGGCACGGTCGTCGCGCTGGGGCTCGCCATGCTGCTCCACCGCGTCGGCCGGGCCGCCGGCTTCTTCCGCACCGTCTTCTACCTGCCGGTCATGACCCCGGCGGTCGCGGCCGGCGCGATGTTCCTCCTGCTGCTCAACGGACAGCGCGGCCTGGTCAACCAGGTGCTCGGCTGGTTCGGCGTCACGGGGCCGAACTGGACGACCGACCCGGCGTGGCTCAAGCCGTCGCTCGCCCTCGTCAGCCTCTGGACGGTGGGCGGCAGCATCATCATCTACCTCGCGGCCCTCAACAACGTCCCCCGCCAGCTCTACGAGGCGGCGCTGCTCGACGGCGCGGGCCCGGTGCGCCGCTTCGTGAGCGTGACGCTCCCGATGATCTCCGGGGCGCTGTTCTTCACGATCATCACGCACACGATCGCGGCCATGCAGATGTTCGACCAGGCGTACACCATGTTCTACGGGCCGCAGCAGAAGTCGACGGCGTCCGACGAGTCCCTCGTCTACATGGTCTACCTGTTCCAGAACGCCTTCGAGTTCTTCAAGATGGGCTTCGCCTCCGCCATGGCGTGGCTGCTCTTCCTCATCATCCTCGTCATCACGATCGTCCAGGTGAGGATCGGCAACCGCTTCGTCTACTACGAAGGAGAGTCGACCCGATGAGCGTCGACACCAGGCACGTACCACCAGCCGCGGAGCCACCCGCCGAGTCGGACTCCCCTGCCGCCCTGCGCTCCCCGAGCCCGGTCGGCAGTGTCGAGCGACGCCGCCTCGGACCGGCGTCGCTGCTGCGGTGGCTGCTGCTGCTCGTGGCCAGCGTGGCCTTCACGTATCCGCTGATCTGGCTCGTCAGCGCGTCCCTGAAGCCGAAGTCCCAGGTGTTCGACAACCGTCTGGTGCCCGAGACGGTGCAGTGGTCCAACTTCGTCGAGGTCTGGAACGCCGGGCCGGTGCTGCGATGGCTGATGAACTCCGGCGTCGTCTCGCTGATGGCGGCCCTCGCCGTCACGTTCTCGAGCGCCCTGGTCGCCTTTGGCTTCGCCTACTTCCGTTTCCGCCTGCGCGGTCCGCTCTTCGGCCTCGTGCTCGCCACGATGATGCTTCCGGGGGCGGTCACGATGATCCCGGTCTACCTGATCTGGCACCAGCTGGGCCTCATCGACACCCAGGTGCCGCTGTGGGCCAACAACCTCTTCGGCTCGGCGTTCTACATCTTCCTGATGCGCCAGTTCTTCCTCGGCATCCCGCGTGAGCTCTTCGAGGCGGCCCGCATCGATGGCTGCAGCCACCTCGGGATGTTCCGGCGGATCGCGCTGCCGCTCTGCCGGCCGGCGCTCATCATCGTCTTCATCTTCGAGCTGCAGGCGAGCTGGTCCGACCTGCTCAAGCCGCTCATCTACCTGCAGACCGAGGAGTACTTCACGATGCCCCGCGGGCTCAAGCAGATCGTCGACGGCTTCGCCCTCTCCGGCGAGTACCACTGGGAGATCGCGATGGCCGCGACCCTGGTCGCCACGGTGCCGATGATCGTCGTCTTCGCCTTTGCCCAGCGCTACTTCCTCGAGGGCCTGGCCACCACCGCCCGGCAGGGCTGAGGGTTCACGCCTCTCCCGGCCACGGGATCCGACGTCGAAGGCCCCGACCGCTGGGCGGTCGGGGCCTTCACGGCTGTCCGGTGCGGTGTCGCACCGTTTGGCGTGGGGATCAGTGGGTGCCGCGGCGCCCGGCGACGTTGGCGTCGTGCCCGACGACGTTGTCGGCAACGCGGCGCCCGAGAATGACACCGAGCCCGATCATGCCGAGGCCGAGCAGGAAGTGCAGCCAGTTGTCCGCGGTGTTGACCGGGACGAAGTTGGCGCTGGAGTCCTTGTCGATGACGAGGCCGTAGAGCCACAGGACGAGGTAGATGACCCCGCCGCCGATGAGGTAGCTGCGGGAGGCGTTCCAGCTGCGGGCGGCCGCCATACCGGCGACGCCGAAGAGCAGGTGGACGATGTTGTGCAGGATCGACACCTGGAAGATGCCGAGCAGCTTGGCGTCGGAGTGGTGGCCGGCGAAGGTCAGGTCACTGAAGTTGGACGTCACGCCGGGGATGAAGCCCGCGACGCCGACGAGCAGGAACACGATCCCGACGACCATGGCGGCCTTCTGAAGCGCGGTGCGCGTACGTCCGTCGGTGTGCGAGGTGTTGCTTGCCATGTGAGTTGCCTCTCTGTTGCGATGGTCGACCGGCGCCGGCCGGCTGCGGGGGGTCGAGCAACGGTGTCGCTCGACCCTCCGCGTCGGCGTGCCGCCGGACGGGCGGGTCAGCCCTGCGACTGGCTCTTGACGGTGTCGGCCGAGTCCGTCGCGCTGTCACGCACGTCGCTCACGGCTTGCTGACCCTGCTGCTTGACGTCGTCGGCGGCCGACGTCGCGGTCTCCTTGACCGACTGGACGGCCTCCTGGGCCGGCTCCTTGAGGTGCTCGGCCGACTCGCTGGCGGCGTCCTTGACGACGCCCTGTGCCTGCTGGACGACGGGCTCCGCCTTGTCCTTGAGGGTCTGGGACAGGTCGCGCTCCTTCTGCGAGGCGGGCAGCAGCGATCCGACCAGCCACCCCGCTCCCAGAGCGATGAGGCCAGCGGCCAGGGGGTTGCCCTGCGCCTTTCGCTGGACGGTCTGACCAGCCTGCTGGACGGTCTGGCCCGCCTGCGAGGCGGCGTCGCCGACGCTGCCCTGCACGCTGTGGGCCATGTCGGAGGTGCGGTCGCCCACGCTGTGGGCCACGTCCGAGGTGCGGTCACCCGCGTCGGACGCGGTGCCCATGACACGGTCGCGCAGCGCGGCCGCCCGGCCCTTGACCTTGTCGGCCTGCCGGTGCGCCACGTGGCTGGGGCTGACCGACTCACCGAGCGCGTTGACGTTACGGCTCAGGTCCTCGCGGGTGCGCTCGATGTCGGCCCGGATGGCCTCCGGGTCGTTCGTCGACGGTCCCGTGGTGGTGGACTGTCCGACGGTCCCCGGCGTCGTGGTCGGGTACCCCGCCATGGGGTCGTTGCTGGTCGGATAGTTCGTGGTCATCGCGTCTCCTCGTTTCCCTTGAGCGCATCCGGGACCCGCTTGGCGGTCTCCGTCGTGCGCGGCAGTCCCTGGATCTCTTTCATGTCGCGGCGGCCGCGGGCGGCCAGGACGGCGGCGATGATCGCCCACACGACCATGACGATGACGGCGGCCCACCCTCGGCTGTCGAGAGCGCTGGAGAGCCACTCCCACACCGCGATCGAGAGGAACAGCAACGCCATCCAGCCCGCGAGGGCGGCGCCTCCGAACTCTCCGGCGGCCTTGCCGGCCCGCGTCGCGGACTGGCGGGCCTCGGCCTTGGCCAGCTCGACCTCCTGCCGGAGCAGGGTGCTGAGATCCTGGCTGATGTCCTTGATGAGCTCGCCGATGGACGCGTTCTCGGCCCTCTCGTGCGAGGTCTCGCCCAAGCCGCTGTCCGCGTAGGACGCGGCGTACTCGGTGCCGTATGCCGTGTCGGCGCCGTACGCCGTCTCCGCGCCCTGCGCGGGCGTGCCGGTGACGGCGGGGTCGGCGCCGGCATACGGACCCGCTGAGCCGGCGCCCATGGCGGTGGACCCGCCCGGCACGTCGCGGCCGGTCCCGCCTTCTGGCCAGGTGCTCATCAGCGCACCCCGCCCTGGCCTTCGGTGAAGCCCTCGTCGATCGTCTCGTCGACCACCCCACCGGTCATCGAGGTCACCCCGTGGGTGTCGCTGTCGCGCACGCCCACCGTGTAGGGCTCGCTGCGCACGGGGGACACTGCGGGTGAAACCGCTGCGGCTGTGGGCAGCCCGGTCCCCGCCGTGCCGACATCGTGGTAGCCGCCGGTGCCGGCAGACGCCTGCCCGCCGGTCGACCCGCCGGAGGCGCTCGAGCTGCCGGAGCCGCCCGAGCCGCCACCCAGTCCGCGCGTCAAGCGCCCGCCGAGGACGCCGATCGCCGCAGCACCGAGCAGGAAGGCCCCGGGCCTGCGGCGCGCGAGCGACCGCAGCTCCTCGAGCATGTCGCCGGGCTGGCGGTTCTCGATCCAGCTCGCGGCGGAGCCGACCCGGTCGGCCGCCTGGCCTGCCAGGTCACTGGCGACGCCCTGCTGCTCCGAGCTGGATGCCATCTGGCGCAGGTCGTCGGCCAGCGAGCGGAGTCCGCTCGCGGCGCGCTGGCCCTGTGACGACGCCTGGTCGTCGAGCTCCCCGCGCAGCTGCCCGAAGAGCTGGCGCAGTTGCGTCGAGGCCTCGGACACGACGTCCTTGGCGCCGGAGGCGGCGGTTCCGGCCACCTGGCGCCCGCTGTCGGCGGCATCGGACGCCACCGACTTGGCCTCCGTGCCCACCGTGGCGCCCACGCCGCTGCCCCCACCTTCGCTCGTCCCCTGTGTCTGGAACGTCGAACCGGCTGGCGAGCCGCCGGGCTCGGTCGCGGGCGACGTGGTGCCGACGGTCAGGTCGTCCGGCACGGTCGTCTCGTACGGTCCTTCGGTCATGGTCTGGTTCCCTTCCGTGGTTGCAGGCCGGGCGAGCCCCGTTCTCGAGCTCCCCGTCCGAGCAGGTGTTGCTGGTAGTCCCGGTACCCACCGCGCCCGCGCTCCAAGCACGTTCGAGCGGTATGGGTGGAAGCCGTCCACATCGGGTATGACGCCCGGATCACCTCTGTCCGGAAAGCCGTGCAGCGCTGGTCACCGCGTGGCGAGCGTGCGCCGCAGCGCCGCTGCCGAGTGCGCGGCTAGGCGAAGGCGCCGGTCGTGGTAGCGCACTCCCCCGGCGAGACGGTTCGCCACAGCGAGCCACACGCACACCCCTCGTTCGAGCACCCACACCGGTGCCCAGAGAGGGACGGTCGGGGGCACCCGCCCGGCCCCCACGCGGCGTCGTCCGCGCGCCGCGAGGAGGACGACCGCGGCCCCGAGCGCCGCGAGTCCTCGAGGGTCGCGACTGCCCACCACTGCGACGGCGGGGAGGATGGCGAGCTCCGCGAGCAGCCTTGCCGGCTGGGCGAGGTCGTCGTACGCCTGCCGGACCCGCTGGGACCAGAACTGCTCGACGCTCGGCGGCCTGCGCCACACCGTGACGTCGTCCAGGGCGAGGGTCCGGCCACCGGCAGCCTCGACGGTCCGCCAGAGCTCGAGGTTCTCGAAGAGCACATCAGCGCTCCAGCCGCCGCAGGCGATGACGGTGGCCCGACGCAGTGCGAAGGTGCCCGGCCAGTCCGTCGCCAGGGCGACGTTGAGCAGCGTGCGAGCCCCGTCCCAGCGGGCCTGCCAGGGCCACGCGTCGAAGACGTTGACCGGTCGCACGAGGTCCGCCCCGTCGAGGGCCGCCACGAGGCGCTCCAGGGAGTCGGGCGTGTGCCGGACGTCGTCGTCGGCCAGCACGACCTTGTCGTGGCGTGAGGCATGGATGCCGGTCACTGCCCCTACGACCTTGCCGTTGAGCCACCGGTCCGACGTGGCGGTCCCCTCATGGGTCGGCTCCTCGCCCGCCGGCGGCGCGAGCACCTCGTCGCGCGGTACCAGCATCCGTACGAAGTTGCCCCAGGCCCGCTCGTGTTCTCGCCGAACGGGCTCCGGGCTCCCGTCCACGACGGTGATGCCGGCGACGGTCCTGCGCAGCCCCGCGAGGTAGGCGGTCATCTCCTCGACCTGGTAGACCTCCGCCGGGCCGCCGGACCACTTGAGCGGGATCACCACCTCGACGTCGATCAGGCCGGGTCGAAGTTCTGCCGTGGTCACAGCCGACACGTTCCCTCCGACGTGCCGCCGAAACGACGTGTGCGCCAGGCCTGCTGGCGAGCCGGTCAGGTGAGCCGCCGCCTGGCCACGCTGCCGCCCATGACCGCACGTCGTATGCCGTCGAGGACCCGCCGCGGACGCAGCGCCGCGGTGTCGGTCCCGGCACCCACGGTCATGCCGGCGAGCAGCTCGTGCAGCACCTCGTGCGCGTCCCGCCGCGGATGCCAGCCGAGCAGCTCCCTGGCTCGGCTGGTGTCCACCCAGGGGGCCTGCAGTGCCATGTCGACCCAGCCCGGGTCAAGCGGGCTGAGGTGGGCGCGCCAGGCGGCCGCGACGGCGGCACGCGTCAGCTCCCGTGGCACGCGAACCTGTTTGGCGTGCAAGGCCTTTGCGATGTCGTCGGAACCCAGTACCGGCTCGGCCGCGACGTTGAATGCCCCGGCCGCGCGTCGTTCCAGGACACGGAGCACGACGTCGGCCACGTCGTCCGCGTGCACCAGCTGGATGCCGAAGCGCTCGTCGACGGGCACGAGGCGCAGCAGGTCCAGCGCGCGCCCGGGCAGGAGCGACGGCGTGCCGCACCGGAGCATGGGTCCGGCTGCCCGAAACTGCCCGACGAGACACGGGCGCACCACGCTCACCCGGTCCCGGGCGCGTGCCGCCCAGGCCGCTGTCGCGAGCAGTCGCTCGGCCTCGACCTTCAGCTGGCTGTAGGTCGCTCCGGGTATGCCCTCGCGCGCCCAGTCCTCACGCACCAGGGTGCTCGACCGTCGCGGGGAGTAGGCCGCGACGGAGGACAGGTGCACCAGCCGGGTGTCGTCCGTCGCCAGCACGGCCGAGGCGACCCGGTCCAGGATCCCCACCGAGGCCCGGTGCAGGTAGTCGCTCCTGCGCATCGGCTGGAACGCCCAGGCGAGGTTCACCACGGCGTCTGCCTCACCGACGAGGCGGCGCAGCTCGGGCACGCAGGCGCCGTCGGACAGGTCGAGGCTGCTCCACGAGACGCCCGGTGTGGGCGCGGTCGGGGGCCGTCGGGCGGTCCCGTGGACCTGGTGACCCCTGCCCTCGGCCGCTCTCAGGACGGCGCTGCCGATGTTTCCCGTGGCGCCGGTGACGACGATCCTCATGTCCACCTCCAGGACTGCGTGCGTGCTCTCGGGTTACCCATCTGCGACAGGTCCACCGGCCGCGGATCGGGTAAAGGCCGGTCACACCTCGACGAAGGAGACCTGACCATGTCCGGAACACTCCCCCGCATCGCCGTCGTCACCGGAGCCGACTCCGGCATCGGTCGGGCGACCGCCCTGCTGCTCGCATCGGAGGGCTTCGACATCGGGCTCACGGTCCACGAGGACGAGGAGGGCGCCCGGCGCACGGCAGCAGAGGTCCAGGAACGCGGGCAGCGTTGTGCCGTCGAGCCGTTCGAGGCGAGCTCCTCGGCGGCGGGCGAGACCGTCGACCGGCTCGCGGACGAGCTGGGCGGCATCGGCGTCCTGGTCAACGTGGCCGGGACCGGGCACTCCACGCCGGCTCTCGAGCTCGACCTCGCGACGTGGAACGAGGTGCTCGCGACGGATCTCACCGGGCCCTTCCTCAGCGCCCGTGCCGCCGCGCGCCGGATGGTGGCCGGCGGGCAGGGTGGGCGCATCATCAACGTCACCAGCGTGCACGAGCACGTCCCCCGGGTCGGGTCGGCGGCCTACTGCTCCGCCAAGGCCGGCCTCGGCATGCTGACGCAGGTGCTGGCCCTCGAGCTCGGCGAGCACGGCATCACCGTCAACGCCGTCGCACCGGGCGAGATCGCGACGGAGATGACCGGCATGGCCGAGCAGGACGCATACGGCACCGACCGCCCCGGCAACCCGCTCGGCCGGCCGGGGCACGTCAACGAGGTGGCCTCTGTCATCGGCTTCCTCGCCTCACCGCGGGCGTCGTACGTCACCGGCGCCTCGTATGCCGTCGACGGCGGCCTGATGCTCATGGCCGCCCACGGGCACGACACGGCCGACCCGAGCTGGCGTCAGGCCTGAGGGGCCTCCTGGGCCCCGGCGTCACCGCGGCCCGTCACGGCGCGGGCGCCGGGTGCAGCAGGTCGTTGTCCTCGACGGCCTCGATCGACAGGGTGCGGTAGCCGACCTCGTCGAACAGCACCGTCAGCCGGTCCTCCTCGACTGCCATGACGACCCCGTCGCCCCACTGCTCGTGGCTGACCGCGTCGTTGAGGCTGAAGGCCCCGCCCTGCAGGGGACGGCTGTGCGCGGTGCCCGCCTCGCACGTGTCGCAGTTGCCGCACGGCTGCCCGAGGTGCTCCCCGAAGTAGCCGAGCAGGAACTGGCGCCGGCAGCCGGTGGTGTCGGCGTAGCCGCCCACCATCTCCACTCGAGAGCGGATCAGCTGCTGGTGCGCCTCCGCCCGTCGCACGGCCTCGGTGACGGCGTCCTCGGTGTCGACGTCCTTGATGTGTTCGACCCTGCCCCGGGCGGAGGTCCGTACCGCCCCCACCTGCTCGAGGAGGTTGAGCGCGCGGGTGCAGCTGGCGCGCGAGGCGTCGACGGAGTCCACCAGCTCGGAGACGCGCACCGACCGGGCCGACCGGCGCAACGTCCGTGACACCTCACGCAGCACCTCTTCGGGGGCTCGCACCGCCGTGAGGAAGGTCTGCAGGTGCAGGTCCTCCGTGCGGTGGAAGAGCTCCGTGACGGCGGGCAGGCCGTCGCGCCCGGCGCGCCCGATCTGCTGGTAGTACGAGTCGATCGAGTCCGGGGTGGCCGCATGGACCACGAAGCGGATGTCCGGTTTGTCGATCCCCATACCGAACGCCGAGGTGGCGACCACCACGTCGACGTCGCCGTCACGGAAGGCCCGGTGCACGGCGTCCCGGCGATCGGCGCGCAGCCCCGCGTGGTAGGCCATGCAGGAGACTTCGCGATCGGCGAGCTCGCCCGCGATCCGGTCGGCCTCAGCGCGGCTCGAGGTGTAGACCAGACCCGCCCCGCCTGCTCCTGCCGACGCTGCTTCGGCGAGCAGGTCGGTGACGCGGGAGACGACAGCCTGGCGGCGGGAGTCCGCATCGGCGGTCCTCGTGACCGCGAGGCTGAGGTTGGGTCGGTCGAAGCTCGTCAGGATCTCCTTGACGTCACGCAGCCCCAGGCGGGCGACGATGTCGTCACGCACCGGCGGGGCCGCGGTGGCCGTGAGCGCCACGACAGGCGGGTGCCCGAGCCGCTCGAGCACGGGCGACAGTCGCAGGTAGTCGGGCCGGAAGTCGTGTCCCCAGGACGACACGCAGTGCGCCTCGTCGATGACGAACAGGCCGATCCCCACCGACCGGAGCCGTTCGACGACGTCGTCGTGGGCGAGCTGCTCCGGCGCCAGGAAGACGTAGCGCGCCTGGCCGTCCTCGACCGCGTCCCAGGCCTGCTCCCGCTCCCCGGGCGACTGCGTCGAGTTGACGACCACCGCGGGCGGGGCCCCCGCCTCCTGCAGCGCCTCGACCTGGTCCTGCTGCAGGGCGAGCAGCGGCGAGACGACGAGTGCCGGCCCGTCGACCACCAGCGCCGGCACCTGGTAGATGGCCGACTTCCCTGCGCCGGTGGGCAGCACGGCCAGCACGTCGTGCCCGCCGAGAAGGTGCTCCATCGCCTCCAGCTGGTACGCGTGAAGCTCCTGCCAGCCGAACGTCTCGCGCGCCAGGCGCTGCAGCGTGTCCCTACTGCTGCTGGTCGGCTGGGTCCCGCTCAGGGTCCTTCTCCTTGCTCATCTGGGCGTGCGTGGCGGCCTTGACCTTCTCGGGCATCCCCTTGAGCAGGCCTGCCTGGACCTTGTTGCGCCACGAGTGCGCGACCACGTGGTCGTCGCCGCGCAGCATCGCCTCGACACCGTCGCGGGCGACGTCTGCCGGGTCGTCCTTGTGCATGTCGTCGACGACGGTGTCCTCCATGCCGGCGCGCGAGAAGAAGTCGGTGTCGGTGGGCCCGGGCATGAGGGCGGTCACGGTGACCCCGGTGTCGTCCAGCTCGTACCTGACCGCCTGGGCGAACGACAGCAGGAACGCCTTGGATGCGGCATACGTCGCGTACCACGGTCCCGGCATGGTGGCGGCGATGGACGAGGTGACGAGCACCGCTCCCTGACCCCTTCGGACCATGTCGGGCAGCAGCCGCTTGGCCGCGTGGACCACTGACGTCACGTTGAGGGCGACGAGTCGCAGGTCGTCCTCGAGCGGGGTGTCGACGAACGGGCCGGACACGGCCACCCCCGCGTTGAGCACGAGCACGTCGATCGGCTTGCCGAGGGCCTGGACCTCGGTGACGAGCTGCTCGACGCCCTCCGCGGTCGCCAGGTCGGCGCGCACCTGGACCACGACGTGTCGCCCCGCCTCGGCCAGCGTGGCCATCGCGTCGTCGAGGCCCTCGTCCTCGGCGCAGACCACGAGGTCGTGCCCGCGGCGGGCGAGCTCGGCGGCGATGTGCAGCCCGATCCCGCTGGAGGCCCCGGTCACGACGGCCAGGGGCGGCCTGCTGTCGGCTTCCGCGCTCGTGATCCTCTCGATGTTCTCGGTGCTCTCGGTGCTCCCGGTCGCGGCAGGGTGCGCGCTGGTGTCGCTCATCGTCGGTCCTTCCAGGCGGTGGGACCCCGCCCGTACCCAGAAGGCCCGGGCGTCAACGGCGCCCGCAGCGGCCGCGCCGATGACCGCCGCGGCCCGGCTGGGTACGAGTGACGCGACCCGTCGCCGCCGACCGGTCGACCGACGTCTCCAGCCCTACACGTCCCCAGGAAGGGAGTGCCATGTCGAAGGACGCCATCGTCCTGCTCAAGGAGGACCACCAGGAGGTCCGCAAGCAGTTCCGTGCCTTCCGCAAGCCCGGCCAGAGCCCGGTGCAGAAGCAGGGCATCGTCGACACGATCCTCGAGCTGCTCACCGTCCACACGTACATCGAGAACGAGGTGATGTACCCCCGCGTCCGGGAGCTGCTGCCGGACCTCGAGGACGACGTGCTCGAGTCCTACGAGGAGCACCACGTGGCCGACGTGCTGTGCCTCGAGCTCGCCATGATGGACGCCACCGACGAGCGGTTCGACGCCAAGACGACCGTGCTCATCGAGAACGTCGAGCACCACATGGAGGAGGAGGAGCAGGACTGGTTCCCGAAGGTCCGTGAGGGCCTCGGGCGCAAGCAGCTGCAGGAGCTCGGCGAGGAGCTGCTCCAGGCCCGGGAGCGCTCGCCCCGCCGCCCGGAGCAGCCGAGCTCCATGAAGAAGGCGATCGACGCCGTCATCTCCTGACTCGCCCAACCACCCGGGCGGAGTCAACACAGCAGCAGCGGGTACCTGTTGGCCATGGAACCCAACGAGCTCAGCGATCCGTCCGGGCCCAGCACGGCCGTCCGTCTCCTCGAGCGCCTCGTGGAGGACCGGTCCGGTCTGGACGGCGCAGCGAGCAGCCTCGACCCCGCCGCACGCGCGGCACGCGGAAGCGGGCTCTGGAGGCGCGTCGTCACCGGCGAGATCATGGGCCACGCGGCGCACCCGTTCCTGACGGACCTGCCCATCGGTTTCTTTGCCTCCTCCGCGCTGCTCGACCTGGTGGGCGGCGCAGGCTCCCAGGATGCGTCCCGGCGCCTCGTCGGCGCCGGGATCGCCTCGGCGCCCGCCGCCGCGCTCACTGGCCTGGCCGAGTTCGCCTCCCTGTCGCAGCGCCCGCGCCGGGTCGCGGCGACCCATGCCGCACTCAACGTGGCGTCCCTGGGGCTGTATGCGGCGTCCTGGGCGGTGCGACCACAGCGGCACCGCGTCGGAGTGGCGTTGGGCCTTGCGGGGCTGACCGTCAACGGGCTCTCGGCCTACCTCGGCGGTCACCTCGCCATCGGCGAGAAGGTCGGCACGGCAAGCATCCCCACGGGACCGGCCGAGGGCAGCGACTCCCCCTGAGCCCCCGCCGGCCGTCTGTCGGCCGGTTGCCCGCCGCCTACAGCTGTTTGCGGACGCCCGCCTCGTGGACGAGTGACTCGAGCTCGACGCGGGGTGAGCCGGTCATGGTGTCGGCTCCCGCTCCTCGTCGACCCACGGGCAGCACCGTCGCGTGCCGTACGTCCTCCAGCTCGAACGCGAGGGCGGCATACGCAGCCAGGAACCCGAGCACGACCCCGGTCCAGCCCGCCGCGGAGAGCCAGCCGGAGGAGCCGGTGAGCTGGCCGATGCCGGTCACGGCGAACCGGATGGCGCTGAGGCCCATGACGGCCATGCCGGCGAGCTTGCCGGTGGCAGCGACGGTGGGCACGAGCATCGCGACGGCGGAGCAGAGGAGCAGCACGCCGAGCCCCGGGGACGTCGAGGCCGGCGGCGAGCCGAGCATGGCGAAGCCGACCGCCGCCCACGTGCCGGCCAGCACTCCCATGCCCGTGCCGGCGACGGGATCGCGGGCGAGGAAGCCGAGGACGCAGGCGATCAGCTGCAGGGGCACGGTCAGTCCGAGAATGCCTGTTGCCACCACTCGCCCCTGGGTGGCCTCGAGGACGCCGATCTGCAGCATCGCGAGGGCGGTCGTGGCCACCATGAGCGCGAGGAAGCCGAGAGGCAGCGGGTTGCCGATGGGGCGTACGACGACGCGGGTTCCAACGTCCGGGTAGCCGTCTGGTTGTGCACTCATGCGACCAGTGCCCGGGGCGAGATGTCCTCGAGCGCGTCGCCGGCGGTCGCGGTGCACAGGCGCGTGGTGGCGTCGACGTGGGTGGTGGGGTCCTCGGTGAGCACGGACACCCCTTACCCGGCATACCAGCCGTGAGTCCCAAGGGCTCTGGGGCGGGTCTGGGTAAGCGCACGGATGGCACCGTGAGGCTTCGTGCGGTGTCGGCCATCGACAAGGAGCACGACATGAGCGGACACCTCCCACCCATCCCGGTCGGGGCGGCAGCCGGCGCACCCTGCGACTGCGCCAGCTGCCCGAGTGGGTGCACCTGTGAGGCATGCAGCTGCGAGAACTGCACCTGCCCTCGCTGCAGCCACTCGAGCTGAGGAACATGGGGACTCCCCGGGTGACCCCAGCGACCCGGGGAGTCGATGACGACAGTTCCTGCGACAACGATTCTGCTGCGGCTGTCCTCCTTTCGCTCAGCAGGACGAGGTCGGGTCGGGCTCGGAGGCGAGCGCTCCCGACGGGGCGCGTGCGACCTCGGTGACTGCTCGTGAAGCCTCGCCGGTGTCCGCCGACCCTGGCCGGTCAGCGACCGGCTCCGGCCGGCTGGGCCGGTCGCTGCTGGCGGCGCCGATGGCGGCCAGCCGGCCGCGATGATGGCCTCGAACTCTGCGTCGAGCAGCTCCGGGTCGGTGCACACCAGCTCGAGGAACTGGCTGTCGAGGTCGATGGCCAGCTCGTCGGGTGCGGGGACCGGAGTGTCCACGGTCGACTCCTGCGTCAGGCGGTGATGGCCTGCCGGTTCTGCTTATGGTGCGAGATCTCGATCTTGCGCGGCTTCGCCTTGTCGGCGACCGGGATCGTCAGCGAGAGCACACCGAAGTCGTAGCTCGCCTGGATCCGTTCAGTGTCGAGGCTCTCCCCCAGCACGAGCTGGCGGCTGAAGACTCCTCTGGGCCGCTCGGCAGCGATGAGGTCGGCATCGCTCGCCCGGGTCGGGCGTTCGGCCTTGACCGTGACGACGTTCCGCTCGACGTCCAGGTCGATGGTGGACGGGTCCACCCCCGGAAGGTCGAGCTCGACGTGGAACGTGTCCCCTTCCCGCCAGGCGTCCATCGGCATGGCCGACGGCCGGGCTAGGGTGCCGTTCGCCCCCAGAGCCAGCTGGGCGACTCGGTCGAGCTCACGGAAGGGGTCGGTGCGCATCAGCATCGTCTTCACCTCCATCGCGTTTCTGGATGCTCCACGGTGGCCACGACCGCACCTCACGATCTGTGGCATGCGCTATAGATTTTTTGTAGCACTCATGAAAGTGTCGTGCAAGAGGTCCACCGCGACCGAGAGGACCGAGCGACATGACCGACGAGCGGCACCCCGATGCAGACCGAGGCCTCTACGGCATCACCATCGCCGCGGAGCTCGTCGGCATGGAAGCTCAGAGCCTGCGTCTCTACGAGTCACGGGGGCTGCTCACGCCTGACCGCACGAGCGGAGGCACCCGGCGCTACAGCCCCAACGACCTGACGCGGCTGCGCCGGATCGCCGAACTCATCGCGCGGGGGGTCAACCTCACCGGCGTCCGCCTGCTACTCGATTTGCAGGACGAGAACCACCGGCTGCGCGGACTGCTCCGCGACCGCGGCTGAGCCGCGGCTAGGCCCCGGACTCGCGCGAGCCGCCGGACTCACCGGCGTCACCGGCGTCGCCGGCGTTGGCGTCGTCGGCGTCGTCGGGGTCGTCGATGGCGATGACGACGCCCGACCGGGGCAGGGCAGGCACCCGCCCCCACGACCACCCCAGGTCCTGACCGTGCGCGAGGTGGCCCTCGAACTGCGCGAGACGGGCGCACGTCAGCGCCAGCAGCCCGTTCGCGACCAGCTCCCCGGGACAGCGGTGGCCTTCTTCGGGCCGGCCCCCTCCGTGCGGGACGAACGGCGGGCTCCACTCCGCCCCGGTCCCGAGGAAGCGCTCAGGGTCGAAGGCGTTGGGCCGGTCCCACTCCTGGGGGTCGTGGTTCGTGGCCATGATGTCGAGCACCACCCGCTGCCCGGCCGAGATGGGGCACTGCTCGAACTCCGTATCGGTGGTCGCCACCGCCGCGAGCGCCGGGACGAAGGGGTAGACGCGCCGCACCTCGTGGGCGAAGGCGGTGGCCAGCGGACCGTTGATCGCGCTCCCCCGCTCGGCGACCTCCTCGGCCAGCCGCCGGCGCCACTGCGGGGAGTCGGCCAGGGCCAGGGCGCCGAAGGCGGCGAAGCGGGCGACTGCCACCGTCGGACGCAGCACGTTGAGCAGCTCCACCCCTGCGGTATGGGCGTCGAGCAGCTCGCCGTCCGGTCCCCGGTGCGCCGCCACCCGGGCCAGCACGGAGTCCTCCGGCGGGGTGCGACGCCCGGCCCTCGTCTCCTCCACCAGACGCGACGCCCACCGGTCGCAGACGATCCGACGACGCCAGGCCCCGACATACGGCATACCGGGTGTGGCGAAGCCGTCGACGATGAGCGCGAGGTCCTCGGCGCGCCGGGCCTCGACGTCGGGGGTGGCCTCGATGCCGGCCCAGCGGATGACCGCGCGACCGTACACCTCGGTCGTCGTGGGAAAGACCACGCCACCACCGCGCTGGCGCCACGACTGCAGCGCGTCGACGAGCAGGTCGTCCGCAAGCTCGAGCAGCGACGTCAGCCGGGCGGGGTCCATCAAGGCGTCGACGAACAGGTCCTTGCGGTTGCGGTGCTCCTCGCCGTCCAGGCCGTGCACGGCGCCGCGACCGAAGAGCGGACGGGCGATCGCCTGCGGCATCGCCCCCTCCCGACGCATCCGTGAGGAGTCGTAGAACAGCTCCACGCCCTCGGACCCGCCGACGACCGTCGCGGGCCGGCCGAGCAGGCGCACCTTGGCGGCATACCGGGGGCGGACGGCTGCTTCAGCGGCGTCACGCTGTCGACGGGCACGAGCGGTGAAGACGTAGCCCTGGCGCACCAGGTCGACCGTCTGGTCGAACCACATGAGGACCTCCCTAGTCGGCTCAGCACTCCTCTACCCGGTGACCGCTGGGCCAAATCTGCCCTGCGGAGTCGCACGGGCCGCACCTACGGGAGAGTGACGGGCCGCGGGCTGGGTAGAGGAAGCAGCGATGGCGGTCGAGGCCTCGCCAGCCACCCCCGAAGGAGGACCACATGGAGCTGCTCGCAAGCACGACCATCCGCGCGGACGCCGGGCGCATCTACGACTTCTGGCATGACTTCAGCAACCTGCCCACGGTCATGGCCCACCTCGAGCAGGTCGTCGTCACGGGCGAGCGGAGCTCGCGCTGGACGGCGACCGCACCCTTCGGGCGGACCGTCGAGTGGGATGCCGAGACGACGGAGGACGTGCCCGGCGAGAGGATCGGCTGGAGCTCCGTCGGCTCGACCCAGGTGCCCAACGCGGGCAAGGTCTGGTTCGGCGTCGCCCCCGACGGCGAGAGCACCGAGGTGCACGTGCTGATCACCTACGACCTGCCCGGCGGCGCCGTGGGCAAGGCCGCCGCAACGTACTTCGGCGAGGAGCCGAACCAGCAGCTGAACGACGACCTCCGCCGCTTCAAGCAGGTGGTCGAGACCGGCGACATCGTCCGCTCGGACGGCGCCCCCTACGGCAAACGGGCACGCAAGGAGTTCCCGCAGCGGCCGGCACAGCCCCTGACCGCCGAGGAGCGGGACGAGGTGCTCGCATCATGAGGGCCGTGTGCTGGGCAGGACGCAACACCGTCGAGGTGCGCGACGTCCCTGACCCGTCGATCCTGAGCCCGCGGGACGCGATCGTGCGCGTCACCTCGACCGCCATCTGCGGGTCGGACCTTCACCTGGTCGACGGCTACGTCCCGTCGATGGAGAACGGTGACGTGCTGGGCCACGAGTTCATGGGTGAGGTCGTGGAGGTCGGCCCGGGCATCCCCCCGGGGTCGCTGGCGGTCGGCGACCGGGTCGTCGTGCCCTTCCCCATCGCCTGCGGCAACTGCGCGGCGTGCGCCCGCGAGCTCTACTCCTGCTGCGAGAACAGCAACCCCAACGCCGAGATCGCGGAGAAGATGTTCGGCCATCCCGTGGCCGGCATCTTCGGCTATTCGCACCTGACCGGAGGGTATGCCGGTGGGCAGGCGGAGTACGTGCGAGTGCCCTTCGCGGACGTGGGCCCGATCAAGATCACCTCGGACCTGACGGACGAGCAGGTGCTCTTCCTCTCCGACATCCTGCCGACCGGCTACATGGGCGCGGAGATGTGCGACATCCGGCCCAGCGACGTCGTCGCCGTGTGGGGCGCCGGACCGGTCGGGCAGCTGGCGATGGACAGCGCGCGCCTGCTGGGGGCGGCCGAGGTCGTCGCCATCGACAGGGAGCCCTACCGCCTCGAGATGGCGGCCGCCGCCGGGCACACGACGATCAACTTCGACGAGGTAGACGTGCGCCCCCGCCTGCAGGAGCTGACCGCCGGGCGCGGACCCGACAAGTGCATCGACGCCGTCGGCCTGGAGGCCACCCACGGCAGTGCGCACCTGCACGCGTACGACCGCGCCAAGCAGGCGGTGCGTCTCGAGAGCGACCGTCCGCACGCCCTTCGCCAGGCCATCCTCGCGTGTCGCAGCGGCGGCATCGTCTCCGTCATCGGTGTCTACGGCGGCTTTGTCGACAAGTTCCCTGCCGGCGCCTGGATGAACCGGTCACTCACCCTGCGCACCGGCCAGGCCCACGTCCACCGCTACCTCCAACCGCTGCTGCAGCGCATCGAGGCAGGTGAGGTCGACCCCACCCGGATCATCACCCACCGGATGACGCTCGAGGAGGCGCCTCGCGCGTACGAGCTCTTCAAGGACAAGCAGGACCGGTGCGAGAAGGTCGTCCTCACGCCCTGAGGTCGGCCCCACGGACGGAGCCCCCGGCCCAGTTCGGACCGGGAGCTCCGTGCTGTCGTCCCAGGCGCTCAGTCGGCCCCAGCGCACACGCCGGCGTGTGGTGGTAGGTGCTGTCGACGAGAGCTCCGTCAACGTCGAGGACGACGGTATCGATCGTGGGGACGTCCCACCGAGCAGGGACGGGCGCAGCCCTACGGCACCGGCCTTGCCCTCAGCTCGGCCCGGTCGCCGGGCTTGACGACGCGGATGTTGGCGTGACCGGCCCGGCGAGCCTTGACGACGAAATCGGCCAGCGGAGAACGGAACACGCCGTAGTCCGAGAAGTGCACCGGCACCACCTGGGCCGGCTGGACGCGGTCGAGGAAGTCGACGCCCTGCTCGGCGTCCATCGTCACGGTGTGAAGCAGGATCCGGGTGCCACCCAGGTGGACCACCGCCGTGTCGATCTCGGGGAAGCGAAGCCTCACCTCGTTGAGGTGGTCGCCCGTGAGGGTGTCACCGCTGATGTAGAGGCGGTGCTTCACCTCCGTGCCGACCCGGTGCTCGACGACGGAGCCCATGACCGGCGGCAGGAGGGCTCGCATCGCGCCGCGTGCGTGAATGCCCGGGACTGCCGTGACCACCAGCGACTCGTCCTCGTTGCCGAGGACGATCTGCTGCCAGTCGGTCAGCGGCGCGGTCTCGAAGCCCCACGAGTCGAGGCGGCGCGCCGCCGCCGGGGTCGTGAGCACGGGGGCGCGCCGGTCCAGCTCCCGCTTGGCGACACGGTCGAAGTGGTCGCCGTGCAGGTGCGAGAGCAAGACCGCGTCCAAGGGTGGGAGATCTGCGATGTCGAAGGCGGGCTCCGTCAGGCGCGGGGACCACAGTCCCTTCCCGAGATAGGCGCGCTGCCCCCTGTGCAGGAAGTTCGGATCGGTCAGGAGCGTGAACGAGCCGAGCTCGAGCAGGGTGGTCGCGGTCCCGATGAAGGTCAGTGCTGCCGTGGGCGTGGCGGGATCGTCGTTCGCGGCGCCGAGGGCCGCACCCACCGCTGTGTGTTGTCGTTCCACCGTCATGTCGGGCCCTTCCCCGGTTGCGCACCGTCCGTGCGGCGGGGCCACGAGAACTCGGGCCGTGCACCGCGGACCACCCTTCACGTTCCCTGCCCGGCGACGGTCAAACGGTTCCGGTGGTTCGGCCCCGGGTCGCTGTTGACAAGGTCGCCCGACATCGCTCATGGTGGTCAGTGCCTCCAGCAGCGCGGGCCCCAGACCCTCCGGCATTTGCGCCAGTTGTTTGGCCGCCGGCCCGGGCCGTTCCACCTGGAGACCCCTCATGAAGTCCACCGAGCAGACGTCCGCCGACCAGAAGTCGAGTGTCCGAGATCTCATCGCCGAGCTTGCCCGGCTCGAGGAGCGCATCGCTGCCGTGCGCACCTTCGCGCACCCGGAGTCTCCGGGCGCCAGCGAGCTCAACCCGGAGCTGATCGAGCTGCTGCGGCGCGAGAGCGACGTGGTCGCAGCGCTGCGCAGCCGCCGCCCGCACGGCTGAGGCCGCAGCCCACGGGCGGGACAGGTGCGCGCCGCACGGTCCTGCTGGTTGAAGACCGTCGGCGGGCTCCTCCATGGTCCCACCGTGGGGTCGTTCGAGGACCAGATTGTCGAAGGTCGGACCGCCCGGCCACACATCGCGCGGTCCCGACCACCCGGGGACTCAGCCGCCGTAGGCGCTCCGGATCACATGATCGGCTGTCTCGGTGACGGTCGACTCGCCCTCGCGGGCTCGCCTCAGCAGCTCGTCGTAGGCCTGCTCCATGGTGAGCCCCTGCTGGTGCGCCAGCACGCCCTTGGCCTGCTCGACGACGGTCCGCCCCGACAGGGCGGACTCGATGATCCCCGTGAGCTCGGGGGTGCTTACACGGGTCGGCGTGAGCATCACGAGCGTGGCGACGTCGGCGAAGGTCTGACCGACTGCGACGCTGTCGCCGCTGACGTCGTCGCCGTGGAAGATGTTGATGGCTCCGAGCACCTGGCCGTGCCAGTGCAGCGGATGCGCGTGGACGGAGCGATACCCGGCGTCCGCCATCAACGGCGCGAGCTGGGGCCACCGCGCACGCACCGACTCGGGGCGGTCAGCGACCACGGTGGAGTCGGTGGTCGCGGCCTCGGCGCAAGGCCCCCGACGCTCCTGTGACTCGTAGATCTCCAGGTCCAGGGCCCGGTGGGAGGTGGCGGCGAAAACCTCGAGGGCGCCGTCGGAGTTGAGCAGGAGCATGCCGGCTGCCGCGGCGCCCATGGCGTCGCTGGCGTCCTCGAGCAGCTGGGTCAGGACGTCGGTGACGTCGTGCTCGGCCACCAGCGTGGAGGTGGCGCGGGCCATCGCCTGCAGGGGGGTGACTTTCATGGCTGGCTCCTCCCATCGTCGTGGGTCTCAGGGTCTCCGGGGTGGGGCGGACTCGTGGTCACATCGCCCAGGCCCCCGGTGAAGTCCAGCTGCCGGCCGACCACTGCTCCGGCAACCTGGTCGAGCGACCAGCTGTGGGCGAAGGCGTGCGCCCGCAGGAGCGCCAGGGCGTCCTCGGGGTGGATACCCAGCTGGGCGGTGACCATGCCGGTGGCCTGGTGGACCTGCGCGCGGTTGGTCCACGGTCCGGTCAGGTCGGTGGCCAGCTCGTCGTGGTCCTTGAGCAGGGCGACGCCCACGGCGTCGGCAAGGAACTGTGCGACCGGCTCGTCCAGGCGTGGGCGCGTCTCGACGGGTTGGTGACAGGTCAGCACTCCCATCACCTCGCCGTCGGGATGGATCGCGATCGCCGTCATGCGCACGCTCGTGAAGGCCTCGCGCACAGCGAGGTCGAACTGCGGCCACCGTGCGTCGACGGGGCGCGCGTCCGGGCCGTTCGGAGGTCCGATCTGCGAGCGGACCTGAAGACCGGAGAGGTATGCCGTGGGCCCAGGTCCCTGCCCCAGGACGTCCTGGAGGTCCTCGAGACGGCTCGCGCGGTCGTCCGTCGCGCACAGGGTGACCCGGTGCGGGGTGGTGTAGGCGATCGTCAAGGACGCCCCTGCGGCTCCCATGATGTGCACCGCAGCTCGGCAGAGACGTTCGGGCAGTGAGATGTGCAGGTCCTGGGCGGCGACGGTGCGGGCCAGCTGGGCGAGGACCGTGACCTTGTCCGTCACCGTGGTGGACCGGACGAGCCTGTTGACCCGGGGATCTCGCCCACGCCGGACGCTCGGCCTCCACGTGCCCGGGGCCGCCGGCTCATGGCCCCACTCCCTGGCGCTTCGGCCCGGGAACGGGGCGGGGGCGAGTCGGGCCCCCTCTGCTGTACGAGGTCGACTCCGGACGGGCGGGCAAAGCCTGCGGCGCTGCCTCGGCCGAGCTCTTGGTCACCGATGCCAGCAGGTCCGGGCCCAGCTCGAGCGTGCCGGTGTCGATGACGTCGGAGGCGATGTCCGCGAGCTTGCGGTTGGAGTGCTGGCTCGCGATGCGAAGCAGGTCGAAGGCCTGGTCGTCGGTGACCTTGTAGGTCGCCATGAGCACGCCCATGGCCACGCCGATGCGCCGGTTGGTGTGCAGCGCCTTCTTCAGGTGCCGGACGTGCCGCCCGTAGAGCACCACCGCGGCCGCTTGTGCACCGTGGGTGGAGAGAAGCAGTCCCATGAGGGCGTCGCGGTCGCTGAACGCGTCGGGATGGTCGGCGTAGACATTGAGTCCGGCCACAGCGTCGTCGGCCGGCAGCAGCATCCGGTAGGACAGCATGCTGTCGAAGCCCAGCTCGTCCGCGACCCGCTGGCCGTAGGTGGGCCACCGGTCGTCGGAGCGCAGGTCGCGAGGGCGATACATGGTGGCGCCCACGATCGCGTCGAGGCAGGGTCCTGACCCGAGCTCGTACTGCAGGGCGTCGGCCATCCGGGTTCGGTCGTCGGTGGCGGCCACCGTCACGAAGTGGTCGTGACGCCGGGTGGTGATGCTGGCTCCGGCCGCGCCCTGCATCTGGTCGCGCGCGACGGCGGTGATCGCCTTGAAGGGGTCCCCTGCGTCAGCGTCGGCCAGTCTGGCGCCGAGCTCGGCAAACGCCTCGGCCACTGAGCGGAGGTCCTTGAGGTCCCTCAGGGCTGCCGCCACCGAGCTCTCGACTCTCGTCCCGTTCACGGGCGTCTCCTTCGATCCTCGCTGTCAGCCCTCCGCTGCGCGGCCCTGTCCGATATCCAACCCTACGCCGGGGCCCACGGATGGGCTCCTCGCACCGCGCCCCAACTTGTTCTCCCCGGCAGGCTCACCCACCCTCACCCCGCGTCCGTGAAGGCCTCCACCAAGGCGCGCGCCAGGACGAACACCGCAACGCCGGCTCGTGCCGCTGCCGTCGTGAGCCGCTCCTCGGCCGTGTCGGGATCCACTCCTCGTGCGCTGACCAGCAGCCCGACGGCCTGGTCGACGTAGGCCTGCGACCTCAGCCGGCCCGGGCTCTTGACCGCCTCGAGGCGCGAGGCGAAGGACAGGTCCGCGTTGCTCACGGCTCCGGGAGCCCAGGCCCCGAAGAGCAGGGCGAGCTCCTCGGCCCGTCCGTCGAAGGTGTCCGGCTCGGAGCCGTAGAGGTTGACCCCGCCAGTGACCGCGCCGTCCCGCCGGAAGGGCATCGAGAGCGTGCTGCGGATGCCGGCCGCGGCGCTGGCCTGGGCGAAGAGGTGCCACTTGGCCTCGTCCATCAGCGACTCCGTCTGGGTGGTCAGGGGCCGCTCGAGGGCGATCGCGTCGACGCACGGGCCGCCGTCGGCGTACTGCACCCCGTCGAGGGCAGCGAGTCGGTAGTCGCTCGCGACGTAGGTCAGCACGAGGTCCTCGGTGACGAGGGCCAGGCTCACGCCCACCAGGCCGGGCACCGTCTTCTGGGCGTGCTCGGTCAGGCGCTGGAGGTCCTGGCGGATGTCCAGGTCCCCGTAGCGCTCGAGCTCGACCAGGGTCTCGTGCGTCTCCGGTATGGGCTCCATCCTGACTCCGTCCGCGCATCCGAACTTTCGACTCGGGCGTGCCGGAGTTCCGGGCAAGCCCTCGCATGTCTGACAGCTGCCCCGGACTGGACCGTCCCAAACATTCTGCGTCGTCAGCATTCATCCTGCACCCGCCTCGCCCAACCGCACCGCTGCGGGATGCAGGACTCGTCGCTGGGTAAGGACAGGGCGGGTCGGCCGCCGCCGACCTGAACCGATGCGACGGCGATTCGACCCGCAGTTGCCGCCCCTGACCCTTCTCCGGCCGTTCCCTCACGGGCCGCGAGACCGACGGGAGCCCCCCCAGATGACCGAGAACACGAAGCACGCGGACGTACCCGAGTACCTGCGCCAGGTGGCGGAGGACTATCAGCGGCTGGGCCAGCAGCTGATGCAGTCCCGTGAGGGCAACCCCTTCGAAGCCGTGACGCGCCTCGCCGTCGAGCGGGTCCCCGTGGCGCGTGCCGCGAGCATCACGACCGTGCGGCACAACGAGTTCGTGACGACCGCATCCACCGACGACGTGGCTCGACGAGCCGACCACATTCAGTACGAGCTCGGGTCCGGGCCGTGCATCGACTCGATCGTCGACCAGACCCTCTACCAGCCGAAGGACCTCGAGAACGACGACCGCTGGCCCGAGTACGGCCGTCGGGTGTCCTCGGAGGTGGGACTGCGCAGCATGCTGTCCTTCCGGATGAACCTCGATCTCGCCGGCGTCATCGCCGGCCTGAACCTCTACGCCGAGGAGCCAGACGCCTTCGACGAGGGCGACCTGGCCGAGGGCCTGCTGCTCACGACGCACGCCGCACAGGCCATTGCTGCCGCCCAGCTGCGCGACCGCACCGAGAACCTCGAGCGGGCGCTGGCCTCCAACCGCGACATCGGGACGGCGATCGGCGTGCTCATCGCCCAGCACAAGCTGACCCGCGACCAGGCCTTCGACCTGCTACGGATCGCGAGCCAGAACACCAACCGCAAGCTGCACGACGTGGCTCTGGACGTCATCGACACCGGAGCCCTGGACGTCACTCCTCACGGCCGCAGCTGAGCGGCCCCCGCGATTCACACCCGGGCCTCCGGGTAGGGGCCGGGCGCCGATCGCCCACAGCCAGGAGGCACCATGTCAGACCAGACCACGCCGCAGGACCCCACCGAGCAGTACGACCAGCCAGACACCGAGAACGAGACGATCGACCACCCCGGCCTGACCGAGGACATGGCCGACGAGCCGGACCACGGCGAGGAGTCCTACCACGGCTCGGGGCGCCTCACGGACCGCAGGGCCGTCATCACCGGCGGCGACTCCGGCATCGGCCGCGCCGTGGCCATCGCCTTCGCCCGGGAGGGCGCCGACGTGCTCATCGCCTGCCTCCCCGACGAGGAGGACGACGCCAAGGAGACCGCGCGCCTCGTCGAGGAGGCCGGTCGGCGCGCCGTCGTCTGCCTCACCGACCTGACCCAGGAGCAGGAGTGCAACCGCGTCATCGACGAGGCCGTCGAGCAGCTCGGGGGCATCGACATCCTCGTCAACAACGCGGCATACCAGATGGCCCAGCAGGGCGGGCTCGCAGACATCACCACGGAGCAGCTCGACCGGGTGCTCAAGACGAACCTGTATGCGATGTTCTGGCTCTGCCGTCGCGCGCTGCCGCACCTCGAGGCGGGCGCGAGCATCATCAACACCTCCTCGATCCAGTCCCGCCAGCCGTCCCCCCAGCTACTTGACTACGCCACCACCAAGGCCGGCATCGTGGCGTTCACCCAGGGGCTGGCGCAAGGCCTCGCCGAGCAGGGCGTCCGCGTGAACTCCGTCGCCCCGGGTCCCATCTGGACCCCGCTGATCCCGGCCACGATGCCGGAGGGCAAGGTGGGCTCGTTCGGGGAGCAGACGCCGATGGGGCGGGCCGGGCAGCCGGCAGAGCTCGCCCCCGCCTACGTGTTCCTCGCCTCCCAGGAGTCGAGCTACATCACGGGCGAGGTGATCGGCGTCACCGGGGGCAACCCGCTGACCTGACCGGAGCGCCGCCCGACTGCCGGGGGCGGCGGCCTACAGTGCCGCCGGCCCCGGCAGCGCAACCAAACGGCTCACGCCTGGCCGCCGTTGGCGACGTGCGCCGAATCGGCCACCGGCCGGTCGTGGTAGAAGTCGTCCGCAGCCTGGGCCTCGAGCTCGTCGCCCTCGGCCTGGGGCTCCTCACTGCCGGCCTGCGGCTCCTCGCGGATGGGCTCGGCCGCCGGGCGGCCCTGGTTGGAGGTGGCGGCGCTGTCTCCCATGATGGCTCCTCGTGCGTGCGGTGTCGGGATGGGACGGAGGTGGCTTACCCACCGACGGGCGTGAATCGGCACGAGCCGGCCGGTCCGGGCAGCCCACCCCCCGCGAGGAGCAACTCGAAAGCACCGTGACGTGACAGCGCCGCGGTCCGACGAGCTCGTCGAACCGCGGCGCCGTCGTCTGCTCAGCTGCGGTTGCCGCCGGACAGGCCGTCACCCTCCGCCTCGATCCGCTCCTGGCGAACCTCTTCGCTGACGGTCTCCTGCTCGGTGACCTGCTCGGTGCCGAGCCGGACTCGCTCGACCGGGACGGCCTGCTTGTCGACGACGGGCTGCTCCGCGTGAAGGACGACCTCGTGCTCCTCCTCCGAGATCGCCGGACCATCCATCGCCTCACCGAGGTTCGCGTCGGTGATCGGCTCGCGCTCGATCTTGACCTCCTCGTGCGTGACCGGAACCTGAACGTTCTGCTGCTCCGTGACGACGTACTTGCGCAGGCGCGCCCGGCCCGCCTCACGCGACTCGGTGCCCACGCTCAGCTGCTCCTCGGAGCGCGTCATCGCATTGTCCGTCGTGGGTCCGGAGGTGTCGTATCCCTCGCCGCCGACAGCGCCGGCGGACTGAGCACTCACGTCCCCGCCGTCACCTGCCCCTGGGAGCCCCTCGCGGGAATCGGTGTCGAGACCGGGCGCGTCGGAGCTGACGTCGCTGAGACTGTAGTGGGTGAAGAGGCGCTGCTCCTCGCCCTCGTCGATGTGCCCGTTCTCGGGGTCGACGTTGGGGGCGTCCTTGACCAGATCCTTCGGGTAGGCGACGGTCAGGCCGTCCCCGGTGAGCTGCGCCTCGCGCAGCGGCACGAAGGTTTCCTTGGTCCCGAAGAGACCAGTGTTGACGGTGACCCACTCGGGTTCGCCGCTGTGGTCGTCCACGTATGCCTGACCTGCCTGGCCGATCTTCTCGCCGTCCGAGCCGTACACGGTCGTGCCGGGGAGAGTGCTGAGCTGGTTGATGTCGATCATGTGCTTCTCCTTCACGGTGTCGGGTCCGTCCTCGGCCATGGCGGCCGGGCACGAGACCCCTGTCGTCGGGTCTGCAGTGGTGCTGGATCGTGCTGGGTCGTGCTGGGTCGTGCTCGGTCCTGCTGCGGGCGCTCGGCCAGCAGAGGTTGTGGGGGCCGCGACCTGGGTGGCCGCGGGGGTTCAGGCTCGCGGGCTGTCGCTGTGGTCGATGACCTGCGTCGACCCGGCCGCGGGGCGGTCGTGGTAGAAGTCGTCGGCGGCACGAGCCTCCAGGCCGTCCGTGCGCGCGTGTGCCGGTGCCGGGCCGCCGAGTGCCTGGGACTGCTGGACCTGGGTGCGGATGCGGTCCGTCTCCTGCGACATCTTCTCGAGGTAGGTCTCCCACCGCGACTGCATCGGGCGCACCAGGCCGCCACCAACGCCGACGATGAGGATGCCGGCAACGGTCGCCAGAACGGCGACGAGGACGGGCGTGGTGACGGTCGTCGCGATGCCGACCTGGTTGAGGGCGGCAATGATGCCGAGGCCAAGGATGAAGACGCTCGCGATGGTGGCGAGGGCCTTGCCGTACGAGAGTCCGCCGAGCGCGCTGCCGATCAGCTCCCGGACAGCGGCAGCGATGGCCGAGGCCACGACGATGATGATGATGGCCACGACGGCCTTGGGCAGGAACGCGATGACGCCCGAGATGAGGTCACTGATGGGGTTGGGACCGAAGACGCCGAAGGCGAGCTGCAGCACGAAGAGCAGCAAGGCGTAGTAGACGAGCTTGCCGACGATCCCGGAGGCGTCGTACTGGCTGCGCGCGAGGGCCTTCTTGACGCCGCCGCGCTCCACGGCGCGGTCGAAGCCGACCCGCTCGAGGATCTTGTCGACGGCCTTGCCGATCGCCTTCGCGACGAACCAGCCGATCAGAAGAATGAGGAGGAAAGCCACGAACTTCGGAACGAAGAGGGCGACCGATCTCCAGAGGTCGGTCATCGCCGTGGTCAGGCTATCTGTCATGGGGGCTCCCTTACATCGTAAGCAGGACGGGGATGCCGTACCCACCGGCCCAGCAGATGCATCACCCCCGCGTGTTCTCCCCAGACAGCCCTCCGGTTCGGAGTCACCGGCACGCACGGGACGAATGGGCCTTACCCCCGAGCTGCGGTTCCGGACCCCGTCGGTGCTCTTGCTGATCATCGGGTAGACAGGTGCCGACAGCGAAAGGAGAAGCGACCGATGACTTCGCCCATCCCGCCAGAGCAGTCGAACGCCACCGGCCCCGCCGCACGAGGTGGTGCGGGCCTCAGTCGGCAGCGCATCGTGGACGCGGCCATCGCCCTGATCGAGACCGAGGGCGTCACCGCACTGACGATGAGGCGACTCGGAGCCGTACTCGGGGTCGAGGCCATGTCGCTCTACCGCTACGTCAACGGGCGGGAGGACCTCCTGGAGGCCGTCGTCCAGACCCTCGTCGACACCATCGAGATCCCGTCCCGCGGGCGTCTGCAGCCGGTCGACGGCTGGCAGGCGTTCCTACAGTGGCTCGCCCACGACGTGCGGCGCCTTGCACTCGAACATCCGGCGGCCTTCCCACTCATCGCCACCCGACACCCGGCGGCCCCCTGGCTGCGACCGCCGCTCCGAAGCCTTCGCGTCGTGGAGGGGTTCCTGGAGGGGCTGCGAGCCCGCGGCTTCTCCGACGACCAGGCTGTCGCGGCATACCGCATCTTCACCAGCTTCCTGCTCGGTCACCTCCTGCTCGAGTCCGCGATGCACGGTGCAGAGCTCTCCCCCGCGGAGGAACCGCTCGACGAGGGAGGAGCCGACCTGCCCAACCGCGACGAGGAGGCGAGCGTCGAAGCGTTCCCCACCCTGGCCAGGCTTCGACCGCAGCTGACCGAGGACCACAGCGAGGCCGAGTTCGAGGTGGCCCTCGAGCATCTGCTCACACGACTGGACCTGGAGCTCGCCCAGTAGGGCACGACCTGCGTGCTCAACTCGGTCTACGGCTGACGCGCCCCACTGCACCTCCGGGGAGCGCTCTTCCCCGGCAGGGATGGCGCCGGTCCTAGGCGAATCGGCGCCGTTCGCCTGTCCGTCTGCCGACGAGCTCGCCTGAGTCGCTCAGGGTGCCATCGCTGCATACCCGCGGGCGTCGTGGATGACCAGGCCTGCATAGGTCGCGTAGGCGGAGGCGCCCTGGTTCACCTGGGCCAACTGCAGCTCCATGTCGGAGCGGGTCCAGCCGAAGAAGGTCTGCTTCTGGTCGACCGCGGTGTCGCCGAGGTAGTTGGTCTCCTGCCCGATGCGCACGGGCTTGCCCAGCGACGCGCCGTGGGCCAGCGCCGCAGTCGCGACATCGAGGGTCCCGTCCGGCCCGGCCGCCGTCGTGCGGTAGGCCATGACCGAGACGCCGGCGGTCCGCTTCATGATCTCGCGGTCCAGACTCGAGGCGGCGCCGGTGCTGGACTTCGCTGGGACGGTGTCGAACCAGAAGGGGATGTCCGCCTCGATGGGAGAGCTGCCGGCAGCCGCCTTGAGCTTGTCGAGCAGCGTCAGGTACTTGGCGACGACGGTGGGCTGGTCGGTGTTCCACGCGGGCGTCGAGTAGGGCTCGACATCGATGTGGATGCCGGTGAACAGGCCGGAGTTCTTCACCGGCTTGAGCCAGTAGGTGACGACCCACGACGGGTTGTCGACCCATCCCGGGTCACCGCCGAGCGCGTCGACGCGTATGCCGGCACCCCGGGCCCGCTCGCTCAGTGCCTTGATCTCGGGCAGCTGGGGCGAGGTCGTCAGGTTGGGCGGGACGGCGACGAAGAGCTGCCCGACGCCGCTGCTGACAGCCAGGTCGACGGTGGCGGTCGGGGTGCTCGTGTCCCAGACCCACATCGCTCGAGCGTTCGCGGCCACTGACGAGGTGGTCGTCGCGGTCTTCGTGCTCGTCGTCGGCGCTGCGGCCGCGCTCGGCGCGACGGCGACCACCGAGGCCGCGACTCCGAGGAGCGTCAGCGCCGTCGCTGCCCCATGGGGGCGTCGTGCGGGCTGCGCGGGTGAAGCGGCAGAAGGGCCGGACGAGGCGGTGGTGGACCGGGACGTGAGGAACATGCAGGAACTCCGAGAGGGTGCGTGATGGGCTGCCTCCCGAATTGTCCGGATTGGCGAAGGCTCCCGCAGCACTTTCGCAAGATTGCCGCAAGGAGGGCCCGACGTCGCCCGCATGCACGTCCCGCGCTAGTGCCGATCGGCGAGCCAGTTCGCTTGCGCCGGAGCCAGCCCGGTGGCGTCCAGCACCAGGTGTGCCGGCGACACGACAGCGAGTGACCGGGTGCGGTATGCGATCCACCCGTAGCTCACGCCGACGAAAGCTGCGGCGGCCAGCAGCCCGGCTCTACGGCGAGCAGTCGAGGCGTGAGCCGCCAGCGGCACCAGGTGCCACGCGGTGAACCCGAGGGCCGGCGACATCCAGCCACGCACCAGGTCGTCGTGCAGGAGCGAGACAGGTATGCCGCGCCAGAAGACCTCTTCGGCCAGGGCGTTCGCGGCGCCGACCCCTGCCGCCACCGCCACGGCACGAGGTCCACTCGACCGGACGTGCGGGAGCCACTGCGTCGCCAGCCCTCCCAACGGCGGGGCGAGCAGCGCCACGGAGCTCACGGCATACGGCCTAGGCAGCGCCGGCTCGGTCACCCGCCAGAGCTCGGGCAGCCGCCGAGGTCCCACGAGGAGCCCGGCCGTCAGCCAGCAACTGGCCCAGTAGACGGCGAATCCGGCCTGGGAGCCCTGTTCACGGCCAGTCGGTGTCGGCCGCCTCTCCCGCGGCAGCGCTGAACCGCCTCAGTGCGGCAAGCGCGTCCGCAGCCCGTTGCCCGTCCATCCGGTCGACGATGGCTTTGATCTCGGCCCTCCGCACCCGGGTCACGGCGTCCACGAGCGACCTGCCCGCCGAGGTCAAGAACACCACCACGGAGCGACCGTCCACGGGCGAACGTCGCCGGGAGACCAGGCCCTTGCGCTCCAGTCGGTCGCACTGCCGGGTCGCACTCGAGCTGTTGACGTTCAGCTCTGCGGCTAGGTCCCCGACCGTCTGTGGGCCGTGTCCCGCCAGCAGGACCATCAGACGATGCTGCGGCGCGGTGACCGGCGGCTCGGCAGCGTCGATCGATCGCACCGCCACGCCGACCAGAACCCGGCTGGCCGTCACGAATGCGTCGACCAGCTCGTCGAGGTCGTCACGGCCAGCCACTTGTCCCCCTCAGGCGCCGGATGGTTTCCTTGCGAAGGAGCATATGTGCACAGGGGCACAGAAGCGGTGACGTCGATGGAGGGCCTCGCATGACGGATCGGATCGCGGACATCTGGGGGAAGCGCACCCCACACTCCAAGGGCACGGTCTGGCCTGCCCGGGTCGACCTGCACCTCGACGAGGGGGTCGCCGAGGACGACGTCGACCGCTGGGTGCAGTCGGCGTGCGTGCTGTGCAGCAACGGGTGTGGGTGCGACATCGCCGTCAAGGACGGCCGCATGGTCGGGGTCCGGGGACGCGCCGGCGATGTCGTCAACCACGGGCGGCTGGGTCCCAAGGGGCTCTACGGCAGCACTGCCTGGGCCTCCTCGCCGGACCGGTTGACCACGCCCCTCATCCGCCGGGACGGGAAGCTGGTGGAGACCGACTGGGACAGCGCGATGCGCCGCATCGTCGAGGAGTCCAAGAGGCTGCTCGCCGAGAAGGGGCCGCTCACCCATGGCTTCTACACCTCCGGGCAGCTTTTCATCGAGGAGTACTACACCCTCGCGGTGATCGGCAAGGCCGCGCTGGGCACCCCGCACATGGACGGCAACACGAGGCTCTGCACCGCCACGGCTGCGGCGGCGTTCAAGGAGTCGTTCGGAGCCGACGGACAGCCAGGCTCGTACACCGACATCGAGCACACCGACGCGATCTTCCTCTTCGGGCACAACATGCCCGAGACGCAGACGGTGCTCTGGATGCGCATCCTCGACCGCACCCGCGGCGACGACCCGCCGAAGGTGGTGTGCGTCGACCCTCGCCGGACGCTGGTCGCCCAGGAGGCCGAACGCACCGGCGGCGTGCACCTGTCGCCCCGCGTCGGCACCAACATGGCGCTGATGAACGGCCTGACCCGCGAGCTCTTCGTCAACGACTGGGTGGACCACGACTGGGTGCAGGCGCACACGATCGGCGTCGACGACCTGCGCTCGACGGTCGAGCCCTACACCCCGGAGGAGGTCGAACGCGTATGCGGCGTCCCCGCCGACGACCTGCGGCGCGCCGCCCGCATCTTCGGGGAGAGCGAGAGCGTCCTGTCGACGGTGCTGCAGGGCTTCTACCAGTCGCACCAGGCCACGGCCGCCTCGGTGGCGGTGCACAACCTGCACCTGCTGCGCGGGCTCATCGGCCGCCCGGGTGCCGGCGTGCTGCAGATGAACGGCCAGCCCACCGCCCAGAACAACCGTGAGTGCGGCGCCGACGGGGACTTCCCCGGCTTCCGCAACTGGAGCAACACGGCCCACGTCGAGCAGCTCGCCAAGCTGTGGAACGTCGACCCGCTGACCATCCCGCACTGGGCGCCCCCGACGAACGCGATGCAGATCTTCGGGTACGCCGAGCACGGGTCCATCGGGCTGCTGTGGATCTCCGCCACGAACCCGGCGGTGTCGATGCCGGAGTCGGCTCGCATCCGCAAGATCCTGTCCGGCGACCAGTGCTTCGTCGTCGTCCAGGACCTGTTCCTCACCGAGACGGCCGAGCTGGCCGACGTCGTCCTGCCCGCGGCCGGCTGGGGCGAGAAGACCGGCACGTTCACGAACGTGAACCGCACCGTGCACCTGTCGGAGAAGGCGGTCGAGCCGCCGGGGCAGGCCAAGAGCGACCTGGACATCTTCCTGATGTACGCCGAGGCCATGGGCTTCACCGACCAGGACGGCGCTCCCCTACCTGCCTGGCGCACCCCCGAGGAGGCATTCGACGCCTGGCGCGAGGTGACGGCAGGCCGGCCCGTGGACTACACCGGGCTGTCCTACGACAAGCTCCGTGGACCGACCGGCATTCCGTGGCCGGTCAACGAGGACGCGCCCGACGGCACCGACCACCTCTACGCCGACGGCGTCTTCCCCACCGACACCGACTACTGCGAGACCTACGGCCACGACCTCCTGACCGGCGGCGCGGTCAGCGAGACGGAGCACCGGGCCATGGCACCCGCCGGGCGGGCGTTCCTCAAGGGCGCCGCCTACACCCCGGCCCACGAGCTGCCGTCCGAGGACTTCCCGCTGCTCTACACCACCGGGCGGACGGCATACCAGTTCCACACTCGCACCAAGACGGCTCGCTCGCGCTCGCTGCACCGAGCCGCGCCGGACGCCTGGGTGGAGCTGTCCTCCCAGGACGCGTCGTCGCTGGGCATCGTCGAGGGCGACGTGGTGCGGGTGGAGTCGCCGCGCGGCGCCATCGAGGTGAGGGCCCGCGTGGGCGAGGTGATGCCCGGAGCGGTCTTCGCGCCCTTCCACTACGGGTCCTGGGACCTCGACGACGTGGCACCGGACGGTCAGTCACGCCAAGCCAACGAGCTCACCATGACGGTGTGGGACCCCGTCTCGAAGCAGCCGTACTTCAAGACCGCTGCCTGCCGGGTCACCAAGGTCCGTGGCGGCGACGGGCCGTCGCCGGCGCCCACCACGACGGCGTCCGCGCCGGTCGGCGCGGGCGTGCCGCCGACCCGCGGAGGTGCGCCCACCGCCTCGCAGGTGCTCGAGGAGACCCCGACCTACCCGCTGGACCCCGCGCAGCATCCCTCCGTGTCGGGCCCGACGACCCAAGGTGGTGCCTGATGCCACACCTGGCCACCTACGTGGCGCTGGCCGACCA
Source organism: Terrabacter sp. FW104-15G4B (assembly GCF_058790095.1). Lineage (NCBI taxonomy): Bacteria > Bacillati > Actinomycetota > Actinomycetes > Micrococcales > Intrasporangiaceae > Terrabacter > Terrabacter sp. FW104-15G4B. Next base: position 3,405 of record NZ_JBYTCI010000009.1, on the reverse strand, counting down.
CAGCGAGCAGATCCTCGCCGAGTCGCTCCGGACCCTCGCCGACGCACGCCCGGACGTCCACGACGTCTTCCACATGTGCCACACCCTGGCGAACATGAGCGACGCCCATCGGGAGAAGCTTCGGGCGGCCGTGGAACGCTACGGCGAGGACTCGGACGTGGACGAGCCGGAGCGGCTCCGCTCGAGCGGCCTGAGTGAGGTGCGGACCGGCGAGATCGGCCTGCTGCGAGACCTCCAGGACGTCCATCTGCTCGCCACCCTCGTGAAGTCCACCTGGACGGTGGTGGCCCAGGGCGCCCAAGGCCTCCGGGACCGCGAGCTGTTGTCGATCGCCCAGGAGTCGATGGCCGAGACCGCCCGGCAGCTGACGTGGCTCGAGACGCGCATGAAGTCGGCAGCCCCCCAGGCCCTCATCGTCGCCCCCTGAAGGTTTCGGGGACGGCGTGCCGCTGCCGGCACGGCCGGGTCAGAGGCCGGCTGTCGCCCCGCCCGGGGTCGTCGGCAAGGACCCGAGCCGCTCCCCCATGCGCACCGCCGCCCCGGACGTGAGCGGAGCGATGGTGCCTGCATCGCGTGAACACACGAGAACCACCGTGGAGCCGAACTCGAAGTGCCCGAGCGGACCTCCCGCCTCGACCCTGATGGCTGGGTCGTAGCAACGGCGCTGGATCTCGCGGCGCCGTGCGTTGGTGTGCAGGTCGTCGAACGCGAGGCGGGTCATACCCACCATCGTCGCGCCCACCGGGACGACCGCCATGCGTCCACCGAGCTCGCCCTCGAGGTCCACCACGATCCGCTCGTTCCGGGCGAAGAGGTCGGCCACGTTGGTCACGGCTGCGACGTTCACGGGCCAGAGGTCCCCGGGGATGTACGTGGCTGCGGTGATACGGCCGGCCAATGGCACGTGGATGCGGTGGTAGTCCCGGGGCGAGAGGTAGAGCGTGGTGTAGGTGCCGCCCTCGAACTCGTCGGCCAGCTCACGATTGCCGAGCAGGGCGGCGAGGGAGTAGTTGCGGCCCTTTGCCTGCACCAGCGTGTCGGACTCGACGGTGCCGTAGGCCCCCACGGTCGCGTCGACCGGCGAGACGATCGCGTCCGCGGCGAGGGGCCGGAGACCCGGCTTCAGCGTGCGCGTGAAGAAGGCGTTGAGGGTCGGGTACGACTCGAGCGGCAGGGCCGCTTCCGCCGGCTGTGCACCGAACGCCCGGCTGTAGCCGCGGTGCACCGTGCCGCGCCAGCGCCGTGGGATGGGGCGATTGGCGAGCCACCCCGCTCCGCGGCTGAGCGCGTGCCTGGGCAGGACCGAGAGCACGAGGATGAGGAGGCGTCCGAACACCCAAGGACCCTAACCAACCAGGCGGCTGGTGCGCGAAGCCGACAGTGGTTCGGCACCGGTCGTTGCACCTCCGCGTCGGGCCGCACCTAGTCGGATCGGCCCTCGTCGCTCAGGACGCGCAGGGACTGCACACTCGCAAGGTCCGTGATCTCCTCGACGAGGTCGTTGACGGCCTGCGGGCCGGCGTCGAGCTGGACGACCGCCCGCACCATCGTCTCGGCCCCGTCCTGCCGGAAGGTCTTCGCGTCGAGAAGCGTCGCCGGGACGCCGTGCTCGGCGGCCAGCCCCAGGGCGACGGGCAATGTCCCCCGCCCTGCCGTGTAGCGCATCATGAGCGTCGTGCTGGCCGGTTCCGCCTGCACGTGCCGGCCGACCTTCGCGAGAACCGTGACCGTGAGCAGGTGGAAGCCCGTGGCCAGGACTGCGAGCACGGGCATGCCTGCGCCGCAAGCCATCCCGACCGCAGCCGTCAGCCAGATGGACGCCGCGGTCGTCAGGCCGGAGACGCTTCCCCGGCGCACGAAGATGACCCCGGCTCCGAGGAAGCCGATGCCCGACACGATCTGCGCCGCGATGCGGGACGGGTCGACAGACCCGCCCCGGCCCGTGACTCCTGCGAACCCGTAGGCGGAGACCAGCGTGAACACCGCCGAACCGACACCGACGAGCGTATGCGTTCGCAGGCCTGCGCTCTTGAACCGCCACTGGCGCTCGAGACCGATGGTCGCCGAAAGCACGAAAGCCAGCACCAGCAGGACTGTCTCGGTCCAGGTCGTGGCGTTGACCCATGTCATGCACTCCCCCTACCCACGGGGACCAGAGATGTCAGGCGCGTCGTGAACTGGTGCTGTTTCGTTGTCAAGAGCCACTCAGCGGGGTGGCCGTGCACCGGGGTCGCGCCCCTCACCGAAGGCGGCGCGCACGAACGACACCGCCGCCCTTGGCGCCCAGGGGCGCGAGAAGGAGTCGTGGGCGGCGGCGCCGCACTGTCACAAGTACCCAGCCGGCTGAGGACGTCCCGCAGCTCGTTCGAACGGGCAGGGGACCTTGGCCTCTGGCGCCCACCTCCAGCCCGGGGCAAGGGTGGTGTCATCGCCCGAACGCCGAAGGGAGGAAAACGTCGTCGCGCCGCCCTCGGAGCCGGCGGACGGCCCGTGGAGGCCCACCTGATCAGGGTCTCACTGCCCTTCGGAGGACGCCTCAGCAGTGCCTCCACCCTCGGCGCGGTCCTGTGGAGCGGCTCTGAGCTGAGCGTTCAGCTGCTCTCGCCACTTGTAGAGCTCAGTCAGGGTCTCCTGTCGAACCTCTTCGGTCAGCGCGGATGCGGATTCCTTCAGCGTTGGCCCGTGGTTGTGCAGGTAGTCCTCGAGCTCTCGCTTGACGTCCGACGGGCTCCCCTCGGAGCGGCTCGCTGCCAGAAGAGACTCTCGCACCCGCCCCAGAGCCGCCTCCGCCGCCGCAAGGCTCTCTGGCGAAAGCCCCGACTCGCCTGGCTTGTCTTCCATCAGGACTGCTGCAGCGTCGGACGGGGTCCAGCAGCGCCGCCACCGCCGCCGATGCCCTCGAGCAGCCGAATCAGCGCATCGATCAGCGACTGCAAGAGGTTGCCCAGGACTGAACCGAGATCGACTCCGTCGAGGAGACCTGCCACCGCGCAGAGCAGGTTGCCCAACAGGTTGCCGGGCCCGGGTACTGCCGTGACGTCCAGCACGACCTGGTTGAGCTGCACCCGCAGTCCCAAGAGGTTGAGATCAAGCGGACCAAGATCCAAGTGGAGGATGGGGCACACATTTGGTTGGGGAGGCGGTGTAGTCATGTGATCGCACCTCGCTGTGCGTCGCAGGGCAGTGCCCGTGACCGGGCCACTCCATCGAGTGTGACTCCGCGGATAGTGCGTGGCAAGAGGTGCGACGCGCGAATCGCATTGCCGCGCAATGGATTTGGCCGCAATGAGAGGTTTGGTGGGGCAGGCGGCGTAGGCCCACGGCGCCTGCCCGGAACGCGCATCGACCCGCTCAGCCGGCCACGTGGAGCGGTGGTTCGGCGGGCTGGACCGGCGGCGGGGGCGG
>NZ_JBYTCI010000008.1:117578-168311 GCF_058790095.1 Terrabacter sp. FW104-15G4B | reverse complement strand
CCGGTGTCAGCGACACCAAGGGGATCGACTGGATCTCCGGCCTCATCGGCGTCGTCGTCGCAGCCGCCCTCATCGTCGGCTACGGCATGGTCACCGGCAACCGCCAGACGCGCTGACCCTGTCGGCGAGCAGGCCCCGCGCGGGTCGTCTCGTCACCTTCGTCCCCCAACGGGCGTATCCCGGTGGAAATGACCAGCACCACATCCACCACTCCAGCCCCACCCGGTGAGACATTGGTCTCGTCGCAGATGTTGTCCGCATCCCTCGCGGACCAAGCGGCCGCGACCCGCGGCCAGAAGGAGCGTCACATGATCGGAACAATTATCGGGGCCATCATCGTGGGTGCCATCATCGGCGCCCTCGGCCGCCTCATCCTCCCCGGCAAGCAGAACATCTCGCTCGTGATGACGATCCTCATCGGCATCGTCGCCAACGTCGTCGTCACGTTCATCGTCCGCCAGCTGGGCTACTCCAACAACTCGGGCATCGCGTGGATCCCACTGATCCTCGGTGCGATCGTCGCGGCGATCCTGATCGTCGTGTACGGCCGCATGAGCCACAAGTCGGTCTGACCGCCTCGCTCACCGAAGGGCCCGACCGCACAGGTCGGGCCCTTCGGCATGTCGGGACACCTCCGACCTCAGGCCGACAGGCCGAGGCGCTCCATGCGGCGCGAGTGCTCGTCGGTCAGGCGCGCGAACATCCGGCCGAGCTCCGCGAGGTCGGCACCCGCACGTCCCGGGGCCCCGACGAGGATGCTGGCGAGCGCGTCCCGCTCCACGCCGACGCGCTGCGCCTGCGTGATGGCCTCGCCGACCAGGCGACGAGCCCACAGCGCCAGGCGGCCGGCGAGACGAGGCTCGGCCGCGATGGCCTCGCGCACGACGGTGACGGCGAAGTCGGCCTGCCCCGTGTCCTCCAGGACGCTGACGACGAGCGAGCGGGTGTCCTCGTCGACGTAGCGGGAGATCTCGCGGTAGAAGTCCTGCGCGATCCCCTCACCGACGTAGGCCTTGACCAGGCCCTCGAGGAAGTCCGACGGTGCCGTGCGCTCGTGGAAGCCGTCGACGGCCGGCACGAAGGGCTGCATCGCCGTCTCCGGCTCGACCCCGAGGGACTTCAGCCGCTCGGTGAGCACTGTGTAGTTCTTCAGCTCGTGCGCGGCGAGGACGGCGAGCGCCGACTTGTGGCGCAGGGTCGGCGCGAGCTCGGCGTCCTTGGCCAGCTGGCTGAAGGCGCGCAGCTCGCCGTACGCGAGGGCGCCGAGCAGGTCGGTGACGGCCGCCAGGTAGCCGGGCTCCTCCGGGCCTTCCTCGCCCCGCTCCTCCGCCTGCGCGCCGGCGTCCTGGGGCATCACGTCGTCACTCATGCGACCAATCTAGTGACGGAGTTCGGGGCTTTCGCCCCCTTGCCGGTAGACTGGGGCTGACAACTCGGTGCCCGGTCGGCCCGATGGTTTGCCCAGATGGTGCTCGCGGACTCTCCGCGCACCGGTGGAGCCCGCACTGCGAGAGCCACCCGCCGTCCATGACAGTCTCCGATCGGCCCGTCACGCGCCACTGAGCTCCCGCTCCGCCGGGGTGCTCGTGCCGATCGAGAGATACCCATGACCCAGCCCCACGAGATCCCCGCCGACGCGGGGGTCGCCACGGACGCGCCCGAGCCCACCGTCGCCGAGACGGTCGCGGACACGGCCCCCGAGACCCAGGCAGAGCAGACCCCGGTGGCCGAGCCGGTCGTCCCCGAGCTCACCTTCGCCGACTTCGACGTCCACCCCGAGATCGTCGCCTCGCTGGCGGACCACGGGATCATCCACCCCTTCCCCATCCAGGCGATGACCCTTCCCGTTGCGCTCGCCGGGCACGACATCATCGGCCAGGCCAAGACCGGCACCGGCAAGACCCTCGGCTTCGGCGTGCCGATCCTGAACCGGGTCGTCGTGCCCGGCGACGACGGCTTCGAGTCGCTGGCCCGCCCCGGCAAGCCGCAGGCCCTCGCCGTGGCCCCCACGCGCGAGCTCGCCGTCCAGGTCGCGAGCGACCTCGAGCGGGCCGGCCGCAAGCGCGGCGTCCGCGTGCTCACCGTCTACGGCGGCCGGGCCTACGAGCCCCAGATCGATGCCTTGAAGAAGGGCGTCGAGGTCGTCGTCGGCACGCCGGGACGTCTCATCGACCTGGCCAAGCAGGGCCACCTCGACCTGTCGCAGGCCCGCACGGTCGTGCTGGACGAGGCCGACGAGATGCTCGACCTCGGCTTCCTGCCCGATGTCGAGACGCTCATGGCCCTCACGCCGGCCTCCCGCCAGACGATGCTCTTCTCCGCGACGATGCCCGGCGCGATCGTGGCCCTCGCGCGCCGGTACATGTCCCAGCCGACGCACATCCGCGCCATGGGCGACGAGACCGAGAACGCCCACACGGTCAAGGCCGTCGAGCAGTTCGTCTACCGCGCACACGCCATGGACAAGGTCGAGATGCTCTCGCGCATGCTCCAGGCGACCGACCGCGGCCTGACCATCATCTTCAGCCGTACCAAGCGCACCGCCGCCAAGGTCGCCGACGAGCTGGTCGAGCGTGGCTTCGCGGCCGCGGCGATCCACGGCGACCTGGGCCAGGGCGCCCGCGAGCAGGCGCTGCGCGCCTTCCGCAACGGCAAGGTCGACATCCTCGTGGCCACCGACGTCGCCGCCCGCGGCATCGACGTCGAGAACGTCACCCACGTCATCAACTACCAGTGCCCCGAGGACGAGAAGACCTACCTGCACCGCATCGGTCGCACGGCCCGCGCGGGCAACACCGGCGTCGCGGTGACCTTCGTCGACTGGGACGACCTGCACCGCTGGGCCCTGATCAACAAAACCCTCGACCTGGGCATCCCGGAGCCGCAGGAGACGTACTCGAGCTCCGAGCACCTGTACAGCGACCTCAACATCCCCACCGACGCCAAGGGCCGGCTGCGCCGCTCGCAGCAGAAGCTCGCGGGTCTCGGCGCCGAGGAGATCGAAGACCTCGGCGAGACGGGCAAGCGTCACGGCAAGGCCGGCGCCGGCTCAGGCCGCGGCGACCGCGCCGACCGGGGCGACCGGGGTGGAGACCGCGGGCGCTCGCGCTCCGACCGCGGCCGTGGAGACGCCGGCTCGTCCGACACGGCCGAGTCCGGCGAGGCAGCCTCGGCGGAGGGCGGCGAGAGCCGCCCGCCGCGCAGCCGCAACCGCCGTCGTACGCGTGGTGCCGGGGCTGCGGCCGCTGGTGCCGCCGCCGAGACCGGCGGCGACGAGGCCTCGTCTCGCGCCGACGGTGGGCCGGACCGCGGGTCTGAGAGCGGCGAGGGCGGTTCGCGTACGCCGCGGCGTCGTCGGCGTGGTGGTGCAGGCCGCGGCGGCGCCGGTCGCGGCGAGACCGCCACAGCCACCTCTGCGGCGGAGTGACTCCCGCCTCGCCCTGAGCACGTGACAGGCCCGGGTGGGTCAGCGCCGGCCGGCGCTGACCCACCCGGGCCTTGTTCATCCGGGCCGTCCTGAACCGAATCGGAGCGTGGGTCACGGGAAGGTGCGCTGTCCCTCGACGGCCGACTGCGCGCCGTCATCGAGAGGCAGCCCCTCTTTCTTCGTCGCCACTGCGCCCCGTCGGCCGAGGGGCGCGTCAACGCTCCCCGTCGAGTGGGCACAGCTCCCCCGCGGAACGCGCGACGGCCGGGCCCCGTAGGACCCGGCCGAACGCATACGCCCTCGTCGGACGGTGGCCAGACGGTCAGGCGCTGATCGTGGCGGTGTCGATGACGAAGCGGTAGCGCACGTCGCCGGCGACCACGCGGTCGTAGGCCGCGTCGACCTCGTCGGCGGAGATCTTCTCGACCGTCGCGCCGATGCCGTGCTCGGCGCAGAAGGCCAGCATCTCGGCCGTCGCGGGGATGCCGCCGATGTTCGAGCCGGCGACGACGCGGCTGCCGCCGACGACAGCACCCGGCGCGAAGTCGTAGTTGCCCGTGGGGAGTCCGACGTTCGCGATGACGCCGAGGGGACGCAGCAGGCCGATGTAGGTCTGCATGGGCAGGTCCGCGCTCACGGTGTTGATGATGAGGTCGAACGTGCCTTTGAGGCCCTTGAGCACGCCCTCGTCACCGGTCGCGTAGAAGTTCGTCGCGCCCAGGGCCTCGCCGTCGTCCTTCTTGGCGTCGGTGCGGCTCAGCACGCTGACCTCGGCGCCCAGGGCGGCGGCGAGCTTGACGGCCATGTGGCCGAGACCGCCCAGACCGATGACGGCGACCTTCTTGCCGGGACCGGCGCCCCAGCGCTTCAGCGGCGACCACACCGTGATGCCGGCGCAGAGCAGCGGGGCCGCGACGTCGAGCTCGATGCCGTCGGGGATGGCGACGGCGAAACGCTCCGAGACGACGACCTGCTGGGCGTAGCCGCCCTTGGTGGACTCGCCGTCGTAGCCCTTGCCGTTGTAGGTCATGACGGCGCCCTTGGCGCAGAACTGCTCCTCGCCGTTCTTGCAGAACTCGCACTCACCGCACGAGTCGACCATGCAGCCGACGCCGACGCTGTCGCCGACCTTGTGCTTCGTGACGCCGTCACCGACGGCCGAGACGACACCGGCGATCTCGTGCCCGGGGACCATGGGGAAGTGCGCGCTGCCCCACTCCTCGCGGACCTGGTGGATGTCGCTGTGGCAGATGCCGGCGAACTTGATGTCGATGAGGACGTCGTCGTCACGCAGGTCGCGGTGCTCGACGGTGCGGCTCTCGAAGGCGGCTCCGGCGCTCGGTGCAACCAGTGCGGGCGTGGAAATCAACAGGGTCTCCTTCGTGGTGGGGTTGGCGACGCTCTCGGGTGCAGCGCAGCGCCACCACGGTTCATTCCCGCGCACGATCACCGACCTCACGGAGGCGTTCGGGGCCGGTTCACAGCCTCGCGAGCAGGGAGGCCCCGACGTCGCGGTAGGCCTGCGCGCCCTTGGAGCTGCGGGCCGTCGAGAGGATCGAGCGGCCGACCGCGGGTGCCTCGGCGAATCGCACCGTCTTGGGGATCGGCGGCTCGAGGACGGGCAGGTCGTAGCGCTCCCCCACGTCCGCGAGCACCTCGCGGGCGTGGTTGCTGCGCCCGTCGAAGAGCGTCGGCAGGATGCCCCACACCTCGAGGTCGCGGTTGAGGATCGTCTGGACGTCGGCAACGGTGTCGAGCAGCTGCCCCACGCCGCGGTGGCTCAGCATCTCGCAGGGCATCGGGATGATGAGCGCGTCGGCCGCGGTGAGCGCGTTGAGGGTCAGCACCCCGAGGCTCGGCGAACAGTCGAGCAGCACGACGTCGTATGCCGTGTCGGCGCCTTCGAGGGCCGAGCGCAGGACGTACTCGCGGCCGGGTCGCGGCAGGAGCATGGCTTCGGCACCGGCGAGGTCGATGGCCGAGGGCACGAGGTCGACGCCCTCCTCGCAGGTGATCATGACGTCACCGAGCTCGGCCGAGCCGGTGAGCACGTCGTGGATCGAGCGCTCGACGGTGTCGGGGTCGACGCCGAGGGAGAAGGTCAGGCAGGCCTGTGGGTCGAGGTCGACGAGCAGGACGCGCTGCCCGAGCTCGGCGAGCGCGGCTCCGAGGCTCGCGACCGAGGTCGTCTTGGCGACGCCGCCCTTCTGGTTCGCCAGCGCGATCGTCGTGGGGCCGCCGTCGTGCGTGGGACCTCCTGCGCTGCCACTGGGGGCGGTGGACCGGTCGCTCTTGCGGGTGCGGGGCGCCATGCGGCCAGTGTGTCAGGTCGGTCGCGTCCCCGGACCGAGGGCGTGCTGACCACCCCGACGGCGTGTCCCCTGAAGTGGTCAGCGGGGCGGTCAGCGGGTCCCGGTGTGCACGGTGATGGCGGCGTTGACGAAGGCGAGGTGGCTCAGGGCCTGTGGGAGGTTGCCCAGGAAGGCCCCCGTCGGGGGGTCGATCATCTCGGCGAGCACGCCGACGTCGTTGGGCGTCGCCTGCAGCTCTTCCATGAGGGCGCGCGCCTCGGCGTCACGGCCGACGAGCGCCAGCGCCGAGACCATCCAGTACGAGCAGGCGACGAACGCCCCCTCGACGCCCTGCGCCCCGCTGAAGCGGTGCAGGTGCGGGCCGTCGCCGAGCTCGCGCCTCAGGGCGTCGAGGGTCGACGACATGCGCTCGCCGCGGTCGAAGCCACTGATGGCATGCAGCAGGATCGACGCGTCGAGCTGGGACGTCCCGGGGTACCACGTGTAGGCGCCTTGCTCGTCGTCCCAGGCGTGCTCGTCGACCCACTCCCGGATCCGGTCGGCCTCGGTGCGCCAGCGCTCGGCGCTCCCGGGCACCCGCCCGAGGTCCGCGAGATGTGCGGCCTGGGTGAGCGCCCCCCAGCAGCCGAGTTTCGAGGTCGTGTAGTGGCGCAGCTCGGGGAGCTCCCACATGCCGCTGTCGGGGCGGCGCCAGGCGTCCGCGGCGACGTCGGCGATCTCGGCCAGCAGGCGGCCGGTCGCCTCGTCGAGGATGTTCCCGTTGTCGACGTAGAGCGCGACGATGCTGAACACGTCGCCGTAGACGCCGAGCTGCAGCTGGTCGCCGGCGCGGTTTCCGGTGACGACGGGCCCCACGCCGCGCCACCCCGGGACGTCGTGCGAGCTGACGGTGGAGTCGGGCGGGGACCCGTCGAGCGGGTAGAAGACCGACGGGTCGAGGCCGTGCCGTCGGATCGTCCCGAGCAGCCAGCTGATCGCCGCGTGCGTCTCCTCGCGCTCCCCGAAACGGAAGAGCGCCGTGAGGCTGTATGCCGTGTCGCGCACCCACGTGAAGCGGTAGTCCCAGTTCGCGCCGCCGCCGAGCGACTCGGGCAGCGAGGTGGTGGCGGCAGCCGCGACGGCGCCGGACGGCGCGAAGATGAGCTGCTTGAGCAGCATCGTGCTCCGGATCACGGCCTCCTGCCACGGCCCGTCCCACTCGAAGGCGTCGGACCACCGCTGCCACGCGACGATGGTGCGGTCGATCGCCTTGTCCATGTCCTGAGGCCGAGGCACGAAGACGGGCTCACCCAGGGTGGCGACGAGGCCGAGCAGGTGACGCGACCCGCTCGAGGTCGTGAAGGTGGCTGTGAGGCCACGGTCGTCGATCTCGCACTCCTCGGAGTTGAGGGTGCGAGCCGCCATCGTGAGGCTGCCGACCCGGAGCACCTGGCCATGCACCGTGTCGCCCACCCAGGGCGACACGCTGCCCAGACAGGTCCCCGGGGCGATGACACCGCGCAGGCGCACCGTGCCGGTCACGCCGTCGACCCGGCGGGCCAGCTCCGTCCACGGCAGGCGCCCGGCGACCCCGGTGTTGAGCGAGTCGGTGACGACGGCCCTGCCTGTGGCCGTCGTGAATGTCGTCTCCAGCACATTGGTCCTCGGGACGTAGCGGCGGCTGACGGTGAAGGGCTCGTCCGGGGCGAGGGACAGCTCGCCGCCGTGCTCCGGGTCGACGATGGCCGAGAAGGGTGCGGGGCAGTCGAGGGCCGGGATCGGCAGCCAGTCGATGCGCCCGTCGCGGGCGACGAGCGCGATGGTCCGGCCGTCCCCGATCGTCGCGTAGGTGCGCAGGTCGGCGTACCCGTCGGCGTCGCGTTCGGAGACCTTCGTCTCCACGGGTTCTGCTGCGCGCCAGACGATCTCGTCGCACGCCACCCGAGCCACCGGATGCCGGGCACCAGCGGGGGCACCCGGCATACGGCCGTCCGGACGCGCATCGGTCACAGGACGGGCGTCCCGCCGTTGACGTGGATCGTTGCGCCGGTGACGTAGCTCGACTCTGGCGAGGCGAGGAAGACGAACGCGGGCGCCAGTTCCGCGGGCTGCCCGGGACGGCCGAGTGGCGTCGACGTGCCGAACCGTGGCAGGTCCTCAGGTGGCTGGCCGCCGGCCGTCTGCAGCGGTGTCCAGACGGGGCCGGGCGCCACGACGTTGACGCGGATGCCCTTGGGAGCCAGCTGCTGGGCGAGCGCCTTGGAGAAGGTGTTGATCGACGCCTTCGTCGACGCGTAGTCGAGGAGCGTCTTGGACGGCTGGTAGGCCTGGATCGAGCTGGTGTTGATGATCGTCGAGCCGGGCTCGAGGTGCGCCACCGCCGCCTTGGTGACCCAGAACATCGCGTACACGTTCGTCTTGAACGTCTCGTCGAACTGCTCGTCCGTCAGCTCCTCGATGCTGTCGCAGGTCTGCTGCTTGCCGCCGTTGTTGACGAGGATGTCGAGCCCGCCGAGCTGCTCGACGGCCTGGGCGACGAGGTCGGTGCAGTACTGCTTGTCGGTGAGGTCTCCGGGGAGTGCGACCGCCTTGCGGCCGGCATCCTCGATGAGCCCCAGAACCGCCTTCGCGTCCTCCTCCTCCTCGGGGAGGTAGGACAGTGCGACGTCGGCACCCTCACGGGCGAAGGCGATCGCGGTGGCGGCGCCGATGCCGGAGTCGCCGCCGGTGACCAGCGCCTTGCGGCCCTCGAGGCGGCCCGTCCCGCGGTAGGTGTCCGCGCCCAGGTCGGGCTGGTCCCGCATCTTGGCGTCGAGGCCGGCACCGGGCTGCGACTGCTCCTCGGTGTCGATGTCGGAGTAGAGCTTGGTGGGGTCGGTCAGGGTGTACTGGTCTCTGCTCATGTGGGGTCCTCGGTGGCCGCCTCGCCGAAGCGGCCGCAGCTCGTGGTAGGGGCCGGAGGGTGTCTGCCCGGCTCCCTCTCGCCATGCCCCGCACACCACATCGGCAAACGCCCCGGCGCCATCCATCTCGGACAGCGCGCTCCCCCACGCCTTCGAGGTCAGGCCTCGTCGCGCTCCCGAGGTGCGGCGCCGTAACCGGCGGGCTCGAGGCCGGCCCAGTCGGACTTCTCGGGACCCATCTGCTGGCCCTCGGGACAGTGGGCCCGGAAGTCGCACCACGAGCAGAGCGACGAGGTGCGGGGCGCGAAGCGGGTGGACTCGACGCCGAGCTCCTTGAACTCGGCATCGGCGCGTCGGAGGTCGGAGGCGATCGACTCGGCCTCGGCGACCTTGCGCGCGAGGGACTCGTCGGTGTGCACGTGGGAGGCGACCGTGCCCGACGGCACGTGGTGCAGCTCAACCCGCAGACAGGGGCGGCGGAACATCCGGGACGCCGCGAAGGCATACAAGGCGAGCGGCAGCGACGTGCGCGCGTCGTCGTCGGTGGACACCTGCCTGCCCGTCTTGTAGTCGACGACGACGAGCTCGCCGTCGCGGTCGTCGAGACGGTCGACCCGGCCCGTCAGGGCGACCGCCCCGGTCTTGAGGGAGACGCTGCGCTCGATGCCGACGGGCTGGTTGTCCCGGTCGCTGCGCCGCAGGTAGTCGGTGACGGCGTCGCGGACCCGCAACCGCCACGAGGCGGACTGCTCCGGGTCGCGGAAGCCGACGTCGATCCACGACGAGCGGACGAGCTCGGCCACGCCCGCCGGCGTGCGGTCGCCGGCCGGCAGGTCCCAGAAGTCACGAAGCACGTTGTGCGTCGCGATGCCGACCGACGTGTGCGCCCGCTGCGGACGGGCCTGCGGGCGCGGACGGTCGAGGTACTGCATCCGGTAGCGCCGCGGGCAGTCGAGCCAGGCGAGCAGCCGCGACGGCGAGCCCGAGTAGAGCGGCGTGGGCATGCCGGCGAAGGTCGTCTGCTCCACGGGTCCCGTCGTCACGCCGACACCCTACGGCCCTCGTCCGACATGCGGTCAGCGCCATGCACAGCGGCGGCCGCCCTGCCCGAGCTCAGGGGCGCAGCACCTCCGTGGCCCCGCTCGAGGCGGCCTCGATGGCGTCCAGCACCTCTGGCGCGGTGGTGTTCTCGGCGAGGCGGTTGCGCTTGCCCTCGCCGTGGTAGTCGCTCGAGCCGGTCAGCAGCAACCCCAGCCGCTCGGCGAGCACCGTCGCGCGGGCGACCTCCTCTGGGCCGTGGTCGCGGTGGTACACCTCGAGCCCCACGAGCCCCGCCTCACGCATCGTCTCCACGAGCGCGTCGTCGAGCTCCCCCGAGCGGGTGCGGGTGAACGGGTGCGCGATGACGGGCACGCCGCCCGCCGCCCGGACCAGCTCGACGGCCCGGACCGGGTCGGGCGCGTAGTGACCGACGTAGTACGGCGAGTCGTCGCCGAGCCACGCCCTGAAGGCCTCGTCGCGGTGCGCGATCGTGCCGTTGGCGATGAGCGCGTCGGCGATGTGGGGTCGCCCCGGCGTGGCGCCGGGCCCCACCTGCGCCAGCACCTCGTCGTAGCCGAGCGGTATGCCGTCCGCCGCCATGCGCGCGACCATCCGCTCGAGCCTCGTCGACCGTGACTCACGGGCCCGTGCCAACTCCGAAAGGAGGGGGCCGTCGTCGGCGGAGGGGAGGTAGCCGAGCAGGTGGATCGACGTGTGGCGCCATGCGCACGAGATCTCGATGCCTCGCACGAGCGTCACGCCGAGCTCGCGGGCCGCGGCGGCCGCCTCGTCCCATCCGGCGACCGTGTCGTGGTCGGTGATCGCCATGACGTCGACGCCGGCCGCGGCTGCCTCGGTCACGAGTTCCGTTGGCGTCTGGGTGCCGTCGCTGACCGAGCTGTGGGTGTGCAGGTCGATGACCGGGCGCCTGCGCGCCGCGCCTGCGCTCGCGGTCGGTGTCACGCCCCCAGAGTACGGGCGAGCACGCCGGACATCCGGGCACCGCCACACGGCCCCGCGCGCCCGGGTCGGGGCCGGGCGCCGGGCGTCGAGCGTCGAGCGTCGAGCGTCGCAGCGGCATTCCCCGCAACACACCGTGCACGTCACAACGCACCGGTATCGGACCACGGTGAGTTGTGACCTGCACGGTGTGTTGCGGGATGGCGCGGGGTCAGGCGGGGCGTCGCGCTGTGGCAGCAACCAGCGCCCGGGCAGAGCGGACCCGCGCGCCGAGGAGCCCGGGTCGGTCGAGCTCGTGCCAGATGACCCGCTCGACAGGATGCCCCAGCCGCCGAATGGCGTCCTCACGCCGCTTCTCGAGCCAGACCGCCTCTTCGGGTCCGGGCGCGCCCTCCTCGGCGTCTCGTTGCCGCGAGTACTTCACCAGCCCGTCGAACTCGATGACCACGCCATCCACAACCAGGTCGACCCGCGCTACGAAACGGCCGTCCGCGTCACGGAGCACCACTTGGCTGTCGGGCTCGAAGCCCAGGCGTCGCAGTGCGAGACGGGTTCGGGACTCCCCCACGGACTCGCTCCTGCCGTCCATGAGCAGCACAGCCTCCAAGGCCCGGCCGCGCCCTTGGTGCGGCGATGTGGCCGCCACCTCGATCAGCAGCTCGGCCATGGTGACCACGTTCCGGTGCAGCGCCGCGTCTCCCGCAACCACGGCGCAGTCCTGACCCATCGTCAGTGCCGTTCGCACGAGGGCCCGCGCGGGCGAGACGCAGAAGACGTCCCCGACAGGTGCCAGGGCGACGCCGTCATCGGGGTGAAGCCAGACGGCCCCGCGCCGCACGCCTTGGACCGTGTCGGTCACCAGGTCGATGCGTCCGGCGTCGTGGTCCCAGAGCGGAAGTCCGAGCAGCGCGAGGGCGGCGTGGTGACTCAGGGCGTCACCCGGTCTGGACCTGGCGACCGCGAGGCACGCAAGCCGATAGCGCTCGTCACCGGACGCCTGCTCCCACACGGTCGCGCGCACGTAGGCACCTCGCCGAACCCGAACCAGCGTGCGCGCACGAAGGGCCCGATGCAGATAAGCCTTGGTCAGTCCGGCGGCGATGGCCTCGTGTGCGGCGAAGACCCCGCCCTGTGAGCCCGCCAGCGCCTCGAGTCGTGAGTCCATGCGAGCAGCCTCCGTGGCCCACGGGTGCGCGGTCAGCGTCGCGGCGGCATCTGTGGACAGAGCGGCCACCTGCGCATCGGCTGTGGACGGGCGCAACACACCCAGTAGGTCACAACCCACCGGCATCCGATCGGGGTGAGTTGTTATCTACTCGGTGTGTTGCGAGGGGCTGCTGCTCAGGGCTGCGCGGGCGTCTGGGGCGACGGCGCATCCGCCGGGCCCGGCCAGTTGCGGTCGGGTACCGGCTGCGGTCGGCCGGGCTGCTCGCCGCCACGAGCCTCGAGGTAGTTCTCCTTGGGCACCATGACCTTGCGCCGGAAGACGCACACGACCGTGCCGTCCTGGTTGTAGCCGATCGTCTCGACGTGCACCACCCCCCGGTCGTCCTTCGACGTCGACTCCCACTTGTCGAGCACGGTCGTCTCGCCGTAGATCGTGTCGCCGTGGAAGGTCGGCGCCACGTGCCGCAGGGACTCGACCTCGAGGTTGGCAATGGCCTTGCCCGACACGTCCGGCACCGACATGCCGAGGAGCAGCGAGTAGACGTAGTTGCCGACCACGACGTTCTGCCCGAACTGCGTCGAGCCCGCTGCGTAGTGCGTGTCGAGGTGCAGCGGGTGGTGGTTCATCGTCAGCAGGCAGAAGAGGTGGTCGTCGTACTCCGTCACCGTCTTGCCCGGCCAGTGCCGGTAGACCGCCCCGACGTCGAACTCCTCGTAGCTGCGCCCGAACTGCATTGCCGCTCCTCGTGGAAGTGTTGGCCCGGCCCCGCTGGGACGAGCGGCTCCCAGCCTGCCGGAGCGGACGGCATACGCCCATGGTCGTATGCCGTGTGCTTGCTCACGGTTGCCAGGCGTCCTTCGCGTCGGGCTGGCCCGGCCGCCCGGCGCCGGCCGGCTCGCCGGTGTCGGAGAGGACGGGGGCGCTGCTGCCGGCCGCGTCGAGATCGGGGTCGCTCGGCAAGCTCGCTCCAGCGGCGGGCCGTGGTCGAACCCCGTGCTGCGTGGCCAGCAGCAGCCCGGCGAAGTAGGTGCCGAGTGACACCCCCGCAGCCAGACCCAGCCCGAGCCCGAAGGCCTGCAACAGGGTTGGCACCCCGACCGCGAAACCGTTGCCGTCCGGGTTGGTCACGAGCTCCGAGATGCCTTGGTAGGCGAGGCGCCCGGGCAGGAGCGGCACGATCGCGGCGGTGGTCACCGCGAGCGCGGAGATGGTGAGGCGCCGGGCCACGAGCCGGGCGGTGAACCCGATGACCAGCGCCGCGGTGGCCGAGGCCGTGACGGCGCCGAGCTGCAGCGACCGCTCCCCCGCGGCCAGCACGAGCCAGCCGAGGCCGCCCGCGACCCCCGCCACGACGACGGCCCTCCCGCTCGAGTAGGACAGCACCGCGAAGGCGACCGAGATGACGACGGCGCACACCACCTGGACGACGACGTCGTCACTGAGCTGGGTCTGGGAGCTGATCGCGATGGGGTAGTCGAGGCGCTTGCCGAGCGAGAGCACGACCGAGATGCCCACGGCGATGCCGAGCGAGAGCACGATGACCTCGAAGCCCCGGGCGCCGGCCGTGACGTAGTAGCCCTCGAGCGCGTCCTCGGCGGCCCCGACCACCGAGAGCCCCGACAGCAGGAGCACGATGCCCGACGCGACGACGAGGGAGGGCGACACGTCGCCGATGAAGCCGGCCCCCGCGGACTGCGCCACGACGACGAGGGTCGCCACGGCGGTCGGGATGGCAGCGCCCACGCACTGGGCGAAGAAGGCGGCCACCCCGGCGGAGGTGAGCCAACCGAGGACCCGGCTGACCACAGTCGCGGTGAGGAAGCTGAGCAGGATGATCGCCGGCCCGGCGCCGACCAGCCCGGCGGCGCCCGCGGCGAGGGCGCCGTTCGCGACGGTCACCAGCCAGCGGCGGTAGGGGTGCGGCGCCGTGATGACGGCGTCGAAGCGCACCCGGGCCTCGTGGACGGGGACGGGCTCCTCCCGCAGCTCGACGATGAGGCCGCGGAGGCGCTCGAGGCGGGTGTAGTCCTGCACCCGGAACCGGACGATGCGCATCACCGTGATCGGGTCGGCATTCGGTCCGCGGTGGTAGGAGACGGTCACCGACGTGTAGGTCACGTCGACGTGGACGGAGCTGAGGCCGTACGCCTTGGTCAGGGTGAGCACCGTCGCCGTGACATCGGCCGCCGCAGCGCCCGTCGCGATCATCGCGACGCCAGCCCGCATGGCCAGGTCGATGACGGCTTGGGCGGTGACGGAGTCGACGCCGTCGGGTGTGGTCCAGATCGGGATCTCGTCGGTCGGCGGCCCGCTCGGTCGCATCGCCCTGCGGGTGCTCGCCCGGAGCGACGGAAGGCTCGGGTAGGCGGTGGTCGGCCGGGTGGTTCTGTCGGTGCGGGCCACCCCAGAACCGTATGCCACCCGGTGCTCCGGGGTTGCAGGCGGAGGGGTCGCTCCGGTCAGGTCAACGGCACGTCCAGCGCTGAGTAGACGAGCGTCGAGACGGCGTTGACGGTGGCCCTGCCGTAGGTGAAGCCGTTCGGGCTCCGGGAGAGGATCGCGAGGGAGTACCAGCGGCCAAGGACCAGGGCCCGGCGACCGACCCTGGGTGAGAGTCCCATGAGAAGACGCTACGAGCATCCTTGTTGCGGAGGGGACCGTTCGCCATGACACGATGACGAGATGAGTGAAGAGCAGAAGACCTCTCCGAGCCGCAAGCGGCCGACGACCGACGAGTTCCGTGCCTTCGTCGCGAGCGGCTGGGCTCCTCGCAGCACCGAGGTGACCCCTCGGGCCGAGGTCGCCGACCATGCGGCCCGTCGCCGTGACACCGTCAGCGCCGCCTTCACCGGCCAGCGCCTCGTGATCCCGGCCGGCGGCCTCAAGGTGCGCAGCAACGACACCGACTACGTCTTCCGGCCGCACAGCGCCTTCGCGCACCTCACGGGGCTCGGCAGCGACCGCGAGCCGGACGCCGTGCTCGTCCTCGAGCCGCGCCGCGCTGAGGACGGCGACGCCGATGGGCACGAGGCCGTCCTCTACTTCCGCCCGCTCGCCGACCGCGACACCGAGGAGTTCTTCGGCGACTCGCGTTACGGCGAGTTCTGGGTCGGGGCGCGCCCGACCCTCGCCGACATCGAGTCGGAGCTCGGGCTGACCGCCCGCCACATCGACGAGTTCGCCGACGCGGTGGGCAAGGACGCCGGGCACGTCACGGTCCGCGTCGTGCGCGACGCCGACGGCGAGGTCACCGCGAGGGTCGACCGCGTGCGTGCCGCGGAGACGGAGCAGGACTCCGGGTCCGAGGCTCGGGCCGACGCCCAGCGCGAGGCCGACGAGCAGCTCGCCGCCTTCCTCTCGACACTGCGCTTCGTCAAGGACGAGTGGGAGGTCGAGCAGATGCGGGACGCGGTGGCCGGCACCCACAAGGGCTTCGACGCGGTCATCGCCGACCTGCCCGAGGCGGTTCGCCGCGGCCGCGGCGAGCGTTGGGTCGAGGGCGTCTTCGGCCTGAACGCGCGCCACCACGGCAACGGGGTCGGCTACGACTCGATCTGTGCGAGCGGCGACCACGCCAACACGCTGCACTGGATCAAGAACACCGGCGACATCCACGACGGTGACCTGCTGCTGCTCGACGCCGGCGTCGAGGTCGACTCCCTCTTCACCGCCGACATCACCCGCACGCTGCCGGTGAGCGGCACCTTCACCGACGCCCAGCGCCGGATCTACGACGCCGTGTACGCCGCCCAGGAGGCCGGTATCGCCGCCTGCCGCCCCGGCAACAAGTTCAGCGACGTCCACGCCGCCGCGATCCGCGTCATCGCCGAGCACCTGCACGAGTGGGGCCTGCTGCCGGAGGGCGTCGACGTCGAGGGCACCCTCGACCTCGAGCACGGGCAGTACCACCGCCGCTGGATGGTGCACGGGACGAGCCACCACCTCGGCATCGACGTGCACGACTGCGCCCTCGCCACCCGCGAGGAGTACTCCGACGCCGAGCTGAAGCCGGGCATGGTCATCACGGTCGAGCCGGGGCTCTACTTCAAGGCCGACGACGAGCTGGTGCCCGCAGAGCTGCGCGGCAACGGCGTCCGCATCGAGGACGACGTCCTGATCACCGAGGACGGCTGCGAGAACCTCTCGGCCGCGATGCCGCGCAGCAGCGCCGACGTCGAGCAGTGGATCGCCGACATCTGGGCAGCCCGCGCCTGACCCGTTCCCCCTCACCGAACGCGGCGTTCGGAGCGGGGGTGGTGGGCTCGAGCTGGCCGAGGATGGCGTCGAGGGCGACGGCTCCGTCGGCGGCGGCGTGGTACTCGGCGCCGACCCGGCGCACCGGCCAGTACGCCTCGGGCGCGAGGAGGATCGCCACCAGCGCGGGACCGAGCTCCATCGAGCCCTGCGAGAGGCGCAGCCCGACGGTGACGGCGACGATCGCGACCGAGATCGTCGCGAGCAGCTCGAGCGCGGCGGAGGAGAGGAACGCGATGCGCAGCGTCTCCATCGTCGCGCGCCGGTGCCGGTCGCTGACCTCGCGGACCGTCGTCACCTGGCGGCGCGCCCGACCGTAGGTGACGAGTGTCGGCAGGCCGCGGACGACGTCGAGGAAGTGGCCGGACAGGGCTGCCAGGGCGGCCCAACGGCGCTCGGTCGACTCCGCCGTCGCCCTGCCGATGAGCGCGGCAAAGACGGGCAGCAGCGGCAGGGTCAGCACGACGACGAGGGCGCTCGGCCAGTCGACGACGACGAGTGTCGCGACGGCGAGGGCCGGCACCACGGCGGCGGTGACGAGCGTGGGGAGGAAGCGGGCGGCATACGGCTCCACGGCCGCGGTGCCGGAGGTGGCAAGCGAGACGGCGGCGCCGGGCTCCAGCCGCGCGTCGGCGTCGACGCTCCCCCAGCGGTGCAGCAGGGCCGCGCGCAGTGCCGACGAGACGGAGACGCCGGCCCAGGCGGCCACCCGCTCGGTCATCGAGGCGAGCAGCGCGCGCACCGCGAAGAGCGCCAGCAGCCACGTCAGGGCAGGGCTCAGGTCGGCGCCGTCGACGACCGCCACGACGACCCCCGACAGGGCGAAGGCCGTGGCGATCGTGGCGAGACCGCTCGCGATGCCGGTGGCGGCGAGGACGGCGACGGGCCTCCGGGCGGCTGGGACCGCCCGGAGCAGTCGCGGGTCGAAGGGCTTCACCGCGTCCGGCTCTCTTCGTCAGTCGCTACGGGTGCGGGGCGCATCACTGAGCGACGGTCTCGAGGGGTGCCTCGGGCTCGGGCACGTCCGCCGGGATGTGCTCGGTGGTCAGGCGCTTGCGGAAGACCCAGTACGTCCAGCCCTGGTAGAGCAGCACGATCGGCGTGAAGACCAGCGCCACGATCGTCATGACCTTGAGGGTGTAGGGCGTGCTGGACGCGTTGGCGATCGTCAGGTTCCAGGCCGGGTTGGTCGAGCTGGGCATGACGTTCGGGAAGAGGACGAGGAAGTAGGTCGCGACGGCCATGGCGATGGTGACCGCGGTGCCGAGAAAGGCCCAGCCCTCTCGGCCGGCGCGGTTGGCGGCGAGCCCGCCCAAGAGCGCGGCCGCAGCGACGACGGTCGTGATCCACGAGGCGAGCTTGCCGTCGGTCAGGCCGATCCAGAGGAGCAGGGCGACCGCGAGCACGGCCGCGACGACGCCCACCCGCTCGGCGACCTGGCGTGCCTCGTGACGGATCTTCCCGTCAGTCTTCAGCGCCACGAAGATCGCGCCGTGCGTGAGGAAGAGCGCCACGAAGACGAGGCCACCGAGCAGGCCGGCCGGGTTGAGCAGCGTGAAGAGGTTGCCGGTGTACTCCTTGGCCGCGTCGATGGGCACGCCGCGCACGATGTTGGTCAGGGCGACGCCCCACAGGAGTGCAGGCACCAGCGAGCCCCAGAAGATGGCCAGGTCCCAACGGGCCTTCCACTCGGCCTGGGGGCGCTTGTGCCGGTACTCGAAGCCGAGGTTGCGCACGATGAGGGCCACCAGGATGAGCAGCAGCGGCAGGTAGAAGCCGCTGAACAGCGTTGCGTACCAGTGCGGGAAGGCCGCGAAGGTGGCCCCGCCCGCGGTGATCACCCACACCTCGTTGCCGTCCCAGACCGGGCCGATCGTGTTGAGCAGGACGCGGCGGCGCTTCTCACCGTCAGTGGGGTCGGATGCGTAGCGCGTGCCGCCGAGGACCGGCAGCAGCATGCCGACCCCGAAGTCGAAGCCCTCGAGGACGAAGTATCCCGTCCAGAGAACGCCGAGGAGGATGAACCAGAAGGTGGCGAGATCCATTGCAGCGCAACCCTTCTCAGTAGGCGAAGACGAGGGGTGCGTCCTCGTCCCGGTCGGCGGGGTCCTGCGGCTGCTCGAAGGGGTCGGCCCCCTTGCGGACGTAGTGCAGGAAGAGCTTGACCTCGACGACGGCGAGGGCCCCGTAGAGGAGCGTGAAGACCACCATCGAGGTGATGACCTCACCCATCGAGACGCTCGGCGAGACACCGTGGGCCGTCGTCATCAGCCCGAAGACGATCCACGGCTGGCGCCCGACCTCGGTGAAGATCCAGCCGAAGCTGTTGGCGAGGACCGGGAGGAGCGGAGCGGCCACGGCGGCATACGCCAACCACCTCGCTGTCGGGGTGCGGTCCTTGCGGGTCAGCCAGAGGACGGCGATCGCGATGAGAGACACGGCGATCCCGAGCCCGATCATGAGACGGAACGTCCAGTACGTGGTCGGGATGTTGGGGACGTAGGCGCTTGCGAGGTCGGCGACGCGGGGGTTGCCGCTCGCGCCGTACGTCTGGGCGTACTGCGCCTTGAGGTCGTTGATGCCCTTGACGGCGCCGTCGGCGTTCCCGGTGGCGAGGAAGCTGAGCAGGCCGGGGATCTCGATCAGCGCGTTGGCGTGCGAGCCGTCGAGCGAGCCGACCGTCAGCACCGAGAAGGGTGCTCCCTGGCCCGCCGGCACGGACTCGTAGAGCGCCTCGGCGGCGGCCATCTTCATCGGCTGCACCTCGGTCATGATCTTGCCCTGCACGTCGCCCGTCACGGTGACGCCGATGGCGGCGACGAGCGTGAGGACGGCGCCGATGCGGGTGGCCGTCCGGTACATCGGGGCGTCGGTCCGGGTCGCGTCCTGCGCGTCGTCGACGGCCCGCTTGACCTCGCGGCGCATGAGCCAGAGCGAGACGCCCATGACGACTCCGGCACCGGCCATGTAGGCCGCGGCGATGACGTGCGGGAACGTGACGAGCTGCACCTTGTTGGTGAGCACCGCGACGAAGTCGGTGAGCTCCGCGCGTCCGCTGACCGGGTTGAACCGGTAGCCGACCGGGTGCTGCATGAAGGAGTTCGCGGCGAGGATGAAGTACGCCGACAGCACCGTGCCGATGTGGACGAGCCACATCGTGGCTGCGTGCAGCTTCTCCGGGAGGCGGCCCCAGCCGAAGATCCACAGGCCGAGGAAGGTCGACTCGAGGAAGAAGGCGAGCAGCGCCTCGACGGCCAGCGGGGCCCCGAAGATGTCACCGACGAAGCGCGAGTAGTCGCTCCAGTTCATCCCGAACTGGAACTCCTGAACGATCCCCGTCACGAGCCCGAGCGCGAAGTTGATGAGGAAGAGCCGGCCGAAGAACTTCGCCAGCCTCATCCACTGCGGGTTGTGCGTGCGCACCCAGGCGGTCTGGAAGACGGCCACGATGAGGGACATGCCGATCGTGATCGGCACGAAGAGGAAGTGGTAGACGGTGGTGATGGCGAACTGCCACCTGGCCAGGTCCGTTGCATCCATGGGGGCTCCACGAGGTCGCGTCAGAACTACATGACGTAGTAGATGCTAGACCGTGGACTCGCGAGTCCGGTGCGGATGTCGAGCGTTGAACGCGTGACGCCGCTCACGGACGGGGGCGTTGACACCGCGTTGCGTCGCTGCCTTACTTCCCGGGTGACCCATCTCGACGTCGTCGTCGACGCCAACGCTTCGGAGGCGCCCTTCGAGCAGGTGCGCGCCCAGGTTGAGGCGCGCATCCGCAGCGGCGCCCTCGCACCAGGCGATCGCCTGCCGACCGTCCGGGCGCTCGCGGCCGACCTCGGCCTCGCGGCCAACACGGTGGCGCGGGCCTACAAGGAGCTCGAAGCCGCGGGCCTGGTCGAGACACGCAGTCGCGCCGGCACGGTCGTCGCGTCCGGGGAGCATGCGGCCGAGGCTGCGCTCGGCGTGCTGGCGGCGCGGTACGTCGCTGCGGCCCGTGCGGCGGGCGTCGCGGACGCCGCCGCGGTGGAGATCGTCCGGCGGGCCCAGCGAGGCTGAGCCGTTCCCCTGGTGTCGGACCGCGGGCGTATGCCGTGTGCTCGCGTCAAGCGTGCCGGGCCGGCTTCGTGCCGAGCCGGTTCGGCTCGGCGATGGGGGCCGGGCGGGTCGGCGCCACCGGCGGGTGCAGCGGGTGCAGCGGGTGCAGGATGCGCGCGACCGAGCTGCGGCGCGAGCGGTCTCGACGGGGCTGACGGGGGCTCGGGGCCGGCTGCGCGAACTGGTGCGGCCAGGCGCCGGCGATGCGCGCGACGTGCAGGGGGATGCCCATGACGATGCTCCTGGTGTGGTTGATCCGCTGTGGGTGGGTGCGGTCGGTCGCTCCCACGCATCAGAGCGAGCCGTCACCCCGCTGATACCTCGTGGTGATCGTCGATGAGTCCGGTGTGAGATGACGACCGCGACTTGCCTTGCGAGCGACCCTTGAGTGGCGACATGAACCACCCGGCTCGAGTGGTGGTCGTCATCTGGGACGGGGCAGCGTCCGCAAAGCGTCACTCGACGAGGTCGATGTCCCAACGCTCGTCGTCTCGCAGGCTGGGGGTCGTCCACGCGAAGTCGGGCCGCCAGCGTGTCCACTCGTCGACGAAGGGCCACTCACGGCGCTCGAACGACGCCCGCCCGTGCTCGCCGTTGTGACGGATCGCGCGGGCCTGCTCGGCGGTCGCGCGGCCCTGCTCGACGGCGGCCTCCAGCTCGTCGGCGTCCTTGACGTTGACCGTGCCGTCGGCCTCGATCCACAGGTCGAGCACGTGGTCACCGGTGAAGGTGTCGTGCCCGGAGCGGCGGTGCGCCGTCTCGAGGTTGACGTACCAGCCGGCGAATTCCCAGGCGCCGTGGGCCCTCGGGTCCGCCGGGTCGAGGTCGTCCGGGACGTCCCAGAAGAGCCAGACCGACCACGGGCACTCGGCGGGGGCGATCCGGAGAATGCCGGCGCCGCGCCACAGCGACCGCGCCTGCACGCGCTGCGCGTCCCGGAGGAACCGCTCGCCCATGGGCACGTCGCGCAGGTCCGAGCCGTCGGCATACCTCTTCGTCAGCTGCACCGTGCCCGGTGCGAGCCAGGCCACGAGGCCGCGATCGTCGTCGCGGACCACCCGCATGGGCGAGGCGGTCTCGGGCCGCCCCGGCCGCCAGCCGTGGTCGCGGTAGCGCCACATGACGACGTCGCCGGGGTCGAGGAAGGGTGGCACACCGAGGGCGCGGGCGCCCGGGGGTACCGGCACGGCATACGGCGCGAGGATGGGACCGGAAGCGGGCAGCACGGCGTCGGTCACGCGACCACCCTACGAGCGGCTGCCAGATCGTCTGGACACCTGGGGCGCTCAGCCGGTGGGCGTGAGTCGGGCGACGGCGATCGTGCGCCCAGACTTCGTCTCGTAGTCGGCGAAGAAGGGGAAGGTCGCGACGATGACGTCCTTCCACGCGGCATCACGCTCTGTCCCCTTCAGCACCTCGACGTCGACCGGGTGGGTGACGCTGCCGACCGCGATGGTGGCCCTCGGCGCCCGTCGCAGGTTGCGGATCCACTGCGGGTCGTCCGGGGAGCCGTTGGCGGAGGCGGCGAGGTAGTAGGCGCCGTCGCGAACGACATAGCCGACCGGCACCGTGTGCGGGACCCCGGACTTGCGCCCCGGCACGGTGAGCAGCAGGACCGGGGTGCCTCCCTTCCCCTTGCCGCCGACCCTGCCGCCGGTGCGGCGGTAGAGCCAGACCGCGGCTGCGTTGGCGCCCCGCCAGAGGCGCGCCTTCATGGTGCTCATCGTCGACCTCGCTCATTCCCCGGATCCGCGAAGCTCCGGTCTTTCCGAGTCAAGCACCCCGCGAGCGCGAATGGACGCCGAACGGCGCAATCGGCGCACATGGGGCGGCACGGTGCCGCGTGTCAGGTCGTGCGACGCTCGTCGACGATCCGCCGGGCCTTGCCGATGGACCGCTCGATCGACCCCGGCTCGCGCACCTCGACGCGGCACGTCGTGCCGATGTGGGTCTTGATGGAGTGCTCCAGCGTGCGGGCGATCGACTCGGCGGCGCCGGGCTCGAGGGACGCCAGCGGCTCGACGAGGACGGTGAGCTCGACCATCCGGCCGGGCTGGGTCAGCACGCACTGGAAGTACGGCGACAGCCGTGGCTCCGCGAGCACGTGCTCCTCGATCTGGGTGGGGAAGACATTGACGCCGCGGATGATCATCATGTCGTCGGTGCGCCCCGTGACCTTCTCGATCCGGCGCATCGACGGAACAGCAGTGCCTGGCAGCAGACGAGTGAGATCCCTTGTGCGGTAACGGATCACCGGCATCGCCTCTTTCGTCAGCGAGGTGAGGACGAGCTCCCCGACCTCACCGTCGGGCAGGACCTCCTCGGTGACGGGGTCGATGACCTCGGGGTAGAAGTGGTCCTCCCAGAGGTGCAGCCCGTCCTTGGTCGCCGCGGCCTCCTGCGCGACGCCGGGCCCCATCACCTCCGACAGGCCGTAGATGTCGACGGCGTCCATGCCGGTGCGCCGCTCGATCTCCTGGCGCATCGACTCGGTCCACGGCTCGGCCCCGAAGATCCCCACCTTCAGGCTCGTGGTGGCCGGGTCGATGCCCTCGCGCTCCATCTGGTCGAGCAGGCTCAGGAAGTAGCTCGGCGTCACCATGATGACGCGTGGCTGGAAGTCGCGGATGAGCTGCACCTGGCGCTCGGTCATGCCGCCGCTCACCGGCACCACGGTCGCGCCGAGCCGCTCGACGCCGTAGTGGGCGCCGAGCCCGCCGGTGAAGAGGCCATAGCCATAGGCGACATGGATGACGTCGCCGGGACGGCCACCAGCCAGCCGGATCGAGCGGGCCATCAGGTCGGCCCACGTGCCGATGTCGGCCTTCGTGTAGCCCACCACGGTGGGACGCCCGGTGGTCCCCGAGCTGGCGTGCACGCGTACGACCTGCTCGCGCGGGACGGCGAACATCCCGAAGGGATAGTTGGCCCGCAGGTCCGACTTGGTGGTGAACGGCATACGGCTGAGGTCGTCGAGCGAGCGCACGTCGTCAGGGTGGAACCCTCTGGCGTCAAAGGCTTCTCGGTAGTGCGGGACGTTGTCGTATGCCGTCCGCACCGTCCGGTGCAGATGCTCGAGCTGCCGGGCGCGCAGCTCGTCGACCCCCAGGGTCGGGATCTCGTCGTCGGGCAGCGCCGGTCGACTCGCAGGTGACTCCGTCGTCATGGCCCCATTCTGCCCACCCGACCGCCACCCGTCCGCCGGGGTCAGGTCCCGAGGGACTCGGCGTCGGCCGCGGCCTCATCGTCCTCGGTGCGCATCCGCTTGAGGAACGACCTCGTCCGCTCGTGCTGCGGGTTGCTGATGACCTCCTTCGGCTTGCCCTCCTCGACGACCACCCCGCCGTCCATGAAGACGACGTGGTCCGCGACGTCGCGGGCGAAGCCCATCTCGTGCGTCACAACGATCATCGTCATTCCCTGGTCGGCCAGCTCCCGCATGACGCGCAGCACCTCGCCGACGAGCTCGGGGTCGAGGGCCGACGTCGGCTCGTCGAAGAGCATCAGCTTCGGATCCATGGCCAGGGCTCGCGCGATGGCGACGCGCTGCTGCTGGCCACCGGAGAGCTGCGCGGGGTAGGCGCTCGGCTTGTCGCCGAGGCCGACCTGCTCGAGCAGCTCGAGCGCGCGCGCCCGAGCCTGCTTCTTGCCGACGCCCTTGACCTGGACGGGCGCCTCCATGACGTTATCGAGCGCCGTCATGTGCGGGAAGAGGTTGAAGCGCTGGAACACCATGCCGATCTCCCGGCGCTGCGTGGCGACCTGCTTGTCGGTGAGGTGGTGCAGGTGCTCGCCGTCCTCGCGGAAGCCGACGAGGTCGCCGTCGACCCAGATCCGGCCGCCGTCGATGGCCTCGAGCTGGTTGATGCAGCGCAGGAACGTCGTCTTGCCCGAGCCGGAGGGCCCGAGCAGGCAGACGACCTCGCCGCGGTGCACATCGAGGTCGATGCCCTTGAGCACCTCGACGCCGTGGAAGCTCTTCATCACGTTCACCGCGTGGACGAGCGGCCGGTCCTCACCCGTGCGGGACCGCTCGTGCGGCTGGGGTTGTGGCTGCGACTGCGGCTGCGGCGTGGTGGTGGTCTCCGACATCAGGCGCCTCCTGCTCCGGCGGGCCGTGCGGCCCGCTTGTTCGGGGCACCCGTGCCGAAGCCGCGGCCGAAGCGCCTCTCGAGGAAGTACTGCCCGACCATCAGGACCGAGCCGACGAGGAGGTACCACGCGGTGACGGCGACGAAGGCCGGCATGATCAGCAGCGTCCGGTTGCCGATGGCGCTGGTCTGGTAGAAGAGCTCGGTGATCACGGGGATCGCCGACAGCAGCGAGGTGTCCTTGACCATGGCGATGGTCTCGTTGCCCGTCGGGGGCACGATCACCCGCATCGCCTGCGGCAGCACGACCCGGCGCATGGCCTGGCCGCGGTTCATGCCCAGAGCCGCTGCGGCTTCGGCCTGGCCCTTGTCCACCGACAGGATGCCCGCGCGGGCGATCTCGGCCATGTAGGCAGCCTCCGACAGACCGAGGCCGATGATGCCGGCGAGCAGCGTGCTCGAGAACTGGTTGACGTTGAGGGTGAAGAACGTGAAGTTGCTCGACAGGCCCATGAACGACGCGATCTGCTGGCCGAACGGCACGCCGAAGTCGACCTTGCTGTAGAGGAAGCCGATTCCGCTGCCGATCATCGCCAGCAGCACGAGTCGCGGGATGCCGCGGAAGAACCACGTGTAGACGAACGAGACGCCGCGCAGCACCGGGTTCTCCGACAGGCGGAGCACGGCGATGATGACGCCGCCGACGATGCCGATCGCCATCGCCCCGATCGTGCCGATGATCGTGCCCTTCCAGAGCCCCTCGAGCACCGGGGTCTGCTGCATGATCTCGAGCGCCTTGGAGAAGTCCCAGCGCGGGTTGGTCACGAACGAGCTGATCATCATCCCGATGAGCAGGAGGATCACGGCCAGGGCGACCCACCGGCCGGGGTGGCGCACCGGCCGGGCATGGATGACGCCCGGCCGTTCTGCGACGGCAGGCGGCCGGTCGGTCGTCGTGCTGCTCACCGGGTGGCTCACGGGTTGACGGCGAAGTTGTCGATCCCGCCGGCCTCGACGTTGTACTTCTTCAGGGCCGCCTCATAGCTGCCGTCGGCCTTGGCGGCCTTCAGTGCGTCGACGAGGAGGTTGGCGAAGTCGGTCTGGTCCTTGGGCACGACGTAGCCGTAGGGAGCCGAGTCGTAGATCTTGCCGAGCGCCTCGAGCGTGCCGGTCTGCTTGATGGCGTAGAGCCCGATGGGAGAGTCGGCGAGCATCGCGACGGTCTTGCCGCTGGCGACGTCGGCGGTGACCTGGTCCTGACCGGTCTGGATGACCTGCGTGATGGCCGGCTTGCCGGCGTCGGTGCACTTCTTGCTGCGCGCCGCGAGGTCCTCGGCCTGCACGGTGCCCTTCTGCGCGCCGATGCTCTTGCCGCAGGCGTCGTCCATGTTGACGTTCTCGGGGTTGCCCTTGGCGACGACCCACTGCGTGCCGGCGCTGTAGTAGCTCACCATGTTGACCTCCTTCTTGCGGTCGGGGTTGATGGTGAAGCTCGAGACGCCCATGTCGTACTTCCCGCCCGTCACGCCCAGGATGATCGTGCCGAAGCCGGCCGGGACGTACTCGGTCTTGAGGCCGAGCTTGGCGGCCACCGTGTCGAAGAGGGCGACGTCCCACCCCTCGACCGTCTTGCCGTCCGTCGCGAGCATCTCGTTGGGCGCGTAGGTGGGATCGGTGCCGACGACGATCTTGCCGGCGGACTTGAGCTTGGCCGGAACCTTGGCGGCGAGGGCCTGGTCGACGCCGCCGCCTGCCGCGCTCGCCGACCCCGCAGGGGTACCGCCCGCGGCGGGCGAACCCGACAGCGAGTTCGAGCCGCAGGCGGAGAGCGTGAGGCCGGCGGCCACGAGACCGGTGACGGCGATGAGGGACATGCGACGCATCAGGAGGGTCCTTCCGGGCGAACAGGTCGAACGAGTCGATCAGACGCGACGGTATGCCGGCTGACTCGTCGATCCTTCCACCTTTCCGTGCGCGTTCGCACAGATGCAGCCGAACCGTTAGCCAGCGCACAGAAGGCGCCCCGGGCAGACCCGCCCGGAGCGCCTCCAACCGCTCAACTGCGCGTGTATGCCGTGTCCCCGGCTAGCGCTTGAAGCGCACCACCGAGCCGGGGGAGCCCGTTTCGAGGTCGGCAAGCTGTCCTACGTAGAGGTACCCGCCGTGGACCTCGACAGCGAGCGGTCGGTCGAAGGAGACCGTCGTAGACCTGGTGCCGTTCCTCAGCTGTGTGACCCTGTTGCCGAACAACTCAGTGGCGTACAGGGTTCCGTCCGGCGCGACGGCGACGTTCGTGGCTCCGAGCAGGCCTCCCAGCTCCTGCTTCATGGCGTGTGTCGTCGCGTTGATGCCGTAGACCTTTCCTCGCGCCCCGAGCGCCGGGCTCTCCGGGCCTCCCGGCAGGATCGACACGTGGAGCGCCCCGTGCTGGTCCACCTCGACGTCGGTCGGGACCGGCTCGAAGGCGTACGTGACCCCGGCGAGGCAGTCGAAGGCGCCAGCGGGGGCGCCGGCCTCCTTCGCGATGCTGTCGGCCATGGCCTTGGTCAGCGTCACCGGCTGCGGCGGCAGGACCGCGACGGTTGACACGTGACCGGCCCGGTCCACCTTGACCACGGCGTTCATGCCGGCGTCGGCGACGTACCAGCCCGAGGGGCTCCAGGCGACCGAGTAGGGGTGCGAGTCGATAGCGCCGGTGTATGTCGCGGCCCCACCCGTCAGCTGACCGAGAATCTGCTCGGCGCAGGGGTTCCCGCCCGCCACGATGCCGTAGGTGTTGACGCTGTCCGGGTTGTGGCTCGCCTCGTAGCCGACGAGGTTTCCGAACACGTCTGGCTTCCCGGCGGCGTGGATGGTGAGACCGCCCACGGTGTGCTTGTCGTTGCTCCATGCGTACGCGTACGACTTCCCGTCCGGGGAGAAGTCGACGCCGGCGAGTCCGGGGGCCTGCGCCAGAGGCTTCTCCGACCCCACCTGTGTGAGCGTGCCGGGGAATCCGTCGGCGACGTAGACCTTCTGCTGGTTGACCGCGAGGTTGAACGGCCCCATCTGGGAGTCTGACAGGACCTTGTGCCAGTTCTTGCTGTCCGCCGACGCCTGTGGCGCGCCGACCGCGGCGACGATGCCCAGAGCGACGGCGCATGCGGCCGTCGCGGCAAACCTGGGACGTGTCAGTGTGGTGCTGCTCCTTCGGGTGCCCTGTGGCATGTGTGTTCCCTTTCGATGTCCAGGGAGGGGCCCGCCCCGAGACCGCGCCGCCCCCAGCGGCGTCCTCGACGTCGTGCCATCGACGGTAGGAGAGGACCGGCTGGGTTGTCCGCGAAACGGGCTCGGTTAACGCGTTCGCCGCCCACTCCGGTACGCTTTGTCCAGTGGCCCGCCCAGTTCTGCCTCGGGCCGCTTCTTCTTGGCCTGGCGGAGTGTCGCCGGCCCCGTCGATTCGCTCTTGCGCCGCGACCCCTCACCGATGAGGCCCGTCGCGCCGGGCAGAACGACCGTATCCACTTTTTGGAGTAACCACCTGTGTCCACTGACACGACCTTTTCCGCTCTCGGCGTCCCGTCGCACCTCGTCACCGTTCTCGACGACCTCGGCATCACCGTCCCGACCCCGATCCAGGCAGCGACCCTGCCCGACTCGCTCGCGGGGCGCGACGTGCTCGGCCGCGGCCGCACCGGCTCCGGCAAGACGTACGCCTTCCTGCTCCCACTGCTGACGCGACTCTCGCAGTCCGGGCAGCGCCGTCAGGCGCGCCGCCCGCGCGCCCTGATCCTCGCCCCGACGCGTGAGCTCGTCGCCCAGATCGACTCGGCCATGGCGCCCCTCGCCAAGGCCCTCGGCCTCACGTCGCAGACGATCTTCGGCGGCGTCGGGCAGAACCCCCAGGTCCAGGGCCTGCGCAGCGGCGTCGACGTCGTCGTCGCCTGCCCCGGCCGCCTCGAGGACCTCATGCAGCAGGGTCACGTCATCCTCGACAGCATCGAGATCACGATCCTCGACGAGGCCGACCACATGGCCGACCTCGGCTTCCTCCCAGGGGTGCGACGGATCATGGACAAGACGCCCCGTGACGGCCAGCGCCTGCTCTTCTCGGCCACGCTGGATGGCGCCATCAACGTCCTCGTCAAGCGCTTCCTCACCAATCCCGTGACGCACGAAGCCGATTCGGCGCAGTCGCCGGTCTCGACGATGAGCCACCACGTGCTCCACGTCGACAACGGCTCCCACCTGCCGGTGCTCCTGGACCTGACGGCCGCCCCCGGGCGCACCGTCGTCTTCACGCGTACGAAGCACCGCGCCAAGAAGCTCGCCAAGCAGCTCAACGCCTCGGGAGTTCCGGCCGTCGAGCTGCACGGCAACCTCAGCCAGGGTGCCCGCACGCGCAACATGGACGACTTCCACTCGGGCCGCGCGCAGACGCTCGTCGCCACCGACATCGCCGCCCGCGGCATCCACGTCGACGACGTCGCGCTCGTCATCCACGCCGACCCGCCGGTCGAGCACAAGGCGTACCTGCACCGCTCGGGCCGCACGGCGCGCGCCGGCAACGACGGCACCGTCGTCACGATGATGCTCGACGACCAGGTGCGCGACGTACGCGACCTGACGCGCAAGGCCGGCATCAAGCCGACCACGACGCGCGTCCAGCTCGGTCACCCGCTCCTGACGGAGCTCGCCCCCGGCGAGCGGTCGTATGCCGGTGGCCTCGTCCGCGAGGCCGCTCCGTCCGGCTCGGGTGACGGCTCCAGCCGTGGCAGCGGTCGTGCGCGCAGCCGTGCTGGCAACGGCGGTGGTCGCGGTGCGGGCTCTGCTCGTCCGGCTGCCGATGCCGGCCGTTCCGGCGGCCGCAGCTCGGGTCGCGGCGGTGCTGGTGCGGGTCGTGGCCGCGCGGCCCAGGGCGGCGAGGGCCAGACCGGCGGTCGTCGCTCCGGTGGCGCCGGGAGCGCCGGCGGTTCGGGCCGTCGCGGCGGCTCCTCGACCGTGTACTCGACGAGCAGCGGCGGCAGCGCCGCGGCGTTCTCCGCCGGCACCCGTGCCGGTGGCCGCCGCTCCCGCTGACCCTCTCCTCTCGTCCCTTCTTAGACCGTCCTTGAACCGTCGAGAGGCCACAAACCGGGCGCACGCTCCCCGGTTTGTGGCCCTTCGACGTCAGGGGCGCCCGGTTCGTGGCCTCTCGACGTGTGTGCGGGCCGCGGTTTGTGGCCCTTCGACGGTGGAGTTGGGGTGGCGGGCAGCGAGGTCAGGGGCGGGTGAGGGTGCGGCTGCGGCCGCGGAACTCGGCGATGACCTGACCGTCCGACTCCCGCGTGACCGTCACGTCGGTGATGCCGCTGCGTCCGAACGCCGACCGCACCTGGCCCTCGGCGACGAGCACGTCCCCGAGCCGTCCCGGCGCGGTGAAGGAGATGTCGGCCCCGGCCGCCACCGTGAGGCGCCCCCGCGAGTTGCAGGCGAGCGCGAAGCACGAGTCGGCCAGGGTGAAGATGAAGCCGCCGTGGCAGATGGCGTGGCCGTTGACCATGTCGTCGCGGATCGCCATCCGCACGACGGCTCGGTCCTGCTCCACGACGAGCGCTTCCATCCCGAGGCGCCGGGACGCCTCGTCGTCGGCCCACATCTGCCGGGCGAAGGCGATCCCCGCCGCCTGCTCGTTCGAGGTGTTCGAGTCATCCGCGTGGCTCTCGTGATCACCTCGAACGGACGGGCCGTCCGCCTGGTTCACGCCAGCGTCCCGTCGGTCAGGGCCGGGCTCGGCCGGTAGCGACCGCCCGGATAGGCCTCGTCGAGCTCGGCGAGCTGCCGTGCGACGACGTCGAAGCCGATCTCGCGCCCCCACTCGATGGGCCCCTTGGGGTAGCGGGTGCCGAGCCGCATCGCCGTGTCGACGTCGTCCGGGCTCGCCTCCCCGCGCGCAACGAGGTCGACGGCCTCGTTGACGAGCATGGCGAGGGTCCGCGCGAGCGGGTCCGTCGCGACCGGCCCGCCGACGAGGCGCTCGGCCAGCTGGAGGTCCGGCTCGGGCCGCTCGAGCGAGCCGTCCGCGGCATACGCGTAGACGCCCCGGCCTGCTTTGCGCCCGAGCCGCCCGGCCTCGACAAGAGCGCGCTGGAATTCCGTTGGGGCATAACGCTGGTCGTGACCCGTCTGCTCCCACACCGACGTGCCGACGGCGAGGTTGACGTCCTGCCCGATGAAGTCGGTGAGCTCGAGCGGGCCCATCGGGAAGCCGCCGCGCTCGCGCAGGATCCAGTCGACGGTAGACGGGTCCGCCACGCCGCTCCCGACGATCCGCTGCGCCTCGCCGTAGAAGGGGCGGGCGACCCGGTTGACGATGAAGCCCGGCGTGGAGCTGCACCGCACCGGCGTCTTGCCCCAGGCTGCCACGAGGGCGGCGGCGTGCTCGACGAAGGCCGGGGCCGTCCGCTCGCCGTGCACGACCTCGACGAGCTCCATGACGGGCGGGGGGTTGAAGAAGTGCAGGCCCAGCACGCGCTCCGGGTCGGCCACGTCCGCGGCGATGTCGTCGATGCCGATGCTGGACGTGTTGGTGGCGAGCACCGTCGTCGACGGCTGGCGCTCGGCGAGGTCGGCGAAGATGCGGCGCTTGAGCGCGAGGTCCTCCGGCACGGCCTCGATGACGAGTCCGCAGCTGGGCAGCTCGTCGAGCGACTCCGCGGCCCCGATGCGACCGAGCGCCGCAGCGGCCTCGTCGGCCGTGAGCCGGCCCCTGTCGACGAGCCGTGAGAGGGCTGCGCCGACCTTCTCGACCGCCCGACCGGCAGCCCCGGGGACGGCGTCGACGAGTGTGACCTCGTGCCCCGCTGCGGCCGCGACCTGCGCGATCCCGGCTCCCATCGCGCCTGCCCCGACCACCCCGACGGGGCCGAAGGGCGACGCGCCCCCCGCCTCCGGGTCGGTGCCGCCGTCGGGGCTGCTCGGCTGGTCGGGCTCGGTGACGTCCGTGTCCATGCCCGCCATCCTGCCCGGTCGCCCGCCACACGTCCGCGGGGGAGCCGCCGGAGCGCGTGTCACGGCATACGACCGCCGCGACCGCCGGGTCTAGCATCGACGCGTGACTGCACCGGCAACGACGCCCACCCACCCCCTGCTCGACGCGCACGCGGGAGTCCTCGACGAGATCCGTCAGGCCCTGACGAGCCGCTCCTGGTACTCCCGGTACCCCGAGTCGCCGAGCCCGCGCGTCTACGGCGAGACCGCCGCCGCCGAAGGGCTGAGTGCCCACGAGGCCCACCTGGACAGGGCGTATCCCGCCCTCTCCGGCCAGCCGAGCGACGGCACCTTCGTGGGCAGCGAGGTCTCGCCCTACGGGCCGAGGCTCGGCGTGACGTACCCGGCGCTCGACATCGACGCGGGGCTCGCGGACGCGCGTGCCGCCATGCCGGCCTGGCGAGACGCCGGCCCCCAGGTTCGGGCGGCGGTGTGCGTCGAGATCGTCGACCGCATCAACCGGCGCAGCTTCGAGCTGGCCAACGCCGTCATGCACACCTCGGGCCAGCCCTTCGTCATGTCGTTCCAGGCCGGCGGGCCGCACGCCCAGGACCGCGCCCTCGAGGCCATCGCGGCCGGGCTGGTCGAGCAGGAGCGCGTGCCGGCGTCGGTGGTCTGGGAGAAGCCGGGCCGCGACCGCGAGGGCAACCCGGCCCCGACCCGGATGCAGAAGGACTACCGACTCGTGCCGCGCGGGGTCGCGCTCGTCATCGGCTGCAACACCTTCCCGACGTGGAACGCCTATCCCGGCATCTTCGCCTCCCTCGTCACCGGCAACGCCGTGGTCGTCAAGCCGCACCCGCGCGCCGTGCTGCCGCTCGCGATCTCCGTCGAGGTGGCTCGCGAGGTGCTGGCCGAGGCGGGCTTCCACCCGGCGCTCGTCCAGCTCGCGGCCGAGGCCGACGGGCAGGGACTGGCTAGGACGCTCGCCGAGCGTGACGAGATCGCGATCATCGACTACACCGGCGGGCCGTCCTTCGGCGCGTGGCTGGAGCAGTCGGCGGCCGCCCACGGCAAGCTCGTCTACACCGAGAAGGCCGGCCTCAACTCGATCGTCGTCGACTCGACCGACAACCTGCGGGGGATGCTCGGCAACCTCGCCTTCAGCCTGACGCTCTACTCGGGCCAGATGTGCACCGCGCCGCAGAACGTGTACGTCCCCGCGACCGGGATCGACACCGACGAGGGGCACCTCTCCTTCGACGACTTCGGCGACCGGCTCGGGGGAGCCGTCGGGCGGCTCACCGGGGACGACGCCAAGGCCGTCGAGCTGCTCGGCGCGACCGTCAATGACCAGGTGCGGTCCAACGCCGAGTCGCTCACCTCGATCGCCGAGGAGGCCGACGGGCGGGTCGTCCTCGACTCGCGGCGGGTCACGCACCCGGCGTGGGCGGACGCCGTGGTGCGCGCCCCCGGCCTCGTCGCCGTGGACGTCGCCCGCGAGGACGTCTACGGCCAGGAGTGCTTCGGCCCGGTCGGCTTCCTCATCCGAACGGCCTCCACGGAGCAGTCGCTCGCGCAGCTCGCCAGCACCGTTCGTGAGTACGGCGCCATGACGGCGGCCGTCTACTCGACGAGCGACGCGGTGCTCGAGGCGGCGCGGGACGCGGCCGCCGAGGGCGGCGTCGCGCTGTCCGAGAACCTCACGGGCCAGATCTTCGTCAACCAGACCGCGGCCTTCTCCGACTTCCACGGCACCGGCGCCAACCCGGCCGCCAACGCGGCCTACACCGACGCGGCGTTCGTCGCGAACCGGTTCAGGGTCATCACCTCGCGTCGCCACGTCTGAGGCTCGGGTGGTCCTCGCTCCTGCCTCGCTCGACCGAGCCACCTTGCAGCGCAAGGTGGTCCGGACGCTCATCGGGTCACAAGTACTCAGCGGGGTCGGCATGGCGTCGGGGATCGCCGTCGGGGCGCTGCTCGCCGAGGACCTCAGCGGCACGGAGGCACTGGCCGGCGTCGGCACCACCGCGCAGGTGCTGGGCACGGCGCTGCTGACGATCCCGGTTGCCCGCGCGACGGCCCGGCGCGGGCGACGCATGGGGCTGCGTCTCGGCCTCACGCTCGCCTTCGTCGGTGCCGCCGTGGTGGTGGTCGCGGCCGTCGTCCGGTCCTTCCCGCTCCTGGTCGTGGGCATGTTCCTCTTCGGCGGTGGCACCACCGCCAACAACCAGACGAGGTATGCCGCAGCCGACCTCGCCGCCCCTGCTCACCGCGGACGGGACCTGTCGATCGTCGTCTGGGCCACGACGATCGGGTCCGTCGTCGGGCCCAACCTCGTCGGTCCCGGCACAGCGGTCGCGCGCGCCCTCGGACTGCCCGTGCTGGTGGGAACCTTCATGTTCTCCCTCGTCGGCTTCGCGCTGGCGTGGCTCGTCATAGACCGCCTGCTGCGACCGGACCCCTTGCTGACCGCCAGGCAGCTCGACGCCGCTGACCGGGAAGCCGACCGTGGTGCGGCTGGCTCCCGGACGGCGGCCGACGGACTGCCGGGGACCGGCGCAGTGGCCGAGCCCGCCTCCGGCGGTGTCGTGGATGCACCGAACCACGACGGCTCGATGCGCCGCGGCCTGGCGGTGGTGCGCGCGAACCCGCGTGCCCTGCAGGCGATGCTCGTGATGGCGCTCGGTCATCTCGTCATGGTCAGCGTCATGGTGATGACGCCGATCCACATGAAGCACGGCCACGCCGAGCTCGAGGTCATCGGCTTCGTCATCTCCGTGCACATCCTCGGCATGTTCGCGCTGTCGCCGCTGGTCGGCGCTGCCGTCGACCGCTGGGGAGCCACGCCTGTCGCCTCGGCAGGCGGGGTCGTGCTCACCGTCGCCTCGCTGCTCGCGTCCCGTTCGCAGGCCGGCTGGTCAGGGCTGTTGCTCGTCGCGCTCTTCCTGCTCGGCGTGGGCTGGTCGTGCACCCTCGTGTCCGGGTCGACGCTGCTGACCTCCGTCGTCACGACCGACGAACGGCCCGCGACGCAGGGCCTCGCCGACGTGCTCATGGGTCTGGCGGGGGCGGCCGGCGGAGTGGCGGCAGGCGTCGTGGTGGGCTCGCTCGGCTACTCGGCGCTGGCCTCCGGGTCGGCCGTCGTCGGTGTCGTCATCCTCGTCGTCGGTGCTGCCCGGGTGAGGCGCGCGACGGCCGTCGTGGGCTGAGCCGCTGCCTCGAACGCTCGGCGGGGCGGCCCGGATCTGCGCTGTCGGCGACGCGGGGGCGAGTACGGTGCGAGCACGGCCCATCGCTGCCGTCCGGCAGCGGGGGCAGCAACGGGAGGCTCAGATGCCGGCGAGCCGCGTCACGGTGGTGACCGCCCTGCGTCTCGGGTGGGCGGTCGCGGAGGTCCGTGGGCGGCTCTGGCCGCACGGTCCACGCACCCGGTCGACACCGCTGCCACCGCAGCCCAAGGACGTGCTGCCGTTGCGCTCGCAACGCCTCGGGTCTGCTTCACGCCAGGAGGCGGTGGCCTCGCTCCTCTCCCTCGCCAAGGCCATGGAGCTCGACGACGCCGGCACGCTGGCGCTCGAGGTCGCCGACGTCCTCGAGGCGCTGGACGCCGCCGCTGATCCCCGCAAGGACGCCGTGTGGAGCGAGGCGGCCACCTTCTTCCTGCGCTGGGACGCGCACCTGCAGGACGAGCTGACGGGCCGGTCCGAGGCGCTCGCCAACGGCTACCTGCTCGGGCGGGGACTCGCGGAGTGCTTCTGGGGACTCGGACCCGAGACCGAGTGGGTTCTGGAAGGAGGCGTCAGTGCCGTCGCGCCGGCCTTCCTGCTCGGGGTGGACCGGCGCAGGGAACTGACGCGGATGCTGGGTCGCCTGGACGCGGGGGTCACGCACGAGATGACGCCGGCGGCCGTGGCGGGAAGCCTCGAGGCCTGGGGCGTCGTGGTCGCCGACGATGCGTGGTCGCGCGACCCCAGCCTGCGCGACGCGCTCTATGAGCAGGTCCGCCGGTGGTACCAGCTCGTCGTGCTGGCGCAGGACCCGACAACGCTCATCAGGCCGTACGCGCGACTGGCCAACCCGACGAGCCTCGCCAGGTCGGTGCGCATGTTCTGGCCGCAGATCATCCTGGCCCTCGTGTCGGTGGCGCTGGTCGCGGCGTTCTTCACGCTGGTGGTCGGGGCGGGTCCCACCGAGGCGCCGGTCTGGCTCTCGTCCCTGCTCGCGACCGGCGGCTTCGGCGCCTTCGCCGCGGCGGGACTGCTGGCGAGGGGAAAGAGCGCGGCCCAGCGCTTCGTCACCCGGCTCCGGCAGGACGCCTACACCGACCTCGTGGCGGTGAGCGTCACGTCTGTGCCGTCGACTCCCGCGTCGGCGGGCGAGAGGCAGCGGGGGCTGGGACGACGTCTCGTCGAGGCCGCGGTGCGGCGTCGCAGGCTCACCCCGCCGACGCCACCGCCGTCGAGCTAGGCCAGCACCGTCAGGACGAAGCCGAGAAGCGGCAGCGTGCCCTGCGTGAGCGCGGCCCGAAGATGGCTGCGCCCGGTGGTGACGAGCACGGCCGCGGCGGCCACCATGGATGCGGTGCAGAACAGGGCGAGCGTGCGACCCGCGGTGTCGTGGCCGGTCCACCAGAGCACGAGCCCCAGTGCCGCCCCGAGGCCGAGGAAGAGGTTGTAGAAGCCTTGGTTGTATGCCATCGGCCGGGTCACCTCGGCAGCGCCCTGGTCGGCGACGCCGAAGCGCTTCCACACCTCCGGGCGGGTCCAGCCGACGCTCTCCATCCAGAAGATGTAGGCGTGCAGCAGGGCGGCCAGTCCGACGAACACGCTCGCGGCGACTCTCATGCCCGGATCGTAGGGCGTCGGATTCGTCTGGGTGCCGGTGTCGCTCAGGCGGTGATGCGCAAGGTGCTGGTGCGGTCGGGCTTGACGATGACCTCGATGCGGTCGGCCACTCGCGACTTCAGCTCGGTGACGTGGCTGACGATGCCGACGGTGCGGCCGCCCTCGCGCAGGCCCTCGAGGGTGTGCATGACGTCGTCGAGGACGTCGGGGTCGAGCGTGCCGAAGCCCTCGTCGACGAAGAGGGTGCCGAGGTCCACGCCACCGGACTCGGCCCGCACGACCTCGGCCAGGGCCAGCGCCAAGGACAGGGAGACGTAGAAGGTCTCGCCGCCGGACAGCGTGCCGACCTCGCGGACCTGGTTGGTGTGCATGTCGTGGACCCGGACGCCGAGGCCGGACTTGGCATTGCCCTTCTTGGCGTCGGTGTGCTCGAGCGTGTATCGGCCACCGGAGAAGCGACCGAGCTCGGAGTTGGCGGCCGAGAGCACCTCGGTGAAGCGCCTGATGAGGACGTACTTCGCGAGGTCGAGGTTGAGCTGGTTGTCGCCGTTGCCCGCCACGAGCTGGCCCACCCGCACGGCGTCGGCAGTCTCGGCGATGACCGCCGCGTTGCGCGTCATGGCCTCTCGGATGTCGGTGACCCGGCGCTTGGTGCGGGTGACCTGGTCGCGGAGGCTGCCGTGCTCGTTGCTGGCCGCCTCCATCTCCTTCTTGGCGGCCGCGGCGAGGGCCTCGAGCTGCTCGATGTCGTCGAAGAGGGCGTCGAGCTGGACGTCGGCGAGCTCAGGGCCGGTGAGCCCGGCGCGCACCTGCGTGCACGCTCGCTCGAACTCCGCGATCTCCCGCGTCTTGTCGTTGATCCACTCGGCGCCGCGGTTGGCCGCCATCCACTCCGCGACGCCGGCGAAGCCGAACTGGGCGAGGTCGGCGTCGCGAGCGGCGGTGTCCTCTGCGACGGCAGCCGCTGCGACGTCGCGCTGGCCGAGCGCGTCGACGAGGGCGTCGATGCGGGCCGCCCCCGCCACGAGGTCGTCGCGGCGGGCGGAGACGCTGGGGTGGCCGTCTCGGGCCTGCTCGACGACCGCCACCTCCTCGGCGACGCGAAGGTCGAGGTCGGCGACGGCCTGCTCGTGGCGGCCGAGCTCGGCGCCGAGCCTGCTCGTCTGGGCGGAGAGGTCTTCGACGCGGGCCCGCAGCTCGGTCAGCCGCGCGGCGCCGACCTCGACGTCGGCTCGGGCTTGCACCGACTCGCCGAGCTCTCGGGCGGCCGCCTCGGCACGGGCGCGCGCCGAGGCGACGTCGAGCCCGTCGCAGCGCGCCGCGAGCTCGCGCACTTCGGAGCGGACCGCGCCGAGCGCCTCGGCGGACCGGCTGGCCTGCTCGCGCAGTCGGACGACGCTCGCCTCCTCGGTCTCGATCTGCTCGGGCGTCACCGCGTCGAGCGTGGGGTGCGCCGGGGACGGGTGCTCGAGCGAGCCGCACACCGGGCAGGGGTCG
This sequence comes from Terrabacter sp. FW104-15G4B, assembly GCF_058790095.1. Taxonomy (NCBI): domain Bacteria; kingdom Bacillati; phylum Actinomycetota; class Actinomycetes; order Micrococcales; family Intrasporangiaceae; genus Terrabacter; species Terrabacter sp. FW104-15G4B. The sequence continues at coordinate 130,786 of NZ_JBYTCI010000008.1, read as the reverse complement.
CCCTGGACGAGGGCCAGCCCCAGCTCGCCGGCGATCCCCTCGATGCGGGTCCGGCGCAGGGCGGCGAGCGAGGTCTCCGCCGTCGCCACCGTCGACAGTGCTGCGCTGGCCGCGGCCTCAGCAGCGGGCACGCGAGCCGCCGCGGCCTCGTGGGCGACGGCGGCCTCGAGACGCTCCTTGGCGCGCGCACCCTCGGTGGCCCGGCCGTCGAGCAGGGCTGCGAGGCGGCGTGCCTCGGTCAGGGCGCGGTCGTGCTCGGCGATCGTGGCCGGCAGCACCTCGAGCTCACGGGTCACCGACGCGGTCGAGCGGATGGTGGCTTCGAGCCGCTCGCGCAGGCGCCGCAGCTCCTCGACGCGACCGGGCAGGGCCGCCTCGAGCGCGATCGCCCCGGTCAGGGAGCCGACGACCTCCCGAGCCTGGGCCGCCGCCTCGCGCAGCGCCGCAGCCCCCCGGTCGCGAAGCTGCGGCTCGACGGCCTCCCGGGCTCGTCGCAGGCGGGTCTCGGCGGCGCGCAGGTGACCCTCGGACAGGGCGAGGGTGCGCACCGCCCCGGCGACGGGCTGGGCCTCCTGCGCCCGGTCGACCTCCTTGCGCAGCTCGGCGAAACGCACCGCCTGCTTGCCGAGGTCGTGGTCCTGCTGCTGCAGCTGGACCAGTCGCTCACGGCGCTGCGTGCGCAGCCGTGCGTCGCCCACCATGTCGGCCATCTGCCGGTGGCTCTCGATGGCCTCGCGGCTCGCCTTACCGGCGTGGCGCTCGCGCGTGGTGAGCTCGTCGACGACCTGGGTGAGCTCGGCGTCGAGGGCCTCGGGCGCCGTGCGGCTCAGCGTCTCCAGGACCTCCCGGCGCTGGGGGTCGAGGCCGGCCGAGACCGCCAGGGCGTGCACGGCGAGGCGGATCTCGTCGACCGCGGACTGGCGCCGCGCCTGGGCGGCCCGCCCCGCCTCGACGATCTCGTCCTGGACCCGGCGGAAGAAGGCCGTGCCGAAGACCTTCTCCAAGAGCTTGCCCTTGTCCTCGGACCGCGCCCGCAGGAAGGTCGCGAACTCGCCCTGCGGGAGGATCACGGTCTGCACGAACTGGTCGCGCGTCAGCCCGACGGCGCGGGTGATCTCGTCGTCGCAGTCGCCGATGTTGGCCGAGAGCAGCTCGCCGCCCTCGAGGTCGTCGGGCGTCTGCAGCCGCCAGAGCTTGATCGTCGGCTGCTGCACCGTGGTGCCGGCGCCGCGCGACTTGGGCCGCTCGAAGCGGGGCGTGCGCTGCACCCGGTAGAGCCCGGACTGGGTCTCGAAGACGAGCACGACGACCGGCACGGTGCGCGGGTCGGCGTGGTGGGAGTGGATGCGCTCGACGTCGGCGGAGGCCTGCGCGACCTTGCCGTAGAGCCCGAAGGTGATGGCGTCGATGATGGTCGACTTGCCCGCGCCGGTGGGGCCCTCGAGCAGGAAGAGGCCGGCGCGCCCGACGGTGGTGAAGTCGATGACCTCGGTGCCGGCATACGGCCCGATGGCCGTCATGGACAGGTGGTGCAGCTGCACGTCAGGCCACCTCCTGCGCCTCGGCGAGCTGCTGCGCCTTGACGGCCGCCTCGTAGCCGGCCTCGAAGACGTCGACCTCGCCGCCGCTGGCCTCGCCCTTGGTGACGTAGGTGATGAAGTCGGAGCCGAGCTCGCGCGGGTCGCGCTCGCTGACGGCGGTGGTGCCCGCCCGGCCCCGGTCGGTCGCCCCGTCGGGCTCGTGGAAGACCTGGAGGGCGTGCGGGAAACGGGACTTCAGGCGGTCCATGAGGGAGTCGGGCCGCACCCGGTCGGTGACGGTGACCCGCACCCACGCGGTCTCGGCGTCGGTGAAGTCCGGCGACTGCAGCAGGTTGTCGAGCCGGCCGCGCAGTGTCGCCATCGCCCGTGGCTGGGCGACCTCGACGGGGGTCACTCGCGCCGGCCCGGACGCGTCGAGGTCGACGATCAGCACGACCTTCTGCTGCTCCTGCTCGGAGAAGGAGTAGCGCAGCGGCGAGCCGGAATAGCGCACGCACGACCCCTCGGCCGACTCGGGCGCCTGCGGGCCGTGCAGGTGACCGAGGGCGGCGTAGTCGATGCCGTCGAAGACCGTGCCGGCCACCCGGTCCACGCCGCCGACCATGATCGAGCGCTCGGAGTCGCTCGGCTCGGCGCCTGCCACGAACGCGTGCGCCAGCACGACCGACCGGACGCCCGCCCGGCCAGCGAGGTCGGCGCGGATGCGGTCGCACGCCGCCCCGACGACCGCCTGGTGCGACCGTGGTAGCGGCGACCCGCCGCCCGCCAGCGCAACTCGCGCGTGGTCGGGGTCGAGGTAGGGGATGCCGTAGACCGCTGCGTGCACCCCGTCGCTGCCCTCGAGCAGCAGGGGCAGGTCGAGCTGGCCGAGATCGGTGACCATGCGGATGGTGTCTCGGAAGAGTCCTGCGCCGTAGCCGAGCCGGATGGCGGAGTCGTGGTTGCCCGACGTGACGACGACGGTCGTGACGGCTGACAGCCGCGAGAGCGTCCACTCGAAGAGCTGGACCGACTCGACGGGTGGCACGCCGCGGTCGTAGACGTCGCCAGCGAGGAGCACGGCGTCGACCGGGATGCCGTCGGGCGGGTCCTCGACGAGCTCGCAGATGCGCTCGAGCACGGTCGACTGCGCCTCGTGGAGGTTCACGCCGTGGAGCGTGCGCCCGAGGTGCCAGTCGGAGGTGTGGAGCAAGCGCATGCCACGACGGTAGAACCCCGCGCCGACACCCTCCCAACCGACACCCCGAGAGGAGGCGCGCCGGCTCAGTCGGTCTTGATGAAGCTGAGGATCATCGACACGAAGGTCACGATGAGCGCGCCGAAGATGGCGTCCCAGAAGAAGTGGTCGACGTGGAAGGCGAGGTCGAGCTTGCCTGCCAGCCATGACGTGAGCTGGAGCATCAGGGCATTGACGATGAAGACGAAGAGCCCCAGCGTCAGGATGATGAGCGGCAGCGAGATGAGCTTGAGCAGAGGCTTGATGAAGGTGTTGAGGATGCCGAAGATCAACGCCACGAGGACGACGGTCCAGACGACCCGGCCCGTCGAGCCGCCACCGAACGTGATGCCCGGGATGGCCCACGCGGCGACCCACAGGGCGACGGCGTTGATGACCGTCTGAAGCGCCAGGTTGAGGAGCATGCGGTCAGTGTTCCACGGGGGTGGGCGAGTCGGCGGGAAGGCCGGGATGCTCGTCCCCGGGGATACGTGGCTGGAACATCGCGTTGAGCCGCAGCAGGTCCGGCTCGACCATCTTGAGCGAGCCGATGGCCTCGGCGACGGGCACGCGCTCGATGCGTCCCTTCTGCAGCGCGACCATCTGCCCCCACGCGCTGTCGAGGGCGGCCTCGACGGCGGCGACCCCGAACCGCGTGCCGAGGACGCGGTCGAACGCGACGGGGGAGCCGCCGCGCTGGATGTGCCCGAGCGCCGTCATGCGGCTCTCGATGCCGGTGCGTCCCTGGATCTCCCGAGCCAGGATCGAGCCGATGCCGCCGAGGATCTGGTGTCCGTACTTGTCGACCTCAGGGGCGGGGATCTCGATCGTGCCCTCCCGCGGCAGGGCGCCCTCCGCGACGACGACGATGGTCGCGAAGCGGCCCTTCTTGTGCCGGTGGACGATCCGCTCGCACACCTCGTCGATGTCGAAGGGCTCCTCGGGCACCAGCGTGATCGCGGCGCCGCCGGCAAGACCCGACCAGATGGCGATGTGGCCGACGTGGCGGCCCATGACCTCGACGACGAGGACACGGTGGTGGCTCTCGGCGGTCGTGTGGAGGCGGTCGATGGCGTCGGTGCAGATCTGCACGGCCGTCTGGAAGCCGAAGGTCATCTCGGTCAGGGAGATGTCGTTGTCGATCGTCTTGGGCACGCCGATGACGGGGAAGCCGTTCTCGTGCAGGCGGTTGACGACGCCCATCGAGCCCTCACCGCCGATGCCGATGATGGCGTCGAGGCCGTGCCGGTCGTAGGCCTTGCGGACCCGCTTGAGTCCGTCCTCGTAGGCGAAGGGCTGGTCGCGGCTCGTGCCGAGGATCGTGCCACCGAGCGGCAGGATGCCGCGGCACCGGTCGACGTCGAGGATCTCGTAGTCGTTGTCCATCACCCCGCGCCAGGAGTTGCGGAAGCCGATGACGGTGCTGTCGTACGTGACCTCGGCGGCGCGGGTCGCGCCCCGGATGACGGCGTTGAGGCCGGGACAGTCCCCGCCCCCGGTGAGGATGCCGATGCGCATGATCTGACTTTCGGGAAGAGGTGGCGTGCAGCTGGCACGAGCAGGTGTCGAGGCGGCGCTGGCGCGACGCTGTGAGCCTAGCCACAGTCGGGGGGAAGCGTCAGGGGAGCGTCCATGGGGCGGTCGCCGGCGTGGACACTGCCTCTACAGTTCGGATATGAGCGAGAGCACGGAGACCGTCAGCGAGAGCGTGACCGAGAGCGCCACCCCGCAGGAGGCGTATGCCGCCACGGACGTCCCGGAGGCCACGGTCCGCCTGCGCGAGGTGCTCGCGCAGATGCCCGACTACAAGCCGGGCAAGGCTGCGGCGGCGCCGGCCGGCGTCACGGCCTACAAGCTCTCGTCCAACGAGAACCCCTACGGTCCGCTGCCGTCGGTCCTCGCCGCGATCGACGACGCGGCGGCGACGGTCAACCGCTACCCCGACATGGCTGTGACGGCGCTGACCGAGCGGCTTGCCAAGGCGCTCGACGTGCCGGCCGAGTGCATCGCGACGGGCACCGGCTCCGTCGCGGTCCTCGCCCAGATCGTCAACGCCGCGTGCGACGCCGGCGACGAGGTGGTCTTCGCGTGGCGCTCCTTCGAGGCCTATCCCATCGTCACCCAGCTCGCCGGCGCGAAGCCGGTCATGGTCGGGCTGGACGAGCAGGCCCGCCACCGTCTCGACGCGATGTTCGCCGCCATCACCGACCGCACCCGCGTCATCCTCGTGTGCACCCCGAACAACCCGACCGGTCCGTGCGTCCACCAGTCCGAGCTCGAGGCGTTCCTCGACAGGGTCCCGAGCGACGTCGTCGTCGTCGTCGACGAGGCCTACGTGGAGTTCGTCCGAGACCCCGAGGCCGTGCGCGGGCTCGACGTGTGGCGCCACCGCCCGAACGTCGTCGTCCTGCGCACCTTCTCCAAGGCGTACGGCCTCGCCGGCCTGCGGGTCGGGTATGCCGTCGCCCACCCTCCCGTTGCCGCGGCCGTGCGCAAGACGGCCACGCCGTTCGGGGTGAACTCGGTCGCGCAGGTGGCCGCCATCGCCTCCCTCGACGCGTTCGACGAGCTGAGCGAGCGGGTGGAGTCGCTCGTCGCCGAGCGCGACCGCGTGGTGCAGGCGCTCGCCGACCAGGGCTGGCGGCTGCCGCAGTCCGACGCGAACTTCGTCTGGTTCCCGCTGGGCCCGGACTCGACGGCGTTCTCCGATGCGTGCCAGCAGGCCGGTCTGACGGTGCGGCAGTACGGCGAGGACGGGGTGCGAGTCACGATCGGCGAGGTCGAGGCCAACTCGCGCCTGATCGAGGTCGCCGATCGGTTCGGCGCTCGCTGACGATGAGGTGACGCGTGGGGCTTCAGCGCGAACGGGTACCGGCCGGCGTGGCCGCGCTCGTCGCCGTGCTCCTCACGCTCCCGTCGGTCGTGGCGCCGACGTGGCAGCTCACGACGCTCGACAGCCAGAGTGGTGTGGCGCTCTTCGACCAGCAGTTCTGGAGCTGGGGCCGCTCACGGGCGCTGGGTGCCGGTGGCGCCGTGGTGCAGGACCTCTGGAACCCCTTCGGGCTCGTGGCGTTCCTCCTTCTCGTCGCGCTCGCGGCCTTCGGTGCGGTGGCGTGGATGCTGGGAGAGGCGCCGTGGGTCTCCGTCGTCGCGCTCCTGTCATGGGCCGGGCTTCTGGGCCACCTCGCGTCGACCGCCGCGGACCGTCTCGGCCGGCCGGTCCGTGACGACGTGCACGGCCTGGCGGCCAGCGGCACCTCGACGACCGTCGGTGCCCTGGAGTCGGTGGCCGTCCTGGCCCTCGTCGTGGCGGTGGCGCTCCTCGTCCTCTCGCTGGCTGGCCTGCGTATGCCGTCGGCCTGGGTCGCGCGCGTCCGCGCGCTCGTCGCACCGGACGAGGAGGACGACCCGACCCGGAAGCACCGGGGTGGCCCGGGGGAGCTCTCCCCGCCACCGCCGCTGGAACGGCCGGCTCCGGCCGCCGCCATGAGCGAGGGTGTCCCCGGTGACGTGGCTGTGCCCGGTGGCGCGGTCGCTCCCGATGACGCGGCCGCCTCCGCGCCCAACAGCCTGCGTCTGCGTGTGCCCGGCGCCGTCGTCGGCGCTGTCGGGGTGCTGCTGGCGGCGTCGACGACCGTCTGGCCGACCACGGTTCTCGCCGTGCAGGTGCCCGAGGTCGGCGACTTCACCAAGGGCTACGAGCAGCGGGACTGGTCGTGGGGCCGGCAGGTCGTCTACTCGTCGGACGGCGTGCTGCTGGACGCGTTCACGGGCCCGAACCCGGTGCCCCGGCTCGTGCTGCTCGCCGCCGTGCTGCTGCTCGCGGTGGCCGGGATCGTCGCGTGGGTCGTCGTGCCGGGGAGGCGCGGTGAACTGCCCGCCGCGGTGGGGATCGCTGCGGCGCTCGCACTCGTCGCCGCGTCGGTCGCGGAGCGTCTCTCGTTCGACGAACAGTCGATCGGCATCGAGCCCGGCCAGGTCCGGATCACGACGGTGGCCGGCTGGCTCGAGACGGTCTCCCTGGTGGTGCTCGCCGCGGCTCTCGCGCTCGTGGTGGCTGCGGTGCTTCCGGGCCCGTCAGCGGTCCTTGCCACCTGGCTGTCGGCCGTCTCGGCACGTCTCGCCCGGACCCGGCCGGCTGTCGATGTCTCCCGCCCGGGCACGGGCAGCGCCACGGAGGAGCCGTCGAGCGGGCGCCTCGCGATGCTGCGGGACTCCATGCCACGCGGCAGGACGCACACGACCTCGGTGGGCTTCACCGACGACGACGAGCCGGAGCGCGGGCCCGGGTGAGCGTCGCCGGCTGCTCCGCGGCTTGCTGTCCGAGACGGCCGGCCCACCCGGCGAAGGGCACCGCAACCCGCGTAGGGACCCGCGACCGCGAAACGGTTCCCGTTGTGGATGCGCCGCCTGATCGCACCGCTGCTCGCCGTCGGAGCAGCCCTCCTCGTCGCGGCCCTGATCTGGCCCACCGAGCGGATCGAGACGGCCGCAGCCCAGGGGAGCGTCCCGCTGCTCGACATCTGGCTGTGGGGCCGCGTCCGGTCGCTGTCCGAGATGACGTCCACCGACCTCGACGGCTCCTTCGGCACGCTCGCGGTCCTCGCCCTCGCCGCCGCACTCGCGCTGGTCGCCGCTGCCGCGTGGCTGTCGGCCGTTCGACGTCCTCGCGCGGGGCGCCGGTGGGGGGACGGTCGCGGCGGCCGCCGTCGGTGCGGCGCTGGCCGCAGCCGCGGTGGGGCTCACCGTCATGAGCGCCGGACTCGGCTTCGGTTGGTACTCGTACGGCGTGCGGACGTCCACGCGCACCGCTGTGACCCCGCTGCCGTCGGTCGCCATCGGCGCGTGGGCCGTTGCCCTCATGCTCATGGTGGCTCTGCTCCTGCGCGGCCGTGGTGGTCCGGACGAGGCGTCCGACGGCCCCTCGGACAGCTGACCCGGCGGTCCGGGCGGGGCGCCCTGAGCATGCCGGCACAGGTCCCGGCACAGGTCCCGGCACAGGTCCGGGTGTCGGAGGCCGGACCTATCGTCGAGGGCATGCTCACTGCCGTCGCTGTCTCCGGCTACCGCTCCCTGAGGGACGTCGTCGTGCCGTTGCACGGGCTCGACGTCGTGACCGGCGCCAACGGCAGCGGCAAGTCCAGTCTCTACCGTTCGCTTCGCCTGCTGGCTGGTTGCGGCCGCGGTGACGTGGTGGGCGCGCTCGCCCGCGAAGGCGGCCTGGATTCGGCGCTCTGGGCGGGTCCGGCAACGCTGGGTGGCGCGCGCGAGCGTGGCCACGCGGTCCAGGGCACCCGCCGCCAGGGGCCCATCAGCCTCCGGCTCGGCTTCGCCTCCGACGACTTCGGCTACCTCGTCGACCTCGGGCTCCCGCAGCAGTCGTCCGGCGGCGAGGCGGGCACGCCGTCGGCCTTCCTGCGTGATCCCGAGATCAAGCGCGAGGTGGTGTGGGCGGGGCCGGTGATGCGTCCCGGCGCGGTCCTCGTGCGCCGTCGCTGGGGCGTCGTCGAGACCCGGTCGGCCGCAGGTGGAGCCGACGGCTGGGAGCAGGAGTGGGGCGGCTCCGACGGCGATGCCGCCGAGTGGGAGTCCGACCCGGTCGAGGCGCCCGGATCGCGAGCCGGATCACGGTCGGCCGCCTACCGCTCGTCCGGCACGGCGCCGCCGAGGGAGGCCGCGCGGGCGGACCGTCCGGGCTGGAGCGAGCTGACCCGGTCGCTGCGTCCCTGGGAGAGCATGCTCACCGAGCTCGCCGATCCCGAGCGCGCACCCGAGCTGCTCCGGGTGCGCCGGATGATCCGGGGCTGGCGCTTCTACGACAGCTTCCGGGCCGACGCCGAGGCCCCCGCTCGGACACCCCAGGTCGGCACCCGCACGCCGGTCCTGGCCGACGACGGACGGGACCTTGCCGCGGCGCTGCAGACGATTCGAGAGGAGGGGCGCCCGGAGCTCGATCGGGCCGTGGCGGACGCCTTCGACGGCGCGATCCTCGACGTCACGGCCGAGGGGGGCCGGTTCGACGTGGCCCTCCACCAGCCCGGCATGCTGCGGCCACTCGCCGGTGCCGAGCTCTCCGACGGCACCCTGCGCTACCTGCTCCTCGTCGCTGCCCTGCTCACCACCGACCCACCTCCGCTGATGGTGCTCAACGAGCCCGAGACCTCCCTGCACCCCGACCTGCTCCCGCCGCTGGCCCGACTCATTCGCGCCGCAGCGGAGCGCAGCCAGGTCATGGTGGTCTCGCACTCCGAGGCGCTGGTCCGCGAACTCGGCGTGCAGGACCCGGCCGACGAAGAGGACGAGGCGCCGGTCGGCCTCGGCTCACCCGCTCGCGGCACCACCCTCGTCAAGGATCTCGGCGAGACCCTCGTGCAGGGCCAGGGACTGCTGTCCACCCCGCCCTGGACGTGGGGCACCCGCCGCTGACCGCGCCGGGCCGGGCTACCCGGGCACACGGCATACGCCAACGGACGCCGCCGCCGACGCCACTCCCTGCGTCACTGCTCCACGAGGCGGCGCAACACTGTCGCAGCGCCGCGCCGGGACCGGCCGAGCGGCGATCGCCCAGCCCTCTCCGCGGCGTCCGCGCAGGTCAGCCGTGCCTGTGTGGCGGCTGACCGTCCCGCATTGTGAGATTCGCAGGGCTCTCCGGTAAGTTCCGGTCCGAGGACCAAGCACGTGTCCGTCGTCACGAACGGCGGCCTGCGCCCCCAGAAGCCGACGAGCGGGTGACCCCCGCTTGCGGGCCGAACGAGTAGGCCGGTCTCACCGGCGAAGGAGCCCCAGTGAGCGACAAGGTTGTCGCCGAGCTGCAGGAGCCGACCCCCGCGGTCGGCGACGGTGGCCCGGACATGATCCAGCTGCTGACCCCCGAAGGTCAGCGTGTGTCCCACCCCGACTACGACAAGTACGTCGCGGACCTGACGCCCGAGGACCTGCGGAGCTTCTACCGCGACCTCGTCCTCATCCGCCGGCTCGACGCCGAGGGCTACGCCCTCCAGCGCCAGGGCGAGCTGGGCCTCTGGCCGAGCCTCCTCGGCCAGGAGGCCGCGCAGGTCGGCTCCGGCCGGGCCCTGCGGCCCCACGACTTCGTCTTCCCGACCTACCGCGAGCACGGCGTCGGCTTCGTGCGCGGCATGGACCCCCAGAGCTCGCTGCAGCTCTTCCGCGGCGTGAGCCAGGGCGGCTGGGACCCCAAGGAGCACAACTTCCACCTCTACACGATCGTCATCGGGGCCCAGGCGCTGCACGCCACCGGCTACGCGATGGGCGTGCGGATGGACGGCAACGTCGGCACCGGCGACCCCGACCGCGACACCGCCGTCATCTGCTACTTCGGCGACGGCGCCTCCTCGCAGGGTGACGTCAACGAGGCGTTCGTCTACGCCGCGAGCTTCGACGCCCCGGTCGTCTTCTTCTGCCAGAACAACCAGTGGGCCATCTCTGAGCCCGTCGAGAAGCAGACCCGCATCCCGCTCTTCCAGCGCGCCGCCGGCTTCGGCTTCCCGGGCGTCCGCGTCGACGGCAACGACATCCTCGCCACGTATGCCGTGACGCAGCACTGCCTCGACGAGGCCCGTAACGGCAACGGCCCGCTGCTCATCGAGGCCTTCACCTACCGGATGGGTGCGCACACCACCGCCGACGACCCGACGAAGTACCGCGTGTCGGCCGAGGTCGAGGAGTGGAAGTTCCGCGACCCGATCCTGCGGCTCAAGACCTACCTCGCGCACGAGGACATGGCCGACGAGGCCTTCTTCACGCGCATCGACGAGGAGGCCGACCAGTTCGCCGCCGAGCTGCGCGAGGGCTGCGTCACGATGAAGACGATGGCCGGCGAGACGATGTGGGACCACGTCTACGCAGAGGACCACCCCGTCATGGAGGCGGAGCGCGCCGCCTACCTCGCCTACAAGGCGAGCTTCGAGGAGGCGAACTGATGGCTGCCCAGTTCGAGAAGGTCACGCTCGGCAAGAGCATCACCAACGGCCTGCGCAAGGCCATGGAAGCCGACCCGAAGGTCGTGCTCATCGGTGAGGACATCGGCAAGCTCGGTGGCGTCTTCCGCATCACCGAGGGCCTGCAGAAGGACTTCGGCGAGGACCGCGTCATCGACAGCCCGCTCGCCGAGTCCGGCATCGTCGGCACCGCGGTCGGCATGGCGCTGCGCGGCTACCGCCCGGTCTGCGAGATCCAGTTCGACGGCTTCGTCTACCCGGCGTTCGACCAGATCGTCAGCCAGGTCGCCAAGATGCACGCCCGCGCCCTCGGCGCCGTCAAGATCCCGATGGTCATCCGCATCCCGTTCGGCGGCGGCATCGGCAGCCCGGAGCACCACTCCGAGAGCCCCGAGGCGTACTTCGCCCACACCGCGGGCCTGCGCGTCGTCGCGTGCAGCAATCCCGAGGACGCCCACTGGATGATCCAGCAGGCCGTCGCGTGCGACGACCCGGTGATCTTCTTCGAGCCGAAGCGCCGCTACCACGACCGGGCCGAGTACGACACCGCCGCGACGTCCGCACCTCGAGAGCTCTTCGAGGCCAACGTGATCCGCGAGGGCACCGACGTGACGCTCCTGGGCTACGGCCCGGTCGTCAAGACGATGCTCGAGTCTGCTGCGGCCGCCGAGGCGGAGGGCACGAGCATCGAGGTCATCGACCTGCGCTCGCTCTCGCCCCTGCCGATCGAGGCCATCGTGAAGTCCGTGCGCAAGACGGGCCGTCTCGTCGTCGTCCAGGAGGCGAGCAGCTACCTCGGCATGGCGTCGGAGATCTCGGCTCAGGTCACGGAGCAGTGCTTCTACGAGCTCGAGGCCCCGGTCATCCGGGTGGCCGGCGCGAACATCCCCTACCCGCCGAGCCGGATGGAGGAGGAGTTCCTCCCCGACCTCGACCGCATCCTCGACGGCGTCGACCGCGCGCTCGCGTACTGAGAAGGGCTGCCACACATGGCGATCAAGACATTCAACCTGCCCGACCCCGGTGAGGGCCTCGTCGAGGCCGAGATCGTGGAGTGGAAGGTCTCGCCCGGCGACACCGTCAAGGTCAACGACATGGTGCTCGAGATCGAGACCGCCAAGTCGTTGGTCGAGCTGCCCATCCCGTGGGCCGGCACCGTCAAGGAGCTGCTCGTCGAGGTCGGCCAGACCATCGACGTCGGCACGCCGATCATCTCGATCGACGACGGTCTGGGTGGCGATGAGACCCCCGCGGCCGCGCCGTCGATCCCGGGCGAGAAGGCCGCCCCGGCAGCGCAGGAGGCGATCCTCGTCGGCTACGGCGCCAAGGCAGGCGCCACCGCACGCCGTGCGCGCAAGGGCTCGGGTGCCCCTGCACCGGTGGCCGCAGTGCCGACCGAGACCGAGCAGATCGCTGCGGCATCGCCCGTCGCCAAGCCGGTTGCCCCTGCCCCTCGCGCCGACTCGCCGGCTCCGGCCGCCCACGGCGCGGGTCCGGCCGCCGGCCGCCCGAAGGCGAAGCCCCCGGTCCGCAAGCTGGCCAAGGACCTCGGCATCGACCTCGCGTCGGTGACCCCGACGGGAGCCGACGGCATCATCACGCGGGATGACGTCACCAGCTACGCGAGCGGCGGCGGCGCCGTGAACGGCGTTGGAGCGCAAGGTGGCTCGGCGCCGACGGCGGCCGTGACGGCATACCGTGTGCCGTTCGGCGCGGGCGAGCGCGAGGAGCGCAGCCCGATCAAGGGCGTGCGCAAGATGACGGCGCAGGCCATGGTCGGCTCGGCCTTCACCGCGCCGCACGTCACCGAGTGGATCACCATCGACGTCACCAAGACGATGGAGCTCGTCGACCGGCTCAAGGGCAGCCGGGAGTTCAAGGAGGTCAAGGTCACCCCGCTGCTCGTGCTCGCCAAGGCGCTCGTCCTCGCGATCAAGCGCAACCCGGGCATGAACGCGACGTGGGACGAGGCCGCCCAGGAGATCGTCCAGAAGAACTACGTCAACCTCGGCATCGCCGCGGCGACTCCGCGTGGCCTGATCGTGCCCAACATCAAGGACGCCCACGCCCTGACGATGCTCGAGCTGGCGCAGGCGATCGGACAGCTGACGGCCACGGCCCGCGAGGGTCGCACCCAGCCGGCCGAGATGTCGGGCGGCACGATCACGATCACCAACGTGGGCGTCTTCGGCGTCGACAGCGGCACCCCGATCATCAACCCTGGGGAGTCGGCCATCGTGTGCTTCGGAGCGATCCGCAAGCAGCCGTGGGTCGTCACCGACGCCGACGGCAACGACGAGATCGCGGTTCGCCACGTCACGCAGCTTGCGGTGAGCTTCGACCACCGGCTCATCGACGGCGAGCTCGGCAGCCGCTTCCTCAGCGACCTCGCTGCCATCCTGCAGGACCCGGCCCAGGCCCTCGTCTGGGGCTGACCGCGCCATGGACGCGATCATGAAGCGCACCCTCTCCGCCTGACCCACGTCCCCACAC
>NZ_JBYTCI010000008.1:0-117568 GCF_058790095.1 Terrabacter sp. FW104-15G4B | reverse complement strand
GAACCGGACCGGTTCGTGGCCCTTCGACGGTGTGGGGACGTGGGTCAGGCGGAGAGGGTGCGCTTCATGATCGCGTCCATGGCGCGGTCGGGGAGCAGCCGTCGCGCCGTGACGATGGCCCGGGCCCCGCGACCCGCGGGATAGCGGGCGGCCGGGTTCGCGGCCTCGAGCGCCTTGAGCACCTTCTCGGCCACCGCCTCGGGCCCCGAGCTCATGCCCGGGGTGTCGACCCGCGCGAACATCCCCGCCATCCGGCGGGCCATGTCCTCGTAGACCGTGCCGACGGACCGCTCGACCATGCTGTCGCGGGCGATGGTGTTCCACTCGGAGATGATGGGTCCGGGCTCGACGATGACGACGTCGATGCCGAACGGCGCGAGCTCCAGGCGCAGGCTGTCGCTGAAGCCCTCGACCGCGAACTTCGTGGCGTGGTACCACGCGCCCAGCGGCTCGTAGACCTTGCCGCCGATGCTCGAGATGTTGACGATCCGGCCTCGGCGTCGGGTGCGCATGTGCGGCGTGACGAGCTGGGTCAGCCGCGCCAGGCCGAAGACGTTGACCTCGAACTGGCGCCTGGCCTCCTCGATCGGCACGTGTTCGACCGGACCGTATGAGCCGTAGCCCGCGTTGTTGACGAGCACGTCGATCTGCCCCTGCTCGGTGATGATCCGGTCGATGCCGGCGACCATCGACGCGTCCTCGGTGACGTCCATGGCGAACGTCGTGATGCCCCGCGACTCGAGCGCGGCCATGCGCTCGACCCGGCGGGCCACGGCATACACGGTCCACCCGGACTCGACGAGATGGATGGCGACGGACTCGCCGATGCCGGAGGACGCGCCGGTCACGAGGGCTACCTTGGTCATCCCGCCACCGTATGCCGCGTCCCCCGAGAAGCCGTCGAGAGGCCATGTCTCGTGGGCGCCGACGTCGAGAGGCCAGAACTCGTGACGAGTTCTGGCCTCTCGACCGAACGAGACCCACAGAACGTGGCCTCTCGACGGTGTGGGGTGCGGGGCGCGGTCAGCGCACCCCGGCCTCCGAGTGCAGGGAGTGCTCCGAGTGCTCGGAGTTCTCGACGAGCCGGGCCTTCTGGCGGTCGACGAGGTAGGCAGCGGTGAGGTCGTCACCGACCGCGGCCAGCAGGCGTACGTCGACGGCTTCGTGACGCTCCGCGACGGTGGGCTCGACGGTCGTCATGACCGTGCGGGCGTCACGCTCGGCCACGGCCGTGGCGAGCTCGCGCTTGAGCGACTCGTCAAGGACGCCGCCGTCCGCCTTCGCCCGAGCAGCGACCTCGACCGCGAAACGCTCGGTCTCGGCCGCGAGCGCGAGGTCCTCGGTGGTGAGCATTCGCGAGGTGCGGTGCAGCAGCGCCGCGCCGGCGTCGAGGTCGCCGTCGCCGAGACGCGTGACGGCCTGGGTGAGCAGGGGACGGTCGCCGCGCAGCGCGGAGTCGGCGAGCAGTCCCAGGCGCAGGCCGAGCAGGCGCTCGTGCGTACGCGTGTTGCCGGCCTCACGGCCGAGCGGCACCTTCAGCTCGTCGTCCGGAGCCGACTGCGACATCGTGTCGAGCAGCTGCGTGCCGGCCTCGTCCGGGGTGTGGACGGTGTCACGCAGCGGCACCTCCTTGATGAAGAGCGTGGCGAGCAGGGCGAGCGCGAACGGCACGAGGCCCCAGACGAAGACGTTGTGCAGCGAGTCGGCGAGACCCTGCTTGACGCCGGTCGCGATGACCGGCGGCAGCTTGGCCAGGGCCGAGGGGTCGAGCACGGAGCCGGCGCTGACCTGCTGGCCGGACGCCTGCATCTGCTGGACGACCGAGGCGGGCAGGTGCGAGGCGATGTTGGCGGCGAGACCGCTCGTCATGATCGTGCCGAAGACGGCGGTGCCGACGGTCGAGCCGACGTTGCGGAAGAACTGCGTCGACGCGGTCGCGACGCCGAGGTCCTTGCGCTGCGAGGAGTTCTGGATGATCAGGGTGAAGACCTGCAGCGCCATACCGAGACCGACGCCGAAGACGATCATCGACAGCGTGAGGTCGACCTGGCTGGAGCCGTAGTGCAGCTGGGTCAGCAGCCAGAAGCCGACGCCCATGATGAGGATGCCCGCGATGGTCTGCAGCTTGTAGCGGCCGGTCTTGGTGATGACGAGGCCCGAGATGATCGACAGGCCGATCATGGCGACCGACATCGGCATCAGGATGAGGCCGGAGTTCGTGGCAGACGCACCGAGGACGCCCTGGGCGTAGACCGGCAGGTAGATCATCGCGCCGAACATCATGACCGAGACCATGAAGGCTGCGATGTTCGAGAGCGTGAAGAGCGGGCTCTTGAACAGCCGTAGCGGCAGCACCGGCTCGACGGCGCGGCGCTCGATGGCGATGAAGACGGCGAGGCCGACGACGCCGGCGACGTACATGCCGATGATGGCGGGTGAGTTCCAGTCCAGCGTGGTGCCGCCGAGGGAGGTCGGCACGAGCAGCAGGATCAGGGTCGTCGACAGCGCGGCGATGCCGGCCTTGTCGACGACGGTGTCGCGAGCCGTGTGCTCGAGGTGCAGGAAGCGGCTGATGCCGAAGAAGGCGAAGACGCCGACGGGTAGCGTGATGAAGAAGAGGTAGCGCCAGCCCCAGTTGTCGGTGACGTAGCCACCGACGAGCGGACCGAGGATCGAGGCGAGGCCGAAGACGCCGCCCATGAGGCCTTGGTACTTGCCGCGCTGACGCGGCGGGATGATGTCGCCGATGATCGTCTGCGAGAGCGGCATCAGGGTGCCCATGCCGGCGCCCTGGACGGCGCGGGCGGCGATGAGCCACCAGAAGTTCTGCGCGAAGCCGGACAGGATCGAGCCGGCCATGAAGACGACGAGGCCGCCGAGGTAGAAGCCGCGCCGGCCGTAGAGGTCGCTCATCTTGCCGACGATGGGCACGGTGATCGCGCTGACGAGCATGGCGGCGGTGGCGAGCCACGAGTAGTGCTCGATACCGCCGAGCTCGGCGACGATCCGCGGCATGGCGGGCCCGACGATGGTCTGGCTGATCGACGCCACGAGCATGCCGAGCATGAGCGCGATGAAGATGTTGCGGGTGGGGCGGTCGAGTCCGGGCGCCTTCGCGGCACGCGTCGAGCTGGCTGGGCCGGTCGCGGTGTCCGTGGCTACTCCCTGGGTCTTCTGTGGCATGCGACGCACCTTACGTCAATCGTGCAGTCACTGCAAAATTGCAGTCACTGCAGGCTCGTGGCACGATGGATCCATGAGCACGGACCTGCTGACCGACGAGTCGTGCGGCCTGCGCGAGCGCAAGAAGCGCGAGACCCGCCGAGCGCTCAACCTCGCCGCCCTGGACCTCGTCGAGGAGAAGGGCTTCGTGGCCGTCACCACCGAGGAGATCGCGGCCCGCGCCGGGGTCAGTGCTCGTACCTTCTTCAACTACTTCCCCTCCAAAGAGGCGGCTGTCATCGGCACCACGGCCGAGGAGCTCGAGGCGTATGCCGCGGGGCTCGAGGAGGGGTTACCCAACGAGACGCCGCTTCAGTCCCTGCGCCGCATCCTCGCCGGGATGCTGGCGCCAGCCTCGATCGACCGGGAGCTGCGGGGGCGACGGCGTCGCATCCTGCTCGGCGAGCCGTCGCTCGCCCCGGCCCTGGTGGGCAACAACCTTCGCATCGAGAACGTCCTGACGGCAGCGCTCGAGCGTCGTCTCGGGGCCGAGCCGGGCGGGTCGCTCGAGGCGCGCGTCACGGTGGCCGTCGCGATCGCGGCCGTGCGGGCCTGCATCGCGCACCAGCAGAACGGCGGCTCGGGCCGCCTCGAGCGCAACATCGACGCGGCCTTCGACCGCCTCGCCGCCGGCGTGCGCTGACGCCACGCTGACGCCCGTGCGCTGACGCCACGCTGACGCCCGTGCGCTGACGCCACGCTGACGCCCGTGCGCTGACCCCACCCGCCGTGACAGGGCATCACGGCAGATGGGTCAGCCCCCGTCAGCCGGCGTGCCGCATGCAGGTGCGCGCGGTGGGCCGGGCCTCGAGCCGGGCGTGGGGGATCGCGTCGCCGCACACCTCGCACTTGCCGTACCTGCCGTCGGCGATTCGCTGCAGGGCCGCGTCGATCTCGGAGAGATGCTGCTCGGCCTGTCTGACGAGGGCGCCGATCTGCGTGCGCTCGTAGGCGATGGTCGATCCCTCGGGGTCGTGCTCGTCGTCGCCGATGTTGGCCTCTGACGCCTCGACGACCTCGGCGAACTCGCGGCGCAGACCGGCGATGCGCTCGATCTCGTCGGCCCGGGCCGACTCCAGCTCTGCCGCGTGGGCGGCCGTCTTCGTGCTCATGGCTCCATGGTCCTCCCGTTGGGTCCCACCGGACGGATTCAGTGGCGAACCGCACCCTTTCGGGGCGCCGGGCGCCGGGCGCGCGTCGTTCCGGCCGCTCGGCCCGTCCCCGGGGCGACCCGGCCGCCAGGACGCCATCGACGCCGCGCCGGTTCCCACCCGGCAGGATGGGCCCATGAGCGACCCCAGCGGAGTGGTCTTCCCACTCGACCCGTCGTCCGGCCGCCGCAGCACGACCGCCACCGGACGCGCCGTCGTCGCGGACGCCCTCCGCCCGGTCGACCCCGTCGGTGCCGCGTCTGCCGAGCGCGAGACGAGCTGGCGCCAGGGCTACCTCCCGCACTTCCGCCGCGTCGTCGAGGCCGGCCTGGTGACACCCGAGGCGGCACGGTCCATCGCGCGGGCCGGGCTCGACTCGCTACACGAGCGGATGCGCTGGGCCACCGCCGACGGGGACCGGCCCCTCACCGCCGCCTTCGACCCCGACCCGGGCGCGGCCCCGCTGCGGTCGGAGACCATCCGAGGCGAGGGCACCCCGGACCGCACCCTCTCGGTGCCGTATGCCGGCGAGCGCCTCTCGGGGGACGCGCTCCGTCGCCGTCTCGACCGCTGGGTGGAGGCGGGCACCATCGAGCCGACGTGCGCCGAGGCGGTCGGCCGGGTCCTCGACAACCCGGACTGGCTCGACCTCTCGGACCGCACCGTCGTCGTGCTCGGGGCGGCTGCGGAGATGGGACCGCTGCGCTCGCTGCTGCGCTGGGGCGCTGACGTCGCCGCCGTCGATTTACCGCGTAAAGACCTGTGGGACAGGCTGATAGGTGAAACGCGCCGCTTGGCCGGGTCGATCACCCTTCCGATGACCGACGGCCACGGGTCGGTCGCCGAGCGCGCGGGTGGCGACCTGGTGCACGACCTCGGCGCCGTCACGCAGTGGGTCACGGCCCTCGAGGGCCCCCTCGTCATCGGCAACTACGTCTACGCGGACGGTGAGACGAACGTCCGCGTCTCCATGGCCGTCGACGCCTTGACCCGGGGCGTCGTCGCCGCCAAGGGCCGCGACGACGTCGCACTCGCCTTCCTCGCCACGCCGACCGACGTCTTCGCCGTGCCGGGCGCGGCCGTCGAGCGTTCCGCCGACAGCTACGCCCACCGGCGAACCTCGAAGCTGCTGCGTGTTCCGCTTCGGACCCTGAGTGGCGGCCGACTGCTGCGCCGCAACTACGTCGCGGGCCAGGACCCTGGCATCAACGACAGTGTCGTGCTGCAGCAGGGACCCAACTACCTGCTCGCCAAGCGGCTCCAGCGGTGGCGCGCGACGGCATACCGCGCCGACGGTGGTCTGGTGTCGCTCAAGGTCGCGCCCCCGACGCGCACCCGATCCGTGGTCAAGAACCGCGCCCTGGCAGCTGCCTACGCCGGCGCACACCGCTTCGGCATCGAGGTCTTCGAGCCCGGGACGGCCAACACGCTGATGGCGGCGCTGCTCGTCCACGACCTGCGCACGGGCGCTCCGGCGCAGCCCACGCCGTGGCAGGACGAGGCGTATGCGGCCGCGCACGGGGGGCTGTGGACGGCCGCCTACGACCCGCGCAGCGCCCTCGGGATCGCTGCGCTGCTCGGGGTCGCGGCGGCACGCTGACGCCACGGCGTCCCCCAGCCGCCCTGGCCGCGTCCGCCTGCCCCGGCCCGGCAGTTGGCCTCGGGGTGCTCGAGGCCCGATGCTGTGTCCATGGGTGAGCGAGTGGCGCAGCAGCCACGCGTGGACGACCGGTCGCCGGAGCGCGGGCTCGGCGGCACGATCAGCGCGCCGCGCACGCTCATCCCGGCCCTGCTCGCGGCGATCGCCTACGTCGACCCGGGCAACTTCGGCGTCAACATCACGGCAGGCGCCGAGCACGACTACGCCCTCGTCTGGGTCGTCGTCTTCGCGAGCTGCTCGGCGATGGTCATCCAGTACCTCGCGGCCAAGCTCGGCATGGTGACCGGCAAGAGCCTGGCCGAGCACAGTGCGGCCCGCTATCCCGGGCTCGGCCGGTGGCTGCTGTGGGCGCAGGCCGAGCTCGTCGTCGTGATGACCGACCTCGCCGAGATCGTCGGCGGCGCCATCGCGCTGCGGCTCCTCTTCGGTATGCCGCTCATGGCCGGAGCCGTGTGCGTGACGCTCTTCAGCCTGGTCGTGCTCGCCCTCAAGGTGCGTGGCCGCAGCCACTTCGACTCGGTCGTGCTCGTGCTGCTGGTGGTCATCATCGGCTCGCTCGTCTGGCAGGTCTTCATCGCCGACGTCGACCGCGTGGCGCTGCTGCGCTCCGTCGTGCCGGGGCCGCTCGACTCGTCCGCGGCGCTGCTCGCGGTCGGCATCGTCGGCGCCACCGTGATGCCCCACGCGCTGCACTTCCACTCGGCTGCCTCGCGTGGCCACGACGACGGCACCGCGGCCGTCGGCCAGGCCGAACGCCTGCGCAGCGGCCGCCGGACCGCCCGGAGCGTGGTCATCGCCATGACCGTCGCCGGCGTCGCGAACGTCAGCCTTGTCGTCTTCTCCGCCGCGCTGCCCTCGGAGGCCGGCGCGAGCATCGAGACGGCGTATGCCGCCCTGGGGGCCAACGCGGGCCAGGTCGCCGCCACGATGCTGGCCGTCGCCCTCCTCGCCTCGGGTCTCGCGTCGACGCTCGTCGGGGTGCAGACCGGCGACATCGTCATGCAGGGCTTCGGCCGTCGCCCCATCGCGCCGCTGCTGCGCCGCCTGTTCGCCGTCGTACCGGCGCTGGTCATCCTCGGCGTGGGGGTGGAGCCGACGAACGCCCTTGTGTGGAGCCAGGTCGTCCTGTCGTTCGCCCTCCCCGGCACCCTCGTGCCGCTGCTGCTCCTGACCCGCGACGCCACGCTGATGGGGGTCCTCGTCAACCGCCGCATCACCACGGCGACCGCAGCGCTCATCACGGCGGTCATCGTCGGTCTCTGCACCTACCTGGTGGCGTCCGCCTTCTGAGCCGCACCGCACGCGGTCTCGTGGAGGGCGCGGCGGCTGCGGGCGGCATACGCCCCCGGACAGTGCGCGACCGTGTGGAAGAGTGGCGCACGAAACCGCTGCGACGTCGCTGAGGAAGGTGAGCATGCCGGCCCGTCTCGTCCCTCCGGGTGCCCGCGAGCTGACCCCGCTGACCGAGCTGCGCCTGCAGGTCCGCGCCTTCCTCGCCGAGCAGGTCGCGGCCGGGACGTTCGTGCCGCACGTCGACACCTGGCTGACCCGGTGGGACCGCGAGTTCACGCGTGAGCTGGGCCGTCGCGGCTGGCTCGGCATGGTCATCCCGACGGAGTACGGCGGCCAGGGACGCACCTACCTCGAGCGCTTCGTCGTCACCGAGGAGCTGCTCGTCGTGGGCGCACCCGTCGCCGCCCACTGGATCGCCGAGCGCCAGATCGGGCCGTCGCTGCTTCGCTACGGCACCGAGGAGCAGAAACAGGCCTTCCTGCCGGGCATCAGCCGCGGCGAGGTCGTCTTCGGCATCGGCATGAGCGAGCCCGACTCCGGCTCCGACCTCGCGAGCGTGCGCACCCGCGCCGAGCGGGTCGACGGCGGCTGGCGGCTCACCGGCACGAAGGTGTGGACGTCCGGCGCGCACGAGGCCGACGCGTTCTTCGCCCTCGCCCGCTCCGCGCCCCTCGACCCGGCGCACCGGCACGACGGCCTCAGCCAGTTCATCGTCGACCTGCGAGCACCGGGCGTGACGATCCGCCCCATCATCTCGATGGGCGGCGACCACCACTTCAACGAGGTGCACCTCGACGGCGTGTTCATCCCGGACGACCGCGTGCTCGGCGAGGTGGGGGAGGGCTGGTCGCAGGTGACCTCCGAGCTCGCCTACGAGCGCAGCGGTCCGGAGCGCGTGCTCTCCACCTTCCAGCTGCTCGCCGCCGCCGCGCAGGCCATGGACGACGGTCGCCTCCCGACCGACCCCGGCCTCGGGCGCCACGTCGCGCGGGTCGCGGCGCTGCACCAGATGTCCTTCGCCGTCTCGACCGCCCTGGAGAACCACGAGGACGCCGACACCGCCGCCGCCGTGGTCAAGGTGCTCGGCACCACGGGGGAGGGTGACATCGCCGACTACGTCGACACGCTCAACGCGACGGGCTGGTCGCTCGACGAGGAGCTCGACCGGCTCCTGCACGCCGCGATCCTGCAGCGTCCCGGCTTCACGCTGCGTGGTGGCACCAACGAGATCCTCCGCGGCGTCATCGCCCGCGGCCTGGGGCTGCGGTGACGACGGGCGAGCAGGGGAGGCGCCGGCCCGAGGGGCTTGCCGCGCCGACCTCCCCGGACGCCGACCTGCTCGCTGTGCTCGACGACCTCTTCACCGACTACCGCGCCACGCGGCCCACCCCTTCGGCCGTCGTCGACCTCGACCATGGCCTGTGGCAGCGCCTCGAGGAGCTCGGCCTCACCCGACTCACCGGCAGCGAGGCGAGCGGTGGCAGCGGCGCGAGCTGGGTCGACGCTGCCGCGCTGCTCGGCGTCGCCGCAGCGGCCGCCGCGCCGGTCCCGCTCGCCGAGCACGACGTGCTGGGTGGCTGGCTGCTGGAGTCCGCCGGCCTGCCCAACGACGGCGGCCTGCGTACGGTATGCCGTCCCGACCCGTCCGGGGTCGCCCTCAACGTGACGTGGGCGCGCGATGCAAGCCGGATCGTTGCCCTCTGGGAGGACCGGGACCAGTGGCGTGTCGCCGATGTCCCGGGCGATCGGGTCGGCATCGAGGAGCGCCGCAACATCGCAGGGGAGCCGAGCGACACCGTCGAGTTCGACCTGGACGACCTCGAGGCCGGCACGGTCGTCGCGCACGAGATCGGCGAGCAGTTCCACCTGCGCGGCGCCCTGGCCCGCTGCGCCCAGGTCGTCGGGGCGATGGAACGGGTCGTCGAGGTGGTCCTGGCCCACGTGCGCGGGCGCGAGCAGTTCGGCCGCCCGATCGGGCGCTTCCAGGCCGTGCAGCACCTCGTGTCGGACATCGCGTGCGAGACCGCGCTCGCCCGGGCCGCCACCGACTCCGCCGTCGCCCGCGCGGCGGCCTCCGACTGGCGTGACCCCGGCATGCTCTTCGCCGTCGGTGTCGCCAAGTCCTGCGTCGGGCATGCGGCCTCGGTCGTCGTCCGTGGTTCGCACCAGGCGCTCGGCGCGATCGGCACCACGCTGGAGCACGAGCTGCACACCCTGACCCGGCCGGTCCTGGCCCGGCGCAGCGAGTACGGCTCGCTCCAGGACTGGGACGAGACGCTCACGGCGCTCGCCGCCTCCGCCGGCCACGACCGGCTCTGGACCCTCATCACGACCGGCCGCGCCAAACCGAGGAGATCCGACGCATGACCGAGATCCGCTACGAGGTGGCCGACGCCGTCGCGCTCATCACCCTCGACGCCCCTGACCGGCGCAACGCGCTGTCGGTCGAGATGTCGCACGAGCTCGTCGACGCGGCCCGCACAGCCGAGTCCGACGCCGAGGTCGGCGCCGTGGTCATCACCGGTGGTTCCCACTTCTGTGCCGGCGCCGTCCGCGGCGTCCTGGCCGACACCGGCCGAGACCCCGTCGAGGACCAGGCCTACCGCAACCTCGAGAGCGTGTACGCCGCCTTCACGACGATCGGCGGGATCGCCGTGCCGACCGTGGCCGCCGTCCGGGGCGCCGCCGTCGGGGCCGGCCTGAACCTCGCCCTGGCCACCGACCTGCGCGTCGTCTCGCGCACGGCGCGGCTGCTTCCCGGCTTCGCCCAGATCGGCATCCACCCCGGTGGGGGCCACTTCACCCTTCTCAACCGGGTCGCGGGCCGAGAGGCCGCAGCCGCGCTCGGCCTGTTCGGTGACGAGGTCGACGGGGAGCGCGCGGTCGCGCTGGGACTCGCCTGGGCCGCATATGACGACGCCGACGTGCAGGACGAGGCCCTCGCCATCGCGGGCCGGGTCGCGAAGGACCCCGCGCTGGCCCGCCGGATGGTGGCCAGCTTCCGCCGCGAGACCGCCCCCGGAGGGGTGCCGTGGGACGTCGCCGTCGAGCTCGAGCGGTCCCCGCAGATGTGGTCGCTGCGCCGCAAGCACGGAGCGTGAGACACGCCAGATGACGACCCCGGCATTTCGTCCGACCGGGGGGCGGAGTGCAAGATGGGGAGGTTGACGTCCCCGATCGCGAAGGAGCATCCGTGCTGGCGTCCTACCGACCTCTCTTCGAGGTGCCGGGGGCGCGCGTCTTCATCATCGGCGGGATGATCGCCCGTTCGGCAGGCTCGATGTTCGCCGTCTCGGTCGTCGCCATGGTGGCCGCACGCACCGGCTCCTACGAGCTCGCGGGTGCGGTCGTCGCCGTCGGCATGGTGTCCCTGGCGCTGTGCGCGCCCTTCCTCGGCCGGCTCGTCGACCGCTACGGCCAGCGACGCGTCGCCATCCCGTTCTTCCTGTGGTCGGGCTTCTGGGTCGTCATGACGCTCCTGGTCTCGCTGCGGGGCTGGCCGTCCTGGCTCCTCTTCATCACGTTCCCGCTGTGCGGAGCCATCCCGAACCTCGGCACCATGGCGCGCGCCCGCTGGTCGCACATCTTCGCCCACGACTCCAAGAACCTGCACGCCGCGATGTCGTTCGAGCAGGTGATGGAGGAGATCACCTTCGTCGTGGGTCCGGTGCTCGCCATCTGGCTGTCGACGACGCTCTTCCCGGAGGCGGGCTTCGCGTTCGCCGCGCTCGCCTACGCCGTGGGGGTCCTCGTCTTCGTCTCCGCCCGGTCCACCGAGCCGCCGGTCGTCCCGCACCACGAGCGGCCGGACGAGCACGCCCACACCGTGCCGGGCCTGGTCCCGCTCGCCTTCATCATGGTGATGACGGGCGCGATCTTCGGTGTCAACGAGGTCGTCACGCTGGCCGTCTCGCAGGAGCAGGGCGCCCCGAGCGCGGCAGGCGCCATCCTCGCGTTGTATGCCGTGGGGTCGGCCACCGCAGGCCTCGTCTTCGGGCACATCTCGCACGGGCGCAGCCTCGTCAAGCTGCTGATCGTCGGCACGCTCGGCATGGCGGTGCTGGAGGTCCCGGTGCTCTTCGCGGGCAACCTGTGGGCCCTCGCGGGGCTGATGCTCGTCGCCGGCATGGCGACCGCGCCGACGCTCATCACGACGATGAACCTCATCGAGCGGATCGTGCCCAAGGCGCAGCTCAACGAGGGCATGACGATCGTGCTGACCGGCATCATCATCGGAGTCGCGGCCGGCTCGGCCGTCTCCGGCGCGGTGGTCGACCGGGTCGGGGCGCAGCACGGCTACTGGGTCGCCATCCTCGCCGGGAGCTTCGCCTTCGTCATGGCGCTGGGCACGCGCGCGTTCCTCACCCGCCGCGAGCTGCACAACCTGCGCTGACCCGCGTCAGCCCGCCCCCGGCATACGCCGTCGTCCCCAACCGTCGAGAAGCCGACCTCCGCGGGTCCCGACACGTCGAAAGGCCACTTCTCGCGACGAGAAGTGGCCCTTCGACTGGTCCGAGGCCGCAGGTCGTGGCCTCTCGACGGTTGGGTGGGGTGGTCAGTGACCGGCGGGCACCGCCACGTCCTCCCCGTCCTTGGCCGCCGACTTCTGTCCGGGCTTGGGACCCAGGTCGACGTTCGGCAGGAAGAGCGTCGCGACGAAGGCGAGGACCAGCACTCCGGCTGCGACGAGGAAGACGACCGACATCGCGTCCGAGAAGCCGACGAGGAAGGGCTTGGCCAGTGCAGGGTCGAGCTGGTTGATGAACGAGCTGTCGGACAGCGCCGAGCTGCCCGCGCCCGAGCCGCCGCTCTGCTGGGTGGCCTGCAGCTGCTGGATGAAGCCCTTGTTGACGGCGGGGTCGCCTCCGGTCGGGTTGCGCAGGGCCGCCTGGAAGGCGGGGGTCGGCGCGATGCTCGTGAAGGCCTCGGAGATCTTCGTCCCGGCCTGCGAGAAGAGGATCGAGAGGAAGACGGCCGTGCCCAGCGTGCCGCCGATCTGGCGGGTGAAGGTGGCCGAGGACGTCGCCACACCCATGTCGCGGCGGTCGACTGCGTTCTGCACGGCGAGCGTCAGCGGCTGGAAGTTGAAGCCGAGGCCGATGCCGAAGAAGAACATCCCGATCATCGTCTTCCACAGCGGTGTGTCCGCGCCGACGAAGTGGAAGCCGTAGAGCGCCAGGACGAGGATCGCCGCGCCCATGATCGGGAAGTGGCGGTAGCGACCGGTGCGGGAGATCATCTGGCCCGAGACGATCGAGCCGGCCATGATCCCGAGCGTCATCGGGAGCAGCTGGAGGCCGGCCTCGGTCGGGGTCGAGCCCTTGACGATCTGCAGGTAGAGCGGGATCGCCGCGAGGCCACCGAACATGCCCATGCCGATGAACACCGAGGCGATCGAGGACGAGGCGACGGTGCGGTTCCTGAAGAGGCGCAGCGGGATGAGCGCCTCCTCACCCATGGCCCGCTCGAACAGGAAGAAGGCGACGAGGCCCGCGAGGCCGATCGCGTAGCAGGTGATCGCCGTCGGGGAGCTCCAGCCCCACTGGCGGCCCTGCTCGGCCACGATGAGCAGCGGCACGAGGGCGACGGACAGGCTCAGGGCGCCCCAGTAGTCGATGCGGTGGTCGAGGCGGGTGTGCTTGAGGTGCAGCGTCCGCGTCACGACGATGAGGGCCGCGACGGCGATCGGCACGTTGACGAGGAAGACCCAGCGCCAGCCGGTGACACCGAGGATGCTGTCCTGGCCGGCGAAGAAGCCGCCGATGACGGGGCCGAGCACGCTCGAGGTGCCGAAGACGGCGAGGAAGTAGCCCTGGTACTTCGCACGCTCACGCGGCGGCACGATGTCGCCGATGATCGCGAGGGCGAGGGAGAAGAGGCCACCGGCGCCGATGCCCTGGACGGCACGGAAGGCCGCGAGGGACGGGATCGACCAGGCGAGCGTGCAGAGCATCGACCCGACCGTGAAGATCGTGATGGCGAAGAGGAAGAGCTTCTTGCGCCCGTAGATGTCGCCGAGCTTGCCGTAGAGCGGGGTCGCGATGGTGCTCGTGATGAGGTATGCCGTCGTGACCCAGGCCTGCCCGGCCAGGTCCTTGAGGTCGTCCGCGATGACGCGCATGGCGCTGGCGACGATGGTCTGGTCGAGCGCCGCGAGGAACATCCCCATCATCAGGCCGATGAGGATGGTGATGATCTCCTTGTGGGAGAGCACCGGTCGCGCGTCCGAGCCGGACGCGCCGGCCGGAGCAGCCGCGCGGGCGTCGGCCCGCGTGGGTTCGGCGGTGGTGTCGGACATGTCAGTCCTCTTTCTGCTTCTGGTCTCGGTTCGGTTGGAAGGGCATCGGGGGCGTCGCTGCACCCCTGGCCCTGAGGTTGGCGTCGAGCGCGTCGCCCAGCTCCCGTAGGCGGGCGACGAAGTCGGCGGTGACGGGCCCGTCCCAGTGGCTGAGCAGCCCCTGGAACCACGTGGCGCGGCTGACCTGGATGCGGTCGAGAGCCTCGCGACCGTGGTCGGTGAGGGACACCACCCAGGCGCGCCCGTCGCTGGGATCCGCGCTCTTCTCCAGCAGTCCGCTGGTGACGAGGGAGCTGACCTGGCGGCTGACGGTGGAGACGTCGTTGTGCAGCGTGGTTGCGAGCTCCGAGATGCGAATGGTGCCGGCCCCGGCCACGACGAAGAGCACGGGGTATGCCGTGGCGTCCACGCCGTCCTCGAGCCGGGGGGCGCTGTGCTTGGCCGCCACGAGCAGCTTCTGGACGCGCAGCAGACCGAGGAAGACCTCGTTCGCCTCGTCCTTGCTGACCGTCACGGCTGACCCCTTATGTCTCGTCTTATATTTGCTTGCAGCATGCAACTATCTGCGCAGGAGGTTTGGATGTCAAGTTGGATGTCCAAGGTTTGTACAATGACTCTGTCGGTGCTCGCCAGAGCCGGCCGGATGTGGTTGTCTGTCGTCCGGTGCCCCCCGGGGGTGCGAGGATGACGGACGCCCCGAGACCGTCCAACAGTGCGCGGAGCAACCGGGCCCGAAGTGCAGGGAGTGCCATGACGAGCGACGTTCCCGTCGACCCGACGATCAACAACGCCTTCCGTCAGATGTCGGCGTTGATCTACGCCGGTGCCGACGCGGGGTCGATCCACCAGTCGCTCGTCGAGGCCGCCCGCGAGCTCGTCGAGGGCTGCGACCGCGCCTCCATGCTCGTGCGCACCCGTGACCGCTTCGTCACGGCTGCCAGCACGGACGACATCGCCCGCCGCATCGACCAGATCGAGCTCGAGGTCGGCGAGGGCCCGTGCGTCGACGCGATCGTCTCCGAGGCCTTCCAGCACGACGCCGACCTGACGGACGCCCGGACCCCCTGGCCCCGGTTCACCGAGCGCATCGTCACCGAGACCCCGGTCCGCTCCGCGATCGGCTACCGGCTGCTCCTCGAGGGCGACAAGGTGGGAGCCCTCAACCTCTTCTCCGACACCCCCGGCGGCCTGACGGCTGCGTCCGCCGACGTCGGGGCCGTCATCGCCTCCTTCGCCTCGGTGGCCCTGATGGCCATCCGTGCGCGTGAGGAGGCCGCCACCCTGCGCCAGGGGCTGCAGAGCAACCGCGAGATCGGCAAGGCCGTGGGCCTGCTCATGGCAGCGCACCACATCAGCGGCGAGAAGGCCTTCGAGCTGCTGCGAAACACCTCGCAGGAGCTCAACATGAAGCTGACCCACGTGGCCTCCCAGGTCATCGAGGGCCAGCAGTCGCAGTTCGGCGCCTCCGTCGGGGCGACGGGCGCAGCGTCCGAGGGCGCCTCGGTCTGAGCGCGACCGTTGTTTTCCGAGGGCGGCCTGCCCAGCCGTCCCCGGCACGTCCCCGAATGCGCGAGTGGCCCCGACGCCCAGGGGCGACGGGACCACCGGATCGGGCAGGCCTGCGGGTCAGGCCGAGGCCACGCCCTCCGCGGAGAGCTGGCGGCGCAGCTCGTCGAGCGTGCGGCGCAGCAGGCGGCTGACCTGCATGGCGCTGAGCCCCATCGACTCAGCGATCTCGGCCTGCGTCATGTCCCCGCCGAAGCGGAGCTCGACGAGGCGCTGGTCGCGGGCCGGCAGCCGCTCGAGGGCGGTGCGGACCACGATGCCTTCGTCCAGCGCCGGGTCGGACCCGGAGTCGCCGCGGGCGTCGAGCAGGTCGAGAACCGGACGCCCGCCGTCGGCGGTCGTCGTGTCGAGCGATGCCGGGCGCAGGTTGCTCGCCGCGATCTGCGCCTCCTTGACCGCCTCGAGGCTGAGGTCCAGCTCGTGGGCGAGCTCGCCGGCATCCGGGTCGTGGCCGAGCTTCTGCTCGAGCCGGGACCTCGTGTCGGTGACGAGCTGGCGGCGCTCCTGCAGCTCCCGCGGGGGCCGCACGAGCCACCCGTGGTCGCGGAAGTGGCGGCGCAGCTCGCCGGTGATGGTCGGTGTTGCGTAGGCGCCGAACTCGGTCGGCTTGGACAGGTCGAAACGCTTGATCGCCTTGAGCAGCGCCAGGAAGGCGACCTGCTCGAGGTCGTCCCGGTCGAGGCCCTTGCCCGAGTAGCGGTGGGCGAGAGAACGAGCGAGCGGCATGTGCAGCCGCGTCACGGTCTCTAGGGCGTTGGCGCGTTCGGACGTGGAGTCCGTCGTGCGCAGGGTATGGATGAGCTCTCTGGTTCGCGCATCCTTGCGCGGACCCGCGGACGGGTCGGTCATGTCTTCTCCGATGTATCGGATCCCCGATGCGGCGCTGGCTTGACCGACTAGTCCCGACGCTAGGCCGTCCACCGGATATACACAAGGTGGACTTCGCCCCCGCTGACCCCCGTGCGGGTGTATACGCGCGGGAGGCGCCCTCAGTGGGTGACCACGACCAGGGCCTCGAGCACCCGGCGCGCGATCTCCTCGTCGCCCGTGACGGTGAAGTGCGTCTCGTCGACGGCCCGACGTCCGGCGGCACGCCGGGTCAAGGCGTCGGTGCTGAGCTGGATCGACGTGACGTCGAGCTGCTCCTCACCCTGAGGTCGGTCGTTGCCGCTGAAAAGCGCCTCGCCGTAAGGGCGCCCGTCCTCGCCGGTGATGATCCGCACGCCCCCGCGGGCGACGACAGGGCCGCTGACGTTGAGCACGACGGCGTGCCCAGGCTCGATGTCGGCCACTCTCGCGGCGATCCGGGGAAGGGCGTCGAGGATGTCGGCCGTGAAGACGGCGGCGCTCGCGGAGTCGAGGTTCCCGGGCCGGTCGAGGGCTGCGCGGATGTCCTGCTCGTGCACCCAGGCATCGACGATCCGGCGGTGAAGATGCTCGCCGAAAGTCGTGTCGGGACCGAAGAAACCACCGATCACGGTGTCCACGTCGGCGGTGGACCGGCGCAGGAGTGCCATGCGCTCAGGGTGGAACTCGGCCAGCTCGGCGACGATGTCGCGTCCGGTGACTCCGCGCCGGGCCTCGACGTCGACCTCCACGAACCGGGCGAAGTCGCTGCGGAGATGGGGGTAGTCCGGCACCTTGACCTGAGGGCGTGGCAGCCCGGCGAAGGACTTCTCGGCACCCACCACGTGCGCGATCTGGTCCTTGACCGTCCAGCCCGGGCACTCTGTCTGGAGTTCGAAGTCCTCGTCCCGGCAGGAGTACCCGAGGTCGATGATCGACTGCACGGAGTGGTCGAACGCGTCGATCAGTCCGTTGCGGTCGTCGGGGGCGGCCGGGTGCATGGGCATGTCATCAGACTACTTACCCTTGAGGCATGGCAACCCTGCAGCGAGAAGCACCGTCCGGTCGGCCGGCCGGTGCTTCCTCCCCGGGGCGGTGGGGAGCCGCCCCCGTTGCCGTGGCAGGGGTCGTCGTCGTCGGGCTGCTCGCCAGCGTCGTCGCCGCCCGCTACACCGGTGCAGCCGACGCCCCGCCCGGCGGCCTCGTCGATGCAGGCCCCGTGGTGCGGTGGTCCCTGCCGCTCGTGCGGGTCG
The DNA here is from genome assembly GCF_058790095.1 of Terrabacter sp. FW104-15G4B. Taxonomy (NCBI): domain Bacteria; kingdom Bacillati; phylum Actinomycetota; class Actinomycetes; order Micrococcales; family Intrasporangiaceae; genus Terrabacter; species Terrabacter sp. FW104-15G4B. The sequence continues at coordinate 100,279 of NZ_JBYTCI010000008.1, read as the reverse complement.
TCCACGACGTCGCCGCGTCGCTGACTCTCGGCTCGCTGCTGCTCGCGGCCACCATGATCCCGGGACGTACGCGTGCCGAGAGTGCCGCTCCCGACGAGCCGCGCCGTGCCGCGGCCTTTCGCGTCGCCACGGTGGCCGCCTTCGTGTGGGCGGTCGCGGGGGCGGTCTGCGTCGTCTTCACCTTCGCGGACGCCGCCGGCCTGCCGCTGGGCGACCCGACGTTCGGAGCGAGCCTCGGGGGCTCCGTCTGGTCCATCGAGACCCTCCGGGTCGGGCTGCTCAGCACCGTGGCAGCCTTCCTCGTCGCGTCCGTGGCGGCGGTGTCCCGGGCGCGCTCGGTCGCCGTGGCTCTCAGCGTCCTGTCCGTCTTCGGCATGCTCGTCCTCGGTCTCGCGGGTCACGCCGGTGGCTCCGCCGACCACGAGACGGCCGTCAACGCCCTCGCCGTGCACCTGCTGAGCGCGGCCGTGTGGGTTGGTGGCCTGCTCGCCCTCATCGTCCTGCGGCCCCGCCTCGACGACGCCCTGGGCGTGGTGGCCCGGCGCTACTCGGCCGTTGCGCTCTGGTGCTACCTCGCTCTGGGCATCTCCGGTGTCATGTCGGCGACCACCCGGATGGCGACGTGGTCCGACCTCACCACCCCCTACGGCGTGCTGGTCCTGGTCAAGGTCGTCGCCTTCGTGGCCCTGGGGGTGGCCGGTGCCTGGCACCGCCGGTTCACCCTCGATCGGATCGACGCGGTGACGGCATACGACTCCACGGTCGACGCCGAGAGCGACGCTGCAGGACGACGCCTGCGGGGCCGGCTCTTCGCCCGCCTCGCGGTCGTCGAGACGCTCGTCATGGGCCTCGCCTTCGGGGTGGCGACCGCCCTGTCCCGAAGTCAGCCGCCGGTGCCTGAGACCGAGCCGGACCCCGGCCCGGCGCTCGCGCTGACCGGCTTCCCCGCGCCGACCGCCCCGACCGCCCTGTCCTGGGTCACCGCCTGGCGGGTCGAGTGGCTCTTCCTCGCGACCGGGCTGCTCGCCATCGGCCTCTACCTCGCAGGCGTCCTGCGCCTGCGCCGCCGCGGCGACGCCTGGCCGGTGCTGCGCACCATCAGCTGGGTGGTGAGCTGGCTGGTCTTCGTCTACGTCACCAACGGCGTCCTCGGCGTCTACAGCCGGGTGGCGTTCTCGTGGCACATGACGCTGCACATGCTCGAGGCCATGGTCATCCCGATCTTCCTCGTCCTCGGGGCCCCCGTCACGCTCGCGCTGCGCAGCGTCAAGGCCCGCCGCGACGGCACGCTGGGCCCGCGCGAGATGATCCTGGCCCTCGTGCACTCGCGGGTCCTGGCTGTGTTCGGCAACCCGGTCGTCGCCGCGGTGCTCTTCTTCATGAGCCTCGTCGTCTTCTACTGGACCGGGCTCTTCCAGCTCGCCCTGGAGACGCACACCGGGCACCTGCTGATGACCGCCCACTTCATGGTGACCGGCTACCTCTTCGCCTGGGTGCTCGTCGGCGTCGACCCGGGTCCCAAGAAGTGGAGCCCGGCCCTGCGGCTCATGGTGCTCTTCGCGACGATCGCCTTCCACGCCTTCTTCGGGGTGGCCATGATCAGCGGCACGTCCCTGCTCGGGGGCGACTTCTTCACCACGATCCGCATCCCGTGGGTCACCGACCCGCTCGCCGACCAGCGCTACGGCGGCGGTGTCGCGTGGGCGATCGGCGAGTTGCCGAGCCTCGTCCTCGCCCTGACCGTGGCCCTGCAGTGGTTCCGCAGCGACCGGGCCGAGTCGGTCCGCCAGGACCGGCGGGCCGACCGTGACGGCGACGCGGAGCTGACGGCATACAACAAGCGTCTTGCGGCGCTGGCGAAGCGCGACGCCGGCCCCTCCCGCTGACCGGGCCGTATGCGTCCACCCCCGTGGGGGCGACCGCTCGACCTCGCGCCAGCGACATCTACTACGTCTTGTAGGATTTGGGGTGAGGAGGCAGCATGCCGCAGCGAACGTCGAACCCACGGTGCCCGATCCGGCTCGGGGAGCCCTGCACGCTGTGCTTCCCGGGCGCCAGTGGCCCGCAGGACTGCGGCCTCGTCTACCTGGTCCAGACCGACCCGGAGCTGCGCCGGGAGCTGGCCGCCCGACGCCGGGAGCGGCACGAGGAGCGGGCGCACTGACGCGCCCCGCTGACCCGGGCCGCTGACCCGGCCGAGGCGGCGTGTGAGAGTTGGTCCATGAAGGTTGCCCTCATCCAGCTGGCCTACGGCGACGACGAGTCGGTCACCGACCGCGTCGCACGCGTCGCCGACCTCGTGCGGGCCCAGGCCGGCCACGACCTCGTCGTGCTGCCCGAGCTGTGGTCGGCCGGCGGCTTCGACTACACCGCCTGGGACGGGCGCGCCCAGCGCGTGGACGGTCCTGTGGCGCAGGCGCTCTCGGCTGCCGCGCGCGAGGCGCGGGTGACCCTTCACGGTGGCTCGATCGTCGAGCGGGGCGAGCCTGCGTCGGCCGGCGAGCACGGCGTCTGGAACACCAGCCTCGTCTTCTCGCCCGACGGCGAGCTAATGGCCACCTACCGCAAGGTCCACCGCTTCGGCTTCGGCGCGGGCGAGCCGAGGCTGATGGACGCCGGCGAGGAGCTGGTCGTCGTCGACGTGCCGGTGGCGGGGGGCAGTGCCGTCCCCGTCGGGCTCTCGACCTGCTACGACCTGCGCTTCCCTGAGCTCTACCGCCGACTGCTCGACCGGGGCGCCGAGGTCTTCGTCATCCCCGCCGCCTGGCCGCGCGCGCGGGTCGCGCACTGGACGCTGCTGGGCCAGGCTCGCGCCGTCGAGGACCAGTGCGTCGTGCTGCAGTGCAACACCGCGGGCACCCATGCGGGGCACGAGATGGGCGGCCAATCGCAGGTCGTGGACGCGACCGGGAAGGTTCTGGCCTCCGCGGGCCTTGACGAGGAGGTGCTGAGCATCGACATCGACACCACGGCGACGCCGCAGTGGCGTCTCTCCTTCCCCGTGCTGGCAGACCGGAGGCTCTCGTGAGCTCCGACATCAAGGTCAGCCGGCCGAGTCTCCGCTCGCGGGTGAAGGTCAGGGCGCCCGAGCTCGTCGGCCGCGGCTGGCTCAACACCGGCGGCCGGTCCCTCTCGCTCGCCGACCTGCGTGGTCGCGTCGTCGTCCTCGACTTCTGGACCTTCTGCTGCGTCAACTGCCTCCACGTCCTCGACGAGCTGCGACCCGTCGAGGCGCAGTTCCCCGACGCGCTGACCATCATCGGCGTGCACTCGCCCAAGTTCGAGCACGAGGCGGACGTCGACGCGCTCACGGCCGCCGTGGAGCGGTATGCCGTCCACCACCCCGTGCTCGACGACCCCGAGCTCGTCACGTGGAAGGCGTATGCCGCCCGCGCCTGGCCGACCCTCGTCGTGCTCGACCCCGAGGGCTACGTCGTCGCCTCGATGTCGGGGGAGGGGCACGGCCCGGGCCTCGCCACGCTCGTCGCCGAGCTGATCGAGGAGCACCGCGCCAAGGGCACCCTGCAACCCGGTGACGACCCCTACGTCGCGCCGCCCGCACCGGACACCGCCCTGCGCTTCCCCGGCAAGGCCGTCGCCCTGCCCGACGGGTCTTTCGTCGTCAGCGACACCGCCAACCACGAGGTCGTCCACCTCGAGGACGACCTCGAGACGGAGCGCATCCGCTGGGGCGGTGAGGGCGTCCTGAACGAGCCGCAGGGCGTGCTGCTCGCCACGCCGGAGATCTCGCAGCGCCTCGGTATCGACGTGCTCGTTGCTGACTCGGTCAACCACCAGCTGAAGGGGATTCGCCTCTCCGACGGCTCTGTCCACGTCGTCGCCGGTACGGGGTCGCAGCTCCGCGAGCGCACCGGGGGTGGCGCCGCCCGTCACCAGCCGCTGTCGACGCCGTGGGACCTGGCGTGGCTGGGGGACCGGCTGCTCGTCGCGATGGCCGGCACGCACCAGCTGTGGGCCTGGACGCCCGGCGAGACGCTCGAGGACGGCACGGTCGAGGTCGTCGCCGGCACGTCGAACGAGGGGCTCGTCGACGGCGCGGGTGGCGAGGCATGGTTCGCCCAGCCGTCGGGGCTCGCCGCCTCGGCCTCTGGTGACCGCGTCTGGGTGGCCGACTCCGAGACGTCTGCCCTCCGGTCGGTGACGGCCTCATCGGACGGACAGCTCGCCGTCGAGACGCACGTCGGCACAGGCCTGTTCGACTTCGGCCACCGCGACGGCGACGCCACCGAAGCGCTGTTTCAGCACCCGCTGGGCGTCACGGAGCTGCCCGATGGCTCCGTCGCGGTCAGCGACACCTACAACGGCGCCGTCCGGCGCTACGACCCCTCGACAGGGCAGGTCTCGACCCTCGCCCAAGGCTTGGCCGAGCCGAGCGACGCCGTCGTGGAGCACGACCCCGACACCGGCGAGGTGCGCCTCGTCGTCGTGGAGTCCGCTGCCCACCACCTGACCCGCGTCGCCCTGCCGGAGGCCGCCCAGCGCGTCCACGGCCCAGCCCACCGGACGCAACGACCCCCGACGCCGCTGCCGGCCGGTGAGGTCGTTCTCGAGGTGACCTTCGTCCCGCCGCGCGGCCAGAAGCTCGACCTGCGCTGGGGCGACCCGACGCGGCTCGACGTCTCCGCCACTCCGGACGCGCTGCTGGTCTCCGGTGCCGGGCGGGCCGAAGGGCTGACTCGCACGCTGGTGCTGCGCGAGGGCATCGGCTCCGGGACGCTGCACATCTCGGTGCAGGCGGCCGCGTGCGACGGGGACCCTGACACAGGCGAGGTGCCCGAGCACGCCGCCTGCCACCTCTTCCAGCAGGACTGGGGCATCCCCGTCGTCCTGGACCGGAGCGCCGGTGCCACACTGACTCTCGACCTGCGGGGAGTCCAGGCCGGGGACTAGTCCGGTCGGCGGCGACCCCGACGACACCGAGCGCACAAGGCGGCAGACGTGGCACGACAAGGCTCCGGTGGCGCCGGCCGCTCGTTCCTCTCGGCGGTGTGCGGCCTGCTGGCCATCGTGCTGCTGCCGGTGTCGCTCGTGGCCTTCTGGGCCTCGGTGATGCTGACCCGCACCGACGTCTTCGTCGACGAGCTGCGGCCCGTCGTCACCAAGCCGCAGGTGCAGGAGGCGCTCACCGACGGCATCGTGCAGGGCGTCCTCGGGGCCGTAGACCTGCAACCGGCGATCGAGAAGGTTCTCGAGGCGCCGCTGCGCACCAAAGCTGCCGAGCTCGTCGCCAGCCCCGCGGTGACGACGGCGTGGGCCACCGGCATCCGGGCCCTGCACACGCAGTTCATCGACCTCATGCGAGGCCGGGCCGACACCGCGCTCGACGCCCAGGGCCGCGTCTCGGTCCGGGTCACCATCCCCGTGCCGGCGCTGACCTCCACGCTCGAGCAGGCCGGGGTGCCGAACGCCGCGTCCATCGCACCGGTCGTGACGATCCCCCTCGTCAAGGCCAGCGACCTGCAGAAGGCGCAGGAGGCATACCGGATCGCCGATGCCTGGGGGCCGTGGGCGCCCCTGGTCGTGGTCGTGCTCGCGCTGCTGTCGATCGCGCTCGCCCGGCGCTGGCGCACGGCGACGAGCCTGGTGGCCGTCGGCTGGATCGCCATGGCGCTGGCGCTCGCGCTGGTCCTCATGGTGGCGCGCGAGCCGCTCATGCGCAGGGTGGACCCCGAGGTGGCCAGGACGATCGCCGACGCCGCCTACGGCCTGGCCGCGCGCAACCTCTACTACGAGATCGCGATCGCCGTCGGGGCGGGAGTCGTCATGCTCCTCGTGAGCGCCCTCAGCCTGGTGGGCCGCCGCCGCCCCCACTGAGGGACCGGCCCGTGGCTCCGGGTGCCGCCGAGGGTATGTGCATCGCAGGCACGCCTCCAGACGTGCCCCCAGCCAAGGAGACCTCATGGGTATCGGACTCGGGATCTTCCTGCTCGTCGTCGGCGCGATCTTCTACTTCACGAACATCGACTCCAGCGTCCTCAACCTGAGCAGCAACACCGGCAACACGATCGGCATCATCCTCATGGTCGCGGGCGCGCTCGCGATCATCCTCGCGCTCGTCCTCAACGCGCAGCGCACCCGCACGCAGCACACGATCGTCGCGGAGCGCCGGGGCGCGCCCGACGTCGTCGAGCGTCGGGTCGACGAGCCTGAGGTCGTCGAGCGCCGCGTCGAGCGTCGCGACGGCACCATCTGAACCGTCGAAAGGCCACAAACCGGCCCTTCAACCGTCGAAAGGCCACGAACCGGAGCCCGGTTTGTGGCCTTTCGACGTTGGGGGAAGCGGGATCAGGGGTCAGAAGGCTGACTCGGGGACGTCCATGAGGTCGTTGTCCGTGGCCTCGGCGATGGCACGCTCGGCGGCCAGCCTGGGCAGGACGTTCTTGGCGTAGAACGACGCCGCTGCGACCTTGCCGAGGTAGAAGTCCCGGTCCTTGCCGGTCGCGCCTTCGTCGAGGGCGTTCTGGGCGACCTCTGCCTGGCGCAGCAGCAGCCACCCGACGACGAGATCACCGGCGGCGAGGAGCAGGCGCGTCGTGTTCTGGCCGACCTTGTAGAGGTTGGCCGTCTCGCCGCCCATCCGGGGGTCACTCTTCATGAGGTCGCCGATCAGGTGACCGACGATGCCCTGGATGTCCTCGAGCGCCCGGCCCAGCAGCTCGCGCTCGGTGTCGAGCGAGCCGCCGAGGTCCTTGGCGAACTCCTGGATCTGCCCGGCGACGTGCTGCAGGGCCTGGCCCTTGTCGCGGACGATCTTGCGGAAGAAGAAGTCGAGGCCCTGGATGGCGGTCGTGCCCTCGTAGAGCGTGTCGATCTTCGCGTCGCGGACGTACTGCTCGATCGGGTAGTCCTGCAGGAAGCCGGAGCCGCCGTACGTCTGGAGCGACTCGGTGCCGAGCAGCACCCAGGCCCGCTCGGAGCCCAGGCCCTTGACGAGCGGGAGCATGAGCTCGCTGATCCGGTTGGCGACCTCGGCCGGCGAGCCCTTCTCGAGCGGCGCGGCGGGGTTGCCGCCCTGCGCCTGGGCGACGGCGTCCTGCTGGCTCGCGGTGTACAGCACGAGCGCACGCAGGCCCTCGGCATACGCCTTCTGGAGCATGAGCGAGCGGCGCACGTCGGGGTGGTGGGTGATGGGCACACGCGGCGCCGTCTTGTCGGTCATCTGCGTCAGGTCGGCGCCCTGGACGCGCTCCTTGGCGTACTCGAGGGCGTTGAGGTAGCCCGTCGACAGCGTCGCAATGGCCTTGGTGCCCACGAACATCCGCGCGTTCTCGATGACCTTGAACATCTGCGCGATGCCGTCATGCACATCGCCGAGGAGAGTGCCGACGGCTGGCTGCTGCTCGCCGAAGGTGACCTCGCACGTGGTGCTGACCTTGAGGCCCATCTTGTGCTCGACATTCGTGACGTGGGCGCCGTTGCGCTCGCCCAGCTCACCGGTCTCGAGGTCGACGTGGAACTTCGGCACGATGAAGAGGGACAGGCCCTTGGTGCCGGGGCCGGCGCCCTCGGGGCGGGCGAGGACGAAGTGCACGACGTTGTCGACGAGGTCGGACTCGGCGGAGGTGATGAAGCGCTTGACGCCGGTGATGTGCCACGTGCCGTCGGGCTGCTGGACGGCCTTGGTCCGGCCGGCGCCGACGTCGGAGCCGGCGTCGGGCTCGGTGAGCACCATCGTGGTGTGCCAGGCCCTGTCGACGATGTGCTTGGCGAGCTTCTTCTGGTCGTCGGTGCCCATGTGCCACAGCAGGTTGGCGAAGGAGTAGCTCGCGGTGAACATGTGGACGGCGGGGTTGGCGCCGCACACCATCTCGGCGACCGACCAGCGCAGCGAGGCGGGCACGACCATGCCGCCGAGCTCGGCCGGCACGTCGAGGTTGCCCCAGCCGCCGTCGACGTACGCCTTGAACGACCTCTTGAAGGAGTCCGGCATCGTCACGGTCTGGTTGACCGGGTCGTAGACAGGCGGGTTGCGGTCGCTGTCGAGCAGGCTGTCGGCCAGTTCGTTCTCGGCGAGTCGCGACACCTCGCGCAGGATGTCCTTGGCGGCGTCGACGTCGACGTCGGCATAGATGCCCTGGCCGAGGACGTCCTGCCGGCCGAAGACCTCGAAGAGGTTGAACTCGAGGTCGCGCACGTTGCTCTTGTAGTGGCCCATCCGGGGACCCTCCGGGTTCTGTCGCTCGTCGTGCGTCCGCGCCGTCGTCGGCGGGCGCGCCAGGTTACTGGCCGGTCACTTCCATGATGCTACTGACCGGTAACGATCGCAAGGTCGATAGGTCACGGTTGCGCGACACGTCGACCGATGGCGTATGCCGGGTGGCCGGGTGTCCCGCGACTCCGCCCCCCTGCGGGTTGTCGTCCTTGAACGCGACCTCGGGCCCGGGACAGCGAAAGGGCCCGGTCGCGATGACCGGGCCCGTCGCATCTGGAGCAGGCGGCACGAATTGCACGTACGTCTTCCTTCTGGAAGAAGGCTGTTCTGCTACTGAACTACGCCTGCGAGGCGTCGCCCACCGTAGCAACGAAGGGGTGCCGACGTCCAAATCCGACTCGCCGGTGGCGCCGCCGGTGGCGCCGCCCTACGAGCCGTCCCGAACCCGGCGGGCGAAGGTCGACGAGCGCGTGTGCAACTCCTCGACGCGACGCTGGACGAGGACGTGCGGGTCGAGCCCGCCCTCCATGCCATTCGGCAGGCGTCGGACATGCGCCGAGCAGCTGAAGTCGGCGTGCACCAGCGTGCCCAGGCTGTTGCCCTCCCGGCCGGCGGCGCCGGCGCGCTTGGCGACGAAGAGGGTGACGTCGGTCGTGGCGAAGACGTCCTCGCACCAGGCGCACATCGTGCTCGCCCTGCGGGTGCGCTCGGAGGCCCGCAGCAGGAAGCCGACGGGTTCGTCGTCGACGGGCACGACGGCATACGCGCGCTGGGGGTTGCTGCGGTCGACCCACCCGAGGTAGTCGAGCCGGTCCCAGCGTTCGCCGAGCCGCTCGAGGTCGGTGGGGAGGCTCGCCTGCTTCGCCTCACGCCGCGAGGCGTTGACGAAGGAGGAGCGAATCTCATTCTCTGTCAATGGTTTCATGGTCAGTCCTGTCGGTGGGGCATGATCGGATGAACCGGTCAGCCGGGGTGCGGGAGGCAGGGTGCGACCGTGACCGCTGAGCAGGCCATGGTGGCCACCCCCTCTCCCGCGGGCCTTCCCGCTGACGACTGACGAGCTCCCGTGGAGCAGCGACCATGGTGCGCCAAGGGCGGGCGCCGCGTCCACCCGAATTGGCTGCTGCCCCCGGGCGGGATGTCCGTTTTCGGCCGTTTCAGACTGTCAACTCTTGCCATGATCTGTCGTTTGATGATGCTTTCGTGACCGTTCTGTCATTGTCGCTGGAGTCAATCGCCCGGGGTCCTCCCCGTGCGGCCCACCGGACGCCGAGTCCTGTCCACCGGTGGGGCAGCCACGCAACAGCGGACAGGAGTGGGGGACCCACCTTCGGGCCGGCCAGCCGGTCCTCGGGGTGAAGCCGCATCTGCGGCCGGGCTGCTTCCGCCCGAACCCGACAGCTCACCTCACAGGCGCGGGAAGGAATGCACCATGCCCACCACCAGTTCTGCACGTCGAATTCCCTTGTCGTCAATGACAATCACGCCCCTCTTGGCGGCACTGCTGATCGGGGCGGGCGCCGCACCGTCGGACCACGCAGTCTCGGTGACGGGCGGGTCGTCCACGGCGGTGCCAGCCGCTCCGCTCACCTCATCGCCAGCAACTGCCCAGCCCGTGAGCATCGCCACGACGCCCGTCGCCTACGTCACGCCGGCGTCGGTGGCCATCCCGCGGGGGCTGAAGGCCGTCAGGCTCGCGGCGGCCCAGAAGGGCAAGCCGTATCGCTGGGGCGGTGCGGGGCCGCGGTCCTTCGACTGCTCCGGTCTCGTCTACTACGTGTACGACAAGCAGCTGCACGTGTCGCTGCCGCGAACTGCGAATGCGCAGCGCAAGAAGGCGATTCGGGTGGCCAAGGCCAATGTGCGTCCCGGGGACCTTGTCTTCTTCATGTCCCGCGGCCGCGCTTACCACGTGGGCATCTATGCGGGCCACGGCAAGATCTGGCACTCGCCTCGGCCGGGTCAGCGCGTCATGCTCAGCAAGATCTGGACGAGCAGGTGGCAGGCGGGTCGCATCCGCTGACGGCTCGGTTCAGGAGGCCTGCCGCGCGCCGCTGCAGGCCTCCACCTCGGCCGCGATCCTGGCCAGCGCGTCCGACCGGCGGATGTCGGCGCCGATGGACTGCGCTCGAGCGCGGTGGGCGCCCTGGCCGAGCACCGTCCGGACCGCGTCTCGCACCTGGCTCGGGGTCGGGCTGCCCGTGCGAAGGTTGACGCCGGCGCCGGCCCACTCCACGCGGGCGGCGATCTCCGGCTTCTCCTCGGTGTCGCCCGCGACGACGAGCGGCACGCCATGCGCGAGCGCGTGGTGCGTCCCGCCGAAGCCACCGTTTGTCACCAGTGCGGAGACGTGCGGCATCAGCAGGTCGAACGGCAGGAACGTTGCCGCACAGGCGTTTTCCGGAAGTGGACCCAGCTGCTTTGTCGGCGGCCCTCCGGTCACGGCGACGACGAGGACGTCCTCGTCGCGCAGCCCGCGCAGTGACGGGCCGATGAGGCGGTCGAGGTCCCGGACGTCGAGCGTGCCCTGGGTCACGAGGACGACGGGCCTCGTGCCGTCGAGCCGGCACCACCAGTCGGGCAGCGCAGCGGGCCCGAAGGCTCGCGGCAGGACGGGACCGATGTAGCTGACCTCGGGTGGCAGGTCGGGTCGTGGGTAGTCGAGCGAGGGAACGCTCAGCTGCAGGAAGCGGTCCGCAGTTCCGACGCCGTCCATGAAGTAGCCCGGCAGCCGCGCTCCCGGCACGCACTGTGCGAGCGCTGCCTGTGCCTCCCGTTGCTGACGGCCCAGCACCAGTTTACGGATCGCGGCCCCGACGACGACGTTGCGAAACAGGGCAGACGGTCCGACGGCATACGGCAGTCCCGCTCCGAAGGGCGGCACGTGCGGCGAGGAGAGGGGCAGCGGGATGACGCCGCAGCCGATCACCGTCGGGCGAGGGCCGGGGCGCGCGAGCAGGGGCGCGACCCCGGTGAAGCTCGTCTCGTGGAGAACGACATCTGCCGGTCGGCGTTGCAGCTCCGCAGACAGCACGCCCCACTGAGGCCGCATGGCCCGGATGAACAGGTGCGAGACGTCGAACCTGACCCTGGCGATCCCGGTCGTCTGCGTCCGCCCCGGGAACGCGCGGTCGAGGTCGCGGTCGTCGATGTCGGCGGCGCCCTGCAGTGGCACGAACTCGACTCCGGCCGAGGAGACCTGCTCGCGGAACCGGGTGCCCGTCGTCATGCGGACGGTGTGCCCCGCCTGTGCCAGGTGGTGGGCGACGGCCAGCATCGGTGCCACGTGCCCGGTGATCGACGACGCGCACACGAGGACATCGGCCATGAGCCGAGCCTGACACATCCCACCAGGGCGCGCCCACCGGCCACGGGCCCGCTCGCGCCCGCACAGACGAAGGCGAGAAGCAACTAAGGGTTGCGCGTACGGGAGTGGTCGTCTAGGTTGACGTGCAACCACTTATTGCAGGAGGAGCCATGCACAGCGACACCCTTCACCCCGACGTCGAGCTGGGAAGCATCCGGCGTGAGGTCTACGTCGACGCACCGCAGGACGTCGTCTTCGAGGTGGTCAGCGACCCCCGGCACGTCGTCGAGTGGTGGGCAGATGCCGCCACCTACCAAGCAGCCCCCGGGTCGACGGGCACGATCGCCTTCGGCGACATCGACGAGGGCGGCAAGGTCGTGACCCTCACCGTGGTGGAGTCGCTGCCGCCGAGCAGGTTCTCTTTCCGCTGGACGCATGCCGCCCAGGAGGTCGCAGACGAAGGCAACTCACTTCTGGTCGCCTTCGAGCTGGCCCCCTCCGGCGAAGGCACGCTGCTGACCTTCATCGAGACCGGCTTCCGCGAAAGGGGCTGGGAGGCGGCGGTGCTCGAGGCCAACTATCGAGATCACTCGAACGGCTGGGACCACTTCCTTCCCCGGCTCGCGTCGTACGCTGCGTCGCTGCGGACCCGGCAGTGACCCTCGGAGTGCAGGAGATCGACGACGAGCTGTGGTCGATGATCGGTGACCCGACGCGACGGCGCCTGCTCGACCTGCTGCTCACCGCCGGCGGGGGCACGGCCACGTCTCTCAGTGACCAGCTACCGGTCAGCCGGCAAGCGGTGGCCAAGCACCTCGGCGTTCTGGAGCGCTCCGGTCTGGTGCATGGCGTCGCCGCCGGCCGCGAGCGTCGCTTCGAGATCAGCCGGGACCAGTTCGCGCGCGCGGTCGCCCAGCTCAGCGCGGTCGGAGCCGCTTGGGACTCCCGGCTCGCGCGCATCGCTCGGATCGCGGAGGGCATCCACCGGTCGGAGCAGTAGTGGCCGCCGAAGCCAAGTCACGCGCAGGCACGGAGAAGGGAGAGGCACGTGGTTGACATCGTGCACCGGGTGGCGATCGAGAGGTCCGCACCGGAACAGGTCTATCGAGCACTCACCACCATCGACGGCCTCGCGGGGTGGTGGACCACCGACACGACGGGCGACGCCGCTGTCGGCGGCCTCATCGAGTTCCGCTTCTCCCCCGGCGGCTTCGACATGGTGGTGCTCGAGAGCACCCCGACGAAGCAGGTGAGATGGGAGGTCGTGTCCGGGCCGGACGAGTGGGTCGGCACGACCGTGAACTGGCGACTGCGACAGGACGGCGACTGGACGGTCGTGATGTTCAGTCACGAAGGCTGGGCCGAGCCGGTCGAGTTCATGCACCACTGCAGCACCAAGTGGGCGACCTACCTCATGAGCCTGAAGTCTCTGCTCGAGACCGGCGCCGGCGCCCCGTCGCCGAACGACGTCCACGTCGCCTACCCAGACTGAGGCAGTTGGCTCCGGACGACCAAGCGGACACTGTGGACTGAACTGCCGCGGGCAGGTGGCGGGTTGACCGCATATGCCCGAACTGTGCTGTGAATTTCAGCGAATTCGCCACGGAACACTGGCGCTTCGTGTATGTGGTCTGCGACCGTCATCGGCACAGATCATCGTCCGGGGTCTTCCCCGGTCGGCCCGCCGGTACGCCGAGTCCTGTCCGCCGGCGGGGCAGCCACGCTTCAGATGGACAGGAGCGGGAGACCCATTTCTGGACCGGCAAGGACCGGCCCTCGGGGTGAAGCCGCGACTCGCGGCCGGGCAGCCTCCGCCCGAACCCGACAGCTCATCTCGAAGGCGTGGGAAGGAAATCCCATGTCCACCTCTACCCAGGCACACCCACGCCTCCGTCCACTCCGCTCGTTGGCGCTCACACCTCTGCTGGCCGTCGCGCTCGCGCTCGGAGTGGGCGCACCCACCACCGGACCCACGGCCTCGCCGCCCGGCTCGACGTCGGCCGGCAACGGTGCAGCTGCCGCCTCCAGCCAGGCGGTCACGGTCGCTGCCCAGCCGGTGTGGACCGTCCCGCTGCGCACCAGGGGTCTCAGGCTCACGGCTGCCCAGGTCGGGAAGTGGTACCGCTGGGGCTACGCCGGCCCGTACTACTTCGACTGCTCCGGCCTCGTCTACTACGTCTACCACAAGCGACTGGGGCGGAATCTGCCCCGGACGGCCAACGCCCAGCGCCTCGCCACGATCAGGATCTACAAGTCGCAGGTGCTACCTGGTGACCTGATCTTCTTCATGTCGGGCGGGCGGGCCTACCACGTCGGCGTGTACGCCGGCTACGGCAAGGTCTGGCACGCGCCGCGCCCGGGCCAGCGCGTCCAGCTCTCGAGGATCTGGACCACCCGCTGGGTCGCCGGCCGGGTGCGCTAGGCGCCTGGGGCACCTCGGAATCGACGAAGCCGCAGGCCCAATGGTCGGGCCTGCGGCTTCGAGTCGGATCTGATCTGTCTGAGAAGGGTTCGCGAAATAGAGAACACGCAGGTCACGGCGCTTCTCCCCAAGGCAGAACAAGCAGGGCGCACACGAACGTGTCGAATGTTGCACACGGCCCTTAGCGGCGATTCGGAATCCGGCGGTTCGGTTCTGACACGGCAGACCTCCGGATTGGCATTGGATCGGGGAACGGAGCTGTATGCGCGGCCGGCGCAGAAGGGAGTCGGGGCCCTTACGGCGGTCGGGCACGCGACTCGTGTCGGAATAGCGCAGGGCTAGGGCTAGGAAAAGCAGGAGGGACGCCAGGGTCACACCCAGCCCACAGCTGACGAGCGCTGGAGAACGAGACGGGGGGTGCCATCACGTAGGCGAGGTTGCCTCTCGCCTCGAGCTCATGCACGACCACGGCCTCTATGTCGCAGGGCTCGTAACGGCGGCGCAGTTTGAAATGGGGCGCGTCTGGTTCGACTCGTTGCGGACGATGAACCGCACCTCTGTGATCGCGTTTCCGGTGAACCGCACACCATGGCGGTCACGGTCACAAGCTCGGTTCCACGGGGGTCTTGCTCTTCGCGCTGCTGAGCCGCCAGCGACCCGACGCTCGTCCCGACGGCGAGCCCTCTCCTTGCTCTGGAGGCGCGTGGCGCGAGGAGAACGGCTGCGATCGTGCCATGGCCAGCGACCCACGTGCCTACCGCGCCGACACCGTCCCAGCGCGCTGCACCCTCGCCGGCTAGCCGATATGTCTCAGCGGGTGTGTCGGACCCGAAGGGGCCGCGATCACGGCCGAACCTAGGCGCCGGCGACAACGATGTTTCCCAACTTCTGTCCAGTTTCGGCGTACCTGTGGGCGTGGTCCATTTGCTCGAGCGGGAAGCATCGGTCGATGACCGGGTGCAGCAATCCGGCTTCGACCAGGCCCCGCAGGTACGCCAGGTCCTCGCTTGTCCCGCTCGATGCCGCGATCACGACCCGTTTCTTGCTCCCCAATGAAGCCCACCGGGCGCGAACGATTTGCAAGAAACCCGGATTGGCCATGAGGAGGCATCCGTTCTCGGTCAACGACTTCACCATGCGACTGGACGGAGTATTGCGGACCACGTCGAAGATGACGTCGTAGGTCTGCGGGCTTTCGGTGAAGTCCGCCTGGGAGTAGTCGATGACGCGATCAGCACCGATCGCGCGCAGCATCTCCAGCTTCGGCGCACTGTCCACCGCGGTCACGTGCGCGCCGAGGACCTTCACGAGTTGGACCGCGAATGTGCCGAAGCTTCCCCCCGCCCCGTTGACCAGGACCCTCTGTCCGCTCCGGACGTTCGCCTTCCGTAGGAACTGCCACGCCTCGCCGCCTCCATAAGGGATGGCCGCACTGTCCTCGTAGCTCAGGTTCGCAGGCATGGTGGTGAGGGCTCCGGTCCGGGGGTTCTCACGCAGGCAGATGTACTCCGCGTAGGCGCCCAATCTGATCCCCGTCGCCGCGAAGACTCGGTCCCCTTCCTTGAGCGACCTGACATCGTGCCCCACCGACTCGACGTCACCGGCAAGTTCCTGCCCGAGCACGGGTTGTCTGGGCCTTCGGATGCCGAAGGACAACCGAATCGGTACCCAAAGCCAGGGGGCAAAGTCGAACGCCCGCAGTTCGCAATCGGCCGCGGTGACCGTCGTGGCGCGAATTCGAACAAGGACCTCGTTGTCCTTCGGAACCGGCTTCGACACCTCTTTGAGCTGAAGAACATCCGGTGGTCCGTAGCCGGTGCACACTACTGCTCTCATGGGTCCTCGGACTCTTGAGGCGCCGAGTGCGCCGAGTGCGCCCCATCGGCGGCGGCCATGCACGGTTCGGGTCGGTACATCGCGCTCTGCCTCCTAGTGATGTCCGCTGCGCTCGTGCACCATCATGAGACTGAAGCAGGCTCTTCGGGAACCTCGATGCGCGAGCTGGACTCCGACCACTTCCATGCGGTGAACACTATGTAGGCAGTGCACGCGATTTCGATGACGCTGAAGAATAGGTAGTAGCTGCGCGGCGTACTCACGAAGAGTGTCCCAAGCTGCACCACTGTCATCACCGAACCGGCCACGATATTCGCCACGCGATTTGTCCTGTACTTCAAGACACTAGATGCCAGCACCATGGCAATGGGTATTTCAATCAGTATTCCCGAGGCGAGCAGGAACCCTTGGGATACATCGAGTCCATTGACCCTGCCTGCGAGGTACTGGCGCAATAGCGAACGATCCATCAACCCGGCGACGTCGCAGTACAAGTAATTCAGTGTCACAAAGATCCACAGCACTGAGAGCTTCGATTTCATAGCCATCTCGTTCTCCTGCCTAGCAAAGCGGGCGGTGCGGTGCCCGCTTTGGGCGCCTGCACGGCCTCTGGATTGGGTGTCAAGTGGGCGTATGTCTCTCGAGCTTGTCTTCTGCAAGCCGCGCCATCAGTGCCGCATTCATGGCTCCGAAGCCTGCTTCGGTCTTGCGGAGGAGCTTTCCTGCGAATGGGACCATGGCGCCAGAGAATTCTTCGGCCTGTACGAGCCTTGTGCCCGCGTTCCCGACTGGGGTCAACGTGAACGAGTGGCGCCCATCGAAGAGCCCTGGCACGCCCAGGGTCCCGAGCCACTCCAAGCGGTGGCCCGGCTCGACAACGGTCACGCGGGGCGTGAACGTCATGGGCCGCCCGCCCACGGGTGCAATTCGCACCCGGAGCCGTTCGCCGACTGCCAAGACCCCCGAGAGGGAGGTGATGAAAGGATTCCAGCTTCCCATCGAAGCGGTGTCTGCCAGCTGCTCCCAGACCACCGATGGGACGGCCGGAAGGTCGACCTCGGCCTCGATACGCTTCATTGGCACTCTCCTCCGGTATGCGTGAGGAAACCCTGGGTGGCTCACAACGTGGTCGGGCCAGAAGCTGTGAGCTGCGGTTGCCTAACCCCTTTGATCAGGAGATAGGCCAGCAGTGACACCTCGCAGATGATCTCCGGCAGGAGGAAGACGGCTGCCGAGGTATCTGCGAGAGACGGGACGAGGAACCGGGTCAGCGCGTCGACGACGTAGCAGACCGTGGCAAGCATGAGTAGGAATGAGAGCCACTTCGGGAACATGCCGGAGCGGTAGCCCAGCAGGCCGAGGGCGAAGAGCCACAGCCAGGACAACTGGGCGATGAGGTACCCGTAGTGCTGCAGGTCCATCAGGAGCAAGACGAGCGCATGCGACCCATTGGACCCGAACGCCGTGACATACGAGTCGTTCGTCGCGACCAGCAAGGCGCCGAACTGGTTGAGCATGTTCAGGGAGGCGATCGCGACCGAGACCGACACGAACACCACCAAGGCGCGCGCAATGCTCCGTCCCGCCTGAGCAAATAGCCGATACAGGGTCACGGCCAGAACGAGCCACACCAGCGCCTGCACCAGGTCCGCCACGAAGCTGAGCCGGACCAGGGTTGCGTTCGCCACGATGTTCGCTGAGGTCGCCGCCGCATCCCCGGGCACGTACACCTTTACCCGCACGACCTGGGCGAAGGCGCCGAAGACCGCCATCACGAGATAGAGCAGGCCCGCCATTTTCGCGAGTCGAACAGGGTCGGCTGGCGGCACGAGGGGCTCGCTGGCATCGCGGGCCTGGTTGACCACGGCAGGGCCGGTCCCAGTGTCAGCCGGTTCATTCCGACTAGTCGCGTCGGCACCGTCTCGAAGTCCAGAAGTCATGACCGTGCCCCATCCAAGAGACGATGCGCACACCACGGCGTCCAAGCCGAACGCAGCGCGGTAAAGCGACCCGGGGCCACGGTTTACGTGGCGCCGAGAGCAGGCCACGGTTCCAGCCGCACCTGCACTTCTTCGACAATTCGGTTCATAGTAAAAATACCCGACTCGACTCCTTCAATATGTTCCCGATAATGCCAAGGGTCAAGCGGTTTCGATAATCCCGGAGGGCGACTGGGCGACGCGTACGCCACTTTGCGCTCTCCCGGGGCCGCGGCTCATGAACATGCGACATGTTTCAACAGAATCCACAGCAATAGAGTGGAGGCGGCGAGGGGGAAATGCACCATGGCGCGCGTTATCGGGCTTTCGGCATCAAGAATGGCCAGGTCCCCGTTCGTAAAAACTGGGCGCCTGAGGCGGAGCGCAGTCCCTGAGAGTGGTGCTCGAATGCTTGGTGCTGCTCGGCAGAGTGCGTCCCGTCGGTGGAGTCCGCCTGCGATGCTGGTGTAGCCGCGCGCGGAGAGTGCCGCCAGTTGCAGGCCGGCCACCCAGCCCTCGGTGCGGGCTTCGAGGGCTGCCACCAGTGGTGGCGCGAGGCCCAGGTCCATGACGTTGAGGAAGATCTCGGCTCAGGCGCCGGTGAACCCGAGGTCGGCGGCTCGTATTCCAGTAGCTCGCCGCGGGCTCGGAGGCGTGTCAGTGGCAGCGGGGGGTCGGCGGGCGTCGTCATGGCCACGGTGACTTGCGGGGGCAGGTGGTCCAAGAGCAGGCGCGACGGCCTCGTGCACCTTGGGGGTGTCGATGAGGTGGTAGTCGTCCGGGGCGATGACCGTCGCGCCGTCGAGCGCATCGAGGTCGGTGACGAGGCGGGCGACCGCATCCTCGTCGGAGATGATCCGCTCGGCCTCCAGCACGGCCGCTGCCTTGCCAACAGCGAGCGGGTCCGCGGCGCCGCCACCAGGTGGATCAGGAACGTTCGCGGCTCCGCGTCGGCCGGGTCCAGGGACAGCCACGCCACCCGAGGAGCGAGGGCCGCCTGGTTCTGGCCTGCGATGCCAGGGGGCGCGGTCGGCCACTGGCCCAACAGGGTGGTCTGCCAAGCCGGCAGGTGCCGAGATGAGCAGCAGCCGCGGCATCATGGTCCGGTCCCGCGGCAGTCGCTCGAGAAGCCGCTCACGGGACACGAGCATGCGGCTGGCGGTGGGGGCGCGCAGCTTGGTGCCGAGTAGCGCCATCTGGCCTGCGTAGGTGCCGCGTGGAGCGGCTCCCCTGGAAAAGGGAGTGCGGCGTCTGCGAGCCGTGTCGGGTGAGGCTGTGTGGACCGCTGCCCTGTGGGCGGCGACCGTCGCGCTCCGCGGTGCGGCTCAGCGGACCCCTTTGACCGGAAGGATGGCGGCGGCCCCGGCGAGGGCGCAGGCTGCTGCGACGGTGAAGAGGACGCCGTAGCGGCCGCCGCCCACAGCAAGGATCGCCGGCGCCAGGGCCGGGGCGAGTGCGAACGGGAGCGCGCCCGCGATGTTCAGGACACCGAGGTCCTTGGCTGCGTGGTCGGTGTCGGGCAGCACGTCGACCACCAGCGCGAGGTCGACCGCCATGTACATGCCGAATCCCACCCCGCCAAGGGCCATGCCCCACAGGTAGCCGTTGATGTTCTGTGCGCCCGCGATGACGAACAGCCCGGTCCCGTACACGAGGGCGGCTGCGACGACGAACGCCTTCCGGCGCCCGGTGCGGTCCGACAGCCGCCCGGCGACCAGCGCCGAGACGACCAGGGCCACGGCCTGCGCGACGGTGCCCAGGTAGAGCTGGTGGGGGACCTCGCTTTCGGGCAGCCCGATCTGCGCGATCAGGTAGTACGCCTGGTAGGTGACCAGAAGGGCGTAGGCGGTGACCAGCAGGAACCGGCTGGCGAACGCCCACGCGAAGTCTGGGCTGTGGCGCGGGTTGAAGATGAAGGTGCTCAGGAACTCGCGAGTCGACCACGGCGGCGCTTGGCCTGGCGGCAACCGGCGGTCCCGAAGGACGGCGACGAACAGCAGCACGGCCGCGGCACCGACCGCGGTTGGCGCCAGCAGCCGGGTCGCCGGGTTCTGGTCGAACAGCTGAACCAGGTACGTGCCGGCTACCGACGCGATAGGAAGACAGACGGCGAGGAAGCCGGACACCGTGGCCCGCTGGTCGGCAGGCACGTGGTCGGGCATGACGGCGACCAGTGCGGCCAGCAGGGCGTTGAAGAAGACCTGGGCGATGCACCAACCAAGCAGTAGGAGCGTGATGCTGGGCGCGAAGGCGACGACCAGGATGCCCAGGCTGCCGACGGCCAGCCCGATCACCATCCACGGCTTGCGCATCCCCCATCGGGACGAGGTCCGGTCGCTCAGCCGGCCGAAGAACGGGTTGGCGAACATCGAGAACAGGGCGCCGACGCTGGTGACCAGCGCCAGCCGGCCGGGGGCCGCCGCGACGCCGACCATGTCGCTGACTCTCAAGGCGAGCGAGACGAGCAGCGGGGCGAGGAGCAGCAGCGAGGTGCCGGTGTAGGCCAGCATGTACAGCAGCACGAAGCCGCGCCCGACGTGTGGCTTCCTCGCCGGCACCGGCCGGGCCGATGTCCAGCCGGCGGAAGCACCGTTCCCCGTGGCTGCACCGGTCGCCCGGCTGCTGGCCGGATCACCGGCTGAGTGCGCTACCGGGCTGCTGCCTGGACTGACGTCTGGACTGACGTCTGGACTGACGTGGGCGATGCGGCGCACGCTTCGACCGGGGACGCTTCGGGTTGGTCCGACGGCTGGCCCTTCCGATGCGCCTGTCATGGCGCTCTCTTCTCACTGCCCTGTGGTGTGTTGGGTTGGCTTGAAGAAGCGCAGACGGGCACCGGTCCCCCGCCGTCGTGTGGTTCCGGTCGCTGCATGGCCAACCCCGTCCGGTAGCGGCTTCCCGGAGAAGCCGGCCGGGAAGACACACAAGCAGGATGCTCCGTAACAGCCCCCGGCGCAGGCGATGTGCGGACTGATCGTTCCCGCTGGGTCGGCCCGGACGAGGGCGATGGATGCCGCCCTGATCAGCGGCGGTGCCCGGCTCTCCCACATCGCTAGCTCCACGCTCGCTGGGTAGCCCAAGCCGTGGGGCGGGTACGGGCGCGGCACGCTGTAAGAGCAAGCCAAGAAGGAGAGGACATGGCTGCGAAGTTCCGCGTCATCCACCAGCCGGGCAAGGGCTACCACTTCAACTTGGTCGCCACCAACGGGCAGGTCATCGCGACCAGTGAGCACTACGAAACACATCGGGCCTGCCTGGCGGGCATCGAGTCCGTCCGGAAGAACGCGCCTCAAGCGGAACTGGACGACCCGACCGCCAAACGGGACTGACGGAGACTATCCCTGCGACCCGCGAGCCCTAGGTGCGTGGGCGCCGCTTAGGTACGCCAGGGTCCTCACCTCGTCGGAGGTCAGCCGGGGCATCCTTCGACTAGCCCCCGGACAGCGGCTGTGCTCAGGGCGGTGTCCGCCGACACCTCGATGACCAGCCTGGGCTGCACCCAGGTCAAAGTCGTCAGACCGCCATCCGGCGGACTTGGCGCGACCGGACGGTCGGAGGAACCTCCTCCTCGCGGCGGTTCCGGACATTCCCCAGCGCTCCGGAGTGGAAGGTCGCGGTCACTGGTTCGGGGCGGGCCACCGGGGTGGCGCGTCGACCAGTTGCGCTGCATCGATCGAGGTCACGGTGCTTGAGCAGTTGATCGCCGAGCAGTACACGGTGACCAAGACGTACGTCGTCGAAACCCCTTGCCCCAGGGCTCACGGCAGCCGAAGCCGCCCACCGGTGAGTTGTTCGACTGAGCAGCCCTCGAGGTGAGCGGCTCGCCGATCACGGCACGCCGACTGGCCACACCAACCTGCTAGGCCCCGGACACCGTCATCGGGCCGCGTCGCTCGGTGCTGCGGCCGGGGATGGGCGGGCAGTTGGCACGGTTGCGCTCTGGGCCGGCAAGCCACTTCGTCAAATGATCGCTGCCCGCTTGAGTCCGGAGCGAGTACCCCAGTAGCGAGTAACGGATCCTTGTCTCGACGCGGGGCGAGAGGAAGTGTTTTGTAGTCTCGGCCGTGGGGCCGCCTCCGACGGGAGGCCTGGATCACCCTGGTGCTCTTCAGGCGCCGATTGGCTGCCGGTGCGGGTGTCAGTGTGGCGTGGTGACTCCGGTCCGGAAGGCGTAGGCGACGAGCTGCGCCCGGTCGCGGACCCCGGTTTTGGCGAAGATGTGGTTGATGTGGGTTTTGACCGTGGCTTCGGAGACGAACAGGGCGACGGCGATCTCGGCGTTGGAGTGCCCGGCAGCAATGTGCTGCACGACCTCGACCTCCCTACGGGTCAGCCCGTCCCGGATCATGACCTGAGGGGGGTCGGACGACAGGTCCGTCGAGCTGGGTGCATCGGACGCGTCGGACGGGTCGCTTGTGGGAACGCCGAACGTGGCGCCGCCCCTGAGCGCATCCAGCAGTAGCCTTTGCACGCCCGGGTCCAGATGCGCCTGCCCGGCGGTGGCTGCCCTGACCGCGGCCTCGATCTCGGCGGCGCCGGCGTCCTTGGTCAGGTAGCCGCGGGCTCCGGCGCGCAGTGCGGAGAACACGCGATCGTCGTCGGTGTAGGTGGTCAGGACGACGACGGGAAGGTGCGGGTGGCTCAGGGCGAGCCGGCGTGTGGCCTCGATGCCGTCCATTCGGGGCATGTTGAGGTCCATGAGCACGACGTCGGGGTCGCTCTGCTCGACCAGCGCGATGGCCTCCTCACCGTCGGCGGCGGCGCCGGCCACCTGGAGGCCGTCGATGAGCCCGAGGAGCATCGACAGGCCTTCGCGCACGACCCGTTGGTCATCGACGATCAGGACGCGCGCGGGTGCCGGCGCCGATCCGGCTGCTGGATGTTGCGTCACTGCGGCTCCTCATGCAGGTGGGGCTCGGTGGGCAGGGTGAGTCGGACGCTGAACCCGTCGGCGGTCGGGCCGGCGTCCAAGGTGCCGCCCGCGAGCTCGGCCCGTTCACGCAGGCCTGTCAGTCCGTAACCGCCGGACGGTAGGCAGGAGGCGGCCTCAGGGCCGGCACCTGCAGGTCGCGGTCGCCGGGTGTCGGTGACGTCGAGGTGCACCGATGCCTGCTCCCAGCGCAGGACGACCTGGACGGTGGCGCCCCGGCCGGCGTGCTTGGCGGTGTTGGTCAGCGCCTCCTGTGCGGTCCGGTACAGGCACAGGCCGGCGTCCGCTGCCAAGGGCTGGGGATCGCCGTGGACGGTGAGGGTGGCGCGCAGGCCTTGTGCGGCCTGCGCGTTCGCGACCAGGGCCGGGAGCTGCTCGGGCCCGGGTAGCGCGTCACCGCGCAGCGCCGCAACGGCTCGCCGGGTGTCGCCGAGCCCGTCCTTGGCCAGGCGCTGGGCCCGGTCGATCTCCGTGACGAGGCGGGGATCGGCACCGGTGCGTTCCGCGAGCAGCCGGCTGGCCTCGAGGGACATCACCTGTCCGGCGAGCGAGTGCGCGAGGATGTCGTGGATCTCCCTGGCGAGCCGGGCGCGTTCGGCGAGGGCAGCCGCCTGCTCCTGCGCGGCCCGTGACTCCTCGAGCTCGATCAGCAGCTGCGCGGTCCGGGCATGCGCCGCTCGTGCGCTGCGGGTCGCCGCCGCCACCACGAACACGAACGCCAGCCCGAGATCGTTGGTCGTGATCGACGTCGCGACCTGCGTTGAGGTGGCGAGGATCCCGGCATCGACCATGAGCACGACCGCGGCGGACAGCACCGCGGCGGGGCGAGTGGGGAAGCGGATGCCCAGCCCTGACACGGCGAAGAACGCGAGCACGAACCCCGGCGACTGCGGCGCGGCCGCGTTCAGGAACGCGCCGGCCGCTCCGACACCCAGCAGCGTGGCTGCCTCGAGCGCCCGGTTCGCCGGGGTCCGGTACAGCTCGATGATCCACAGGCCCAGGCCCGCGGCGAGTGCGCCCGCGATCGTGAGTGTCCACGGGGCCACGGCGGGCAGCATCGCCGCGGTGACCGCGGCCGCGGACACCGTGCCCAGCAGGACGACCCGTCGACGCCACTGCGGATCTTCCGGCCCGTCGGAGCCCAGCACTCGGGTCCAGCTGGTGGTCGGCACGGTCGGCTGGGCTGCCGAGTTGCTGTCAGCACGCGGATCCGGTGCGGCGCCGGGCACTGGGTTGCCGGCGTCCGACGCAGCACCGGGCGCGGGCGGCGGGTGGGCGGAGGTCACACTCCTCACCTTAGGTTCGTGGCTGCCGGTCCGGACCGCAGCGGGACCGGAGCTGCGGCGCCGAGTTGCCGAGCGGCGCGGGTGGCGCGGGTCAGCATGACGACTCCGATGCCGAGCAGGACGACGTCCTGGCCGACGAGCAGCGCGATGCTCGGCCCTGCGGTGACGGCGGCGCAGAGGTCGGTCAGCAGGTGCAGGCCGATCAGCGGCACGATGGTGCCGGTCCGCTGGCGCACGGCGGCATACGCGAGCCCGAAGCAGAACGCTCCCCAGGCCTGCGCCAGCACGAGGGCGACACTGTCGCGGTAGAGCACGTTGCCCAGGTGCGCGAGACCGAACAGCGCCGACCCGACCAACGGTCCCCGGGCCGCACCCAACGGAGCCAGCACCCGCAGCGCGATGCCGCGCCACACCAGCTCCTCGGTGAACCCGGTCAGCAGGTAGCCGACCAGCAGGACCAGCCACACCCGCGGCTCCAGCGCCTTGACCCCGAACGCGAGCGGGCTCAGCGCCAGAGCCAGCGGCAGGATCAGCAGCCGCCGTGACCCCGGGGCCCATCCGCGGACGCCGAGCTGGCGCCACGAGCCGTACACCGGCCGGACCGCCACGGCGGCACCGGTCAGGACCACCAGGACGAGCAGGGCCCGCTGGGTGCCTGACGCGG
This sequence comes from Terrabacter sp. FW104-15G4B, assembly GCF_058790095.1. NCBI lineage: Bacteria > Bacillati > Actinomycetota > Actinomycetes > Micrococcales > Intrasporangiaceae > Terrabacter > Terrabacter sp. FW104-15G4B. The sequence continues at coordinate 75,682 of NZ_JBYTCI010000008.1, read as the reverse complement.
CCGGCATCAGGACCTTGGTGAGCAGCCCGCCGGTGACCGTGACGGCCAGGGTGCCGGCGAGCACGACCAGGCCGGCGCTGAGCGCCTGCCTGCCGGTGCCCGGGTCCGTGAGCGCCGGCCACCGGCGGTTCTTCAGGGGCGTCGTGGTGCTCATGCCGGCACCGCCGTCCGGGCGACGCGGCTCGAGCGGGCCAGAAGGGTGGCGGTGACGGCCACCCGGGCCAGGACCATGGCCAGCGCCATCAGCACGAACGCGGCCGTCCAGGCGTCGGCTCCGGTGATCTGGTGCTGCACCGAGTAGGCTGCGATGTCCCGGCTGAACCAGTGCTCGGCGCCGTACGCGAACAGGACGCGACCGCCGATGACGCAGATCCACAGGACGGCGTAGGGCAGACCGGCGCGGGTGGTGGCGACTTCGTCGGTGCCCCGACGGACGCGGACGAGGACGCCGGCGACCACGCCGAGAGCGGCGCCGAGCGCGGCGCCGAGCAGCTCGAGCGGGACGTCGTTGCCGCGCGTGGGCAGGTCGCGCAGGAAGACGGCGGCGGCGACGGCGACGAGCAGAGCCGGGAGCAGCAGGCGTCTGCCGGTCAGCCGGTGCGTGCCGAGGTTGCTCACCAGGATGTAGAGCAGCAACCCGAGGTTCAGAACGTACTGGACGGTCGACATGACCCAATCCCCTTTCATCACAGGGCGGCTCACCGCGAGCCGACACCCCAACGGTAGGGACGCGCCCCGGGCGCGGGCATCGCCTCACAGGTGGACGAACACGTCTCCACCCACGGGTGGAGACACCGGCATCGGGCGGCGGGAACCTCCACCCGTGCACCGACGCGTCGCCCGACCACCACTCGGCACAGTCTGAGGTGAACCGGCCAACCAACCGGTCCCAGCCATCCAGTGCCAGGTACTGGTCAGCCTCACTATCAAGGAGCCTTCGTGAACGACGTGCGCGCCGCCATCACAGCCGCCCTGCACACCACCGGAACCATCGTGGACGCGGTACCCGCCGCCGGCTGGAACCGGCCGACACCGTGCACCGAGTGGACCGTGTGGGAGGTGACCAACCACCTCGTCGGTGGCCTCTGTCTCTTCACCGACGAGCTCAACGGCGTCACAGCCCGCGCCGAGCACGAGTCCGACTGGCTCGCGGCCGACCCCGTCGCCGCGTACCGGTCCGCCGCCGCCGAGGACACGGCCGCGTGGGGCCGCCCAGGCTCGCTGACCGGGACCGTGATCCTCGGCTTGGGGACCCTGCCGGCGCCCCTGGCAGCGGTCATCCACCTGACCGAGGTCCTCGTCCACGGCCTAGACATCGCCGTCGCCATCGACCGGGAAGACTTGGTCGACCAGCGCGCGTGCGCCGCCCTGTTGGACGCGATGGCACAGATGGGTGGCGTCGAGGCCTACCGGGTCCCGGGAGTGTTCGCGCCGGCCGTCACGATCTCCGGTGAGCAGCCTGCGCACCGTCAGCTGCTCGCCTACCTGGGCCGCACCGTCACGCAGGGCGATCGTGTCGATGTCGCCTGAGTCCGGGCTCGACTTCGCCGGGAAGGTGGCGCTGGTCACCGGAGGCTCGTCAGGGATCGGCCTGGCCGCCGCGCGCGCGTTCCTCGAGCACGGGGCTGCGGTTGCGCTGTGTGGCCGCTCACCAGATCGCGGTCAGGCGGCTGTCGAATCCCTGAGCGGGCTCGGCGACGTCGCGTTCTTCACCGCCGATGTCACCAGCGAAGACGGCGTCGCACGCCTGGTGCGGGACGTCCTGGCCCGGTTCGGCCGGCTCGACCACGCGTTCAACAACGCGGCCAACACCGAGGCGGCCACCGGCGGTGGCGGGTTCACCGACATGGCTCTGGCCGAGTTCGAAGGCATCGTGCGGGCCAGCCTGACCAGCGTCTGGCTGTGCATGAGGCACCAGCTGCCCGAGCTACGACGCCAGGGCGGCACCATCGTGAACACCTCGTCGGTGGACGCCCAGCTGCGGATGCCGGGCACCGGCAGCTACGCCGCCGCGAAGGCGGGTGTCGAAGCACTCACGGCCGCGGCGGCGAAGGAGTTCGCCGCCGACGGGGTGCGGATCAACGCGGTTCGCCCAGGCGCCATACGGACTCCGATGCTGGAGAAGAACCTGCAGGGGGCCACCGATGCGGACCGCCAAGAACGCGTGGACCGGTACCACTCGTTGATCGCGATGCGCCGGATCGGCGAACCCGCCGAGGTCGCCGACGCGGTCCTGTGGCTGTCCTCGCCGCGGGCGTCCTACGTCACCGGGCAGGTCATCACCGTGGACGGCGCGCTCGGTCTTTGACCGGGGAGCAGGCCGCAGTGCCGCTGCGCCCGTGCTCCGCGATCGTCGCGGCGTCCTGACCCGGGAAGGCAGACGGGCGACGGCGCGCGACACCCGGACCCAAGCTCGGCTGGTCAGCTTCGGCGATGCGTGCCGTCGAAGCCGCCTCTGCGCGAGCCGCTCTCACGTGCCCGTTCGCGTAGGCGACCGCGAGGCGTTCTGGTGCGGGCAGCTGAGGGCGCCGCGGCGGTGTGACGCTCCGTATGCCGCCCGCTCCCACGGCCGGCGGGCGACTGACGCTTCTCCCCGCGGCCACCGAGCCGGGTCACCCGCCCACCGCTGGATCGCGCATCCCGCGCCATCGCAAAGCAGACCCCCGAGACAGCCGGCAACCGAACGGTGACGCGGGCCGCGTGTGCTCGACCACGCAAAGGCGCGGATAGCACCCGCGTGACACGTATGCTCACAGTGCATCAGTCGGGCGGCCGTATGCCGGCCCGACGAACGGATGATGCAGGACGCCTTGCGCGTCTCGGGTCAGTCGGCCTTGACGGGCGCGGTCATGCTCGCAGAGAGCGCCGCTTTCCAGGACCGGATGTCGGGCCGCTTGGGCAGCAGGGCCCGACGCTCGCGTTCGGTCATTCCTCCCCACACCCCGAACTCAGTCCTGTTGTCGAGGGCCTCAGCCAGGCATTCGGCGAGGACGGGACACGTCCTGCAGATAACCTTCGCGTCGTGCTGGGCCTTGCCCCGGACGAACAATGCGTCCGGGTCCTGACCGGCGCAGTTCGCCTGATCCGAATGCGCCACAACCGAATCCAGGGATCGACCCTCGTGTTCCCGGGTCCAGACGGCCTGCTCGAGGGCGTCCAGGACCAGGTGGGTGGTCATGCTCGACCCGCACCGCCACCCGATGATCCGGCGTGCGGAGGCGTCGATGACGAACGCGACGTACACCCACCCGCTGCACGTCGAGACATACGTGATGTCCGCGACCCAGAGCCGGTCCGGAGCCAGCGGTGCGAAGTCGCGACGGACCAGGTCCCGCCCGCGGACCGGCCGGATCAGCGATGGTGGTGCTCTTGACCTTGCCGCGGACCGCGCCAACGAGGCAGTCCTCGCGCATCAGCCGCTCGACCGTGCACCGGGCCCCGGAAATCCCTTCACGGTTCAAGGCCAGCCACACCCTCCGCGCCCCGTACACGCCGTAGTTGCTGGCGTGGAGCCGGCGGTTCTGTTGAGCAGCAGCGCATCCCGGTGCTCACGCACGGTCGCCTGACGGTTGACGTGGGCGTAGTACGTCGACGGGGCGACCGGCATCCCGTGCTCGCTCAGCCCGGCGCAGATCGGCTCGACACCCCAACGCAGACCACCGTTGTCACGCTCCTCACGGCGGCCGGCGTGCTCGCGGATGCACTCCACGATCAGCGGGAGGGCCGGTCGAGCTCGGCTCCGAAGAAAGCCGCCGCAGCTTTCAGGATCGAGTTCGCCCGGCGCAGCTCGACGTTCTCTCGTTTCAGCCGCTTCACCTAGGCCGACCCGGCCTGAGAACCCGACCCCATGACCGCGCCTCGGACTGCCGAGTTGTGGTCTGGCGTAGCGAACCGACATTCAGTTGGGTATGGGGGCCAGTGCCGGTGAGACGGACCCATAGTGGGCGGGATCCAGCGGCCGCGCGGAGCGGGGGTCGGGCTTCACGACGCGCCGAGGGCCACTCTGAGTAGGGGGCCGAAAGTGGGCATGCCGTCGGTACACGGCTCCTGGCGAGTTGTTCCGCGGTCGGGAGGTCTGAATGCGGGCCGCCCTTTTTTGCGAACACGCGCGCCCATTATTTCGCTAACACGTGGTCTGTCTGATCTGAGCGAGCGACGGGAATCGAACCCGCGTATCCAGCTTGGGAAGCTGGCGCTCTACCATTGAGCTACGCTCGCACGGGTCGCCGGCGGTGCCCCGCGAAGGGGTACGTGAGCGGCACGCGGCGTCAGTGTAGCCGACACCGCGCCAGTGTCAGGAACGCGACCCCAGGGGCCGAAACCGTCATGGATCTCGCCAAGCAGAAGGCCTTCGTCGATCACGTCCGGTCCCGTGGGGGAGCAAGCGCCCAGGTCGCCGTGACCCTCGAGCAGTTCTTCGACGGCAACGACTGCGAGTGGTGCATCGCACCCAACCGGCCCGACGACCTGCCCCTCGAGGCGGTGCGCCGGGTGCTCTTCGACCTGCGCGCCCACCCGGAGGTCCATGACGTCCGGGTCGAGCTCGACGTGCTGGAGTTCCAGGTCTTTCCCGACGACGAGTGGCCCTACGCCAGTGGGGTGGCCGTGATCACGACCCTGCTTCCCGAGGAGGTCGACGCCATGACGGTCGATGCGGACACCGAGGGGAGCGGCGGCCCGGCCGCTGCTGCTGACTGGTTGGTCGACGGACCCACCGTGCCCGAGGGGCACCACTACGTCGGCGTGTGGTGGGACTGATGGCCGCCTCCAGTCCGATGGTCGAGGGAGAGCTCGAGCAGGTGACCGAGACTCTCTGCTACCACGGCGAGGGGCCGGTGTGGTCGCCCACGTGGGGCGGACTGCGCTGGGTGGACATGCTGGCCGGTGACGTGCTGACGCTGCATCCTGACGGCTCCATCGACCGGATGCATGTGGGCGACGTCGCGGCCTTCGTGCGGCCGCGCACCAACGGGGGGTGGGTGGTCGCAACCGAGCGAGGGCTGGCCCGCGCGGACGAGCCGGACGGCATACCCACGCCGTGGTTCGACCTCTGGGGCGACCCCTCCATCCGGATGAACGAGGGCGGCGTCGACGCCGAGGGCCGGCTGTGGGCGGGCACGATGGGCTACGACCGCGTGCCCGGCAGCGCCACGCTCTACCGCGTCGACGGGGCCGGGGAGGTCGCGGTCGTGCTGCCCGACGTGACCATCTCCAACGGCATCGACCTGTCGCCCGACCACCGCCTCGCCTTCTACAACGACACCCCGACCGGCCGCACCGATGTCTTCGACGTCGTCGACGGCGAGCTGACGAACCGGCGCCCGTTCGTGACACCTGAGACCGGCAGCCCCGACGGGCTCACCGTCGACAGCGCCGGCAACGTGTGGGTGGCGCTCAACGGCGCCGGACGCGTGCGCTGTCACTCCCCGGAGGGGGAGGTGGTCGCCGAGGTGACCCTCCCCGTCCGGCTTGTCACGGCGTGCACGCTCGGGGGCGACGACCTGTGCGACCTCTACATCACGACCTCCCGCGAGGACCTCGACGACCCCGAGCCCGAGGCCGGCGCCGTCTTCCGGGTCCGCGTGGCCGTGCCCGGGCAGCCGGTGCGCGCCTTCGCGGGCTGACGGGCGGCCGAGGCCCACCGAGGGCGTATGCCGTGTGCCCCGTCACGCCGTCAGCCGGGGTGGGTGACCCCGCCGTCCGGGGACGGTCCGAACACCGCGACGGAGCGGCCTGGCCGCGGGAACCGGCCGGACGGCATGCCCGACGGAACGCCGTCCCACCCCTCGCCCGGGTCCATCTCAGGACGGGAGTTCACACCGAGGAGGCTGCGCGTGAGCCGTTGCGCGTCCGACATCAGCTCGTCGAGCGCGATGGCGAGATGCGCGTCCGACGGCGGCTCGTCGACGAGCGCCGCGGCCAGGACCGCACGCCGCACGAGCTCCTTGGCGAACGACGCGGTCGTGCCCTCGGCCCGTGCCGCAGCGGCGGAGATCGCCTCGGTGCCGAAGAGGTGCCCGCCGTAGAGGCGCAGCAGCTCGCGGCGCCCCTCGGCGTCGGGCAGCGGGATCTCGGCAGCGAGGTCGACCCGGCCCGGCCGCTGCGACAGGGCGACCTCGAGGTCCTCCACCCGGTTCGTCGTCAGGATGAAGGCCACGTCGGCGTCGGCATCGAGGCCGTCGAGGGCGTCGAGCACGTCGAAGAGCAGGGGCGAGGCGCCCATCGGTGCGAAGGAACGGTCCTCGGCGACGAGGTCGCAGTCCTCGAGGACGACGATCGCCGGTTGGTGTGCGCGGGCGACCTTGGCGGCGTCGTGGACGAAGCGGAGCGAACCCCCGCTCAGCAGCACCGCCGTCGTGTCCGGCGTCGCCGAGAGCAGGTGGCGGACGGTGTGCGTCTTGCCGGTGCCGGGAGGCCCGTAGAGCAGGACGCCCCGCTTGAGGTGCTGGCCGTGCGCGACGAGCCGCTCGCGGTGCTCGCCCACCCCGATGACGTGGTGCGCCACCCGGTCGAGCACGCCGTCGGGGAGCACGACGGCAGCGGCGTCGACCCGGGGACGCTCGATGAAGGTCACGCCGGCCAGCCCGGGCCCGTAGGGGTCCGAGCCGAAGGTGATCACCTGTCCCCGGATGACGCTGCGCTCGTCCATGAGCTCCTGGACCCGGGCCATGAGGGCGTCCGACACCCCTCGGTCCTGCGCGACGACCTCGATGCTGCCCACCTCGCGGCCGAACTGCCGGTTCATGCCCTGCTGGCGGACCGCGACGGGTTGCCCGCCGAAGCGGAAGAGTCGGATCCCGGAGGTGACGACCTGTCGCTGGTCGTCCTTGCCCGGCCCCGTCGGCATGCGGTCGTAGTCGACCTGGCCGACCGTCATGCCCGGGCCGTGGGAACCCTGCACGAGATCGCCGAGCGACAGGTGGTGGCGGGCGTCGCCGGCGATACCCACCACCGTGGCGTCCGGGTGGTCGGCCATGACCTCCGACAGGGCGATGTCGGCGTCGACGAGCCGGTGAGGTGGCACCTGCGCTGCGACGACGGCGAGCAGGTGCGGCTCCACACCGAGGTGGTCGCGGAGCACGTCGGACAGCCGCCGTCCCCGGTCGGTGCCCGGCATCTCCTCGAGGATCCGCCGCAGGACGGTGTGGAAGTCGGTGAGGAGGTCGTCGTCGGCGCGTCCCGTGCCCGGGGTCGAGGGGTCCATGACGTGACGATAGGACGCCGGGACGTCCGCGGGGCAGGAGTCGCGGGCGAAATCGGTGCGGCGCTGTAGCCTCGACCCGTGCTGCTCTCCGACAAGGACATCCGGGCCGAGATCGCCTCCGAGCGGGTCGTGCTCGACCCCTGGGACCCGCAGATGGTCCAGCCGTCGAGCGTCGACGTGCGACTCGACAAGTTCTTCCGGCTCTTCGACAACCACAAGTACCCGTACATCGACCCCGCGGCGGAGCAGCCCGACCTGACCCGGCTCGTCGAGGTCGGCCCCGAGGAGGACAGCTTCGTGCTGCACCCGGGGGAGTTCGTCCTCGGCTCGACGCTCGAGAGCGTGTCGCTGCCCGACGACCTCGCCGCGCGGGTCGAGGGCAAGAGCTCACTTGGCCGCCTCGGCCTGTTGACGCACGCCACGGCCGGCTTCGTCGATCCCGGCTTCTCCGGTCACGTCACCCTCGAGCTGTCCAACGTCGCGACGCTGCCGATCATGCTCTACCCGGGCATGAAGATCGGCCAGCTCTGCTTCTTCCGTCTCAGCTCGCCGGCCGAGAACCCTTACGGCTCAGCGGCATACGGCTCGCACTACCAGGGACAGCGCGGTCCCACGGCGAGCCGCTCGTTCGCCAACTTCCACCGCAGCCAGGTGTGAGCGCAGCGCAGGACCACGTTCGTATGCCGCTCGCCACGCTGTCCTGGGACGCCCGCCCCACGGGCGCGACCGTCGTCACCCTCGTGATGCACGGCGGCGCCGTCGACGGCCACGAGCCCAACCGTGCGTGGTCGCACAACGTGGCACGACTCGTGCCGTTCGCCCGGGCTCTCGCGCGGGTCCCCGGTCCGATCGCGGTGGCACGCCTGCGTTTCCGGGTGCGGGGCTGGAACTCCGACGCCATGCCCGTCGAGGACGCCCGCTGGGGGCTGGCGCAGCTGCGGGCGGCCTACCCCGGCGTCCCGATCGCCATCGTCGGTCACTCGATGGGCGGGCGTGTGGCGATGTTCGTCGGCGACGAGGCGGACGTGCGGCTCGTCATCGGGCTCGCGCCGTGGGTCGAGCCCGGTGACCCGCAGCCGGGCCGCGGCACGCGCACGGTGCTGATCCACGGCGACCGGGACATCATCTGCTCGCTCGCGCGAACGCGCGCAGCCGTCGAGCAGATGCAGTCCCGGGGCCTGGACGCCTCGCTGGTGCGGGTGGCCCGCGCCGACCACGCGATGCTCGTGCGTGCCCGGCTCTGGACCGCCCTGGTCACCGGGCTCGTCGAGGCGACCTTCGCCAAGCAGCTCGGCGGCGCCGGAGAGCCACGGCCCGGTCCCGCTGGGGCCGTTGTGACCCGAATCGTGCACTCCGGCGGCGCCACGGTCGACGTCTGACCCTCTACGACGTTCGAGGGCCCGTCGGCCCAGGCGGGTACCTTGAGGATCATGATCCGCTTCGAGGGCGTGACCAAGCGATACGACGACTCGTCGGGCACCGCCGAGGACTCGGGGGCCCTGGCCGTCGACGACCTCACCCTGGAGGCGCCGACCGGCAAGATCACCGTCCTCGTCGGGCCCTCCGGCTGCGGCAAGACCACGACGTTGCGCATGGTCAACCGGATGATCACGCCGACGTCCGGCACGATCTCGATCGACGGGCGCGACACGGCATCACTCGACGTCGCCGAGCTGCGCCGCGGCATCGGCTACGTCATCCAGCATGCCGGCCTCTTCCCGCACCGCACGGTGCTCGACAACGTCACCACGGTGCCCCGGCTGCTGGGCGCCGACAAGAGGACGGCGCGGGCACGCGCCATGGAGCTCATCGAGCGCGTGGGGCTCGACCCCGCCATGGCGAGGCGCTACCCGGCGCAGCTCTCCGGGGGTCAGCAGCAGCGCGTCGGCGTCGCACGGGCGCTCGCCGCCGACCCGCCCGTCATGCTCATGGACGAGCCGTTCTCGGCCGTCGACCCCGTCGTGCGCGAGCAGCTCCAGAACGAGTTCCTCCGGCTGCAGTCCGAGCTGGGCAAGACCATCCTCTTCGTCACCCATGACATCGACGAGGCGGTGAAGCTCGGTGACCAGGTGGCGGTCCTGCGCGTGGGCGGTGTACTGGCTCAGCTGGACTCACCTGTCAAGCTTCTCGCGGACCCGGTCGACGACTTCGTCGCCGGCTTCGTCGGGCGCGACCGCGGCTACCGGGCCCTCTCCTTCGCCGCTGCGCCGGAGCTCTCGCTCGCCGACGAGCCCACGGTGCGCCTCGGTACGAGCGCCGAGCAGGTGCGCGCCGTCGGGACGACGTGGGTGCTGTGCGTCGGTGACGCCGGCGAGCCGCTCGGCTGGGTCCGTGCTGCAGCGGTCGAGTCCGAGGTGACGCGCACGCTGCTGCACCGCGGCGGCACCGTCGCCTCCACGTCCGGCTCGTTGCGCGGGCTGCTGGACGCCGCGCTGTCCTCCCCGAGCGGGCGAGGCGTCGTCGCCGACGACGCGGGTCGGCTCGTCGGCACCATCCGGGCCGTGGAGGTCGTCCCCGCAATCGAGGCGCGCCGCGACGCCACCGCCGTCCTCACCGGCGGCCAGGCGGAGGAGCACGTGCCCGCCCCTGTCACCTCGGCCGATACGTCCACCGGGCCCGCGAGCAGCACCTCGACCGAGGAGGCGACGGCCCGGTGAGCTGGGCCCTCGACCACATCGGCGACATCCTCTTCCGAGCCGGCCAGCACGCCTGGCTCGCCGGGCTGCCGCTGGTGCTCGGTCTGGTCATCGCGCTGCCCCTCGGCTGGTTCGCCGCCCGGCAGCCCCGTCTGCGGGCCGCCCTCCTCACGACGACCGGCCTGCTCTACACGATCCCCTCGCTCGCCCTCTTCATCCTCCTGCCGCCCCTGCTCGGCACGAAGATCCTCGACCCGGTCAACGTCATCGTCGCGATGACGATCTACACGGTGGCCCTGCTGACGCGCATAGTCGCCGACGGACTCTCGTCGGTCGACGGATCGACGCGCCAGGCCGCGATCGCCATGGGCTACGGCTCCTTCGCCCGCTTCCGTGCCGTCGACCTACCGCTCGCGGTGCCGGTCATCGCGGCTGGTCTGCGCGTGGCCGCCGTCAGCAACGTCAGCATCGTCAGCGTCGCCTCGCTGATCGGCATCTCGCAGCTCGGCTACTTCCTCACCGACGGCTACGCCCGCTCGTTCCCCACCGAGGTGTGGGTCGGCATCGTCGCGTGCCTGGTGCTCGCCCTCGTCTTCGACCTCGTCATCCTGGTGGTCTCGCGGGTGCTCACGCCCTGGACCCGGGCGGTGGCCGCATGACCTTCTCCGCGGTCTGGGGCTGGTTCACGGACCCGGCCAACTGGCAGGGCGCCGACGGTGTGCCCAACCGCGTGCTCGAGCACCTGGTCTACACCGGACTGACGCTGGTCATCGCGCTCGTCATCGCGGTCCCCCTCGGCGCGTGGATCGGCCACAGCGGCCGCGCCCGGTGGCTCGTCACGGGCGCCAACGCCGCACGGGCGATCCCGACGCTGGGCCTGCTCTTCGCCGTGTCGATGTTCGTCGGGCCGCTGATCAAGAGCGACCTGGCCTTCGTCATCCCGAGCATCGCCGTCCTCGTGCTGCTGGCGATCCCGCCGCTGCTGTCGGGGACGTATGCCGGCATCGACAGTGTGGAGCCGGCCGCGCGCGACGCGGCCCGCGGGATGGGCATGACGGGGTGGCAGGTGCTTGCGAAGGTCGAGGCGCCGTGTGCGCTGCCGCTCTTCCTCAGCGGCCTGCGCAGCGCGACTCTCCAGGTCATCGCCACCGCCACCATCGCGGCCTCCGTCAGCCTCGGGGGTCTCGGCCGCTACCTCATCGACGGGCTGGCCTCTCGCGACTACGTCGAGATGGTCTGCGGGTCGATCCTCGTCGCGCTCCTGGCCCTGCTCGCCGACGGTTGCCTGGCCCTGCTCGAGAAGCGGGCCGTCTCACCGGGAATCTCCGGGCGGGCCACGCGTGTTGCCCGTTCACGCGTCACCAGCTCCGATCCTCACTCCGAACCAGGCTCAACCGGTGCAGACCGCCCGACCGTCGACCCACGGCAGGCCGCTCTCGTCGGTTCCGCAAGCCCCGGACCCGTGGAGGCGACCGCCACCACGGGCACCCCATCCGAAAGGGACCGAACATGACACGCACGCGCTTCCTCGCCGCGGGCCTCCTGCTCGCCGCCGTCGTGCCGCTGGCCGCCTGCGGGGGCGGCAGCGACCCGCTCGCGGGCGCAACCTCCTCGGCCGCCGGCTCCACGGGCGGTTCGACCGCCGCCGCAGGCTCGATCAAGGTCGGCTCGGCCGACTTCCCCGAGGCTGCGCTGCTCGGCGAGATCTACGCCCAGGCGCTCGAGGCCAAGGGCAAGACCGTCGCCCGCCAGTTCAACATCGGCAGCCGAGAGACCTACCTCAAGGCCATCACCGGCGGCGAGGTCGACGTGCTGCCGGAGTACACCGGCTCGCTGCTCAACTTCTACGACAAGAGCGCCAAGGTCGTGCAGCCCGACGAGGTCTACACCGCCCTGCAGAAGGCTGTCCCGCAGGGCCTGACGGTCCTCGACAAGTCGGCCGCCGAGGACAAGAACTCCCTCGCGGTGACGAAGGAGACGGCCAACGAGTGGTCGCTCAAGGCCATCCCCGACCTCGCGGCCCACCAGGCCGACCTCACCATCGGGGCTCCGCCGGAGTTCAAGAGCCGCCAGCAGGGGCTCGTCGGCCTCAAGTCGGTCTACAACATCACGCCCAAGGAGTTCCGTCCGCTGCAGAGCCAGGCGACGGTCGAGGCCCTGAAGAACGGCCAGGTGAAGGCGGCCAACATCTTCAGCACCGACCCGTCGATCGCGGCGAACGGCTTCGTCGTGCTCGAGGACCCGCAGAGCCTCTTCGGCTCCGACAACGTCGTACCGCTCGTGCGCTCCGACAAGGCCGACAGCGTCAAGGCGGACCTGAACGCCGTCTCGGCCAAGCTCGACACGACGTCCCTCGCCGACATGGTCAAGCAGGTCGTCGTCGACAAGAAGGATGCCAGTGCGGTCGCCAAGGCCTGGCTCGCCAGCGCCGGGCTCTCCTAACCGGTCACGCCGCCGGCCGTCGCGCCCGGCCGGCGGAGGGAATGGAGCGCGGCCGATAATGGTTCTCATTACAGTCGCGAGAACTCGTGACCTGAAGACCCGAGGAGCACTCATGGCCAAGCACACCGACCTGCGTCCCGTCGTCACCCTGCGCTCGACGGCCGGCACCGGCTACAGCTACGTGACGCGCAAGAACCGCCGCACGAACCCCGACCGTCTCGTGCTGCGCAAGTTCGACCCGGTTGCGCGCGAGCACGTCGACTTCCGAGAGACCCGCTGACGCGGCATCCACCGTGACGGCTACGTGGCCACGCCCTCGACGGGCGTGGCCACTGCCATGTGCAGCGAGCCGCAGAGGCGACCGTTCAGCGGCTGACTGGCGCGGTCCGCTTGGCCGGCGCACTCTCGGTCGAGGACTGTGGGGTCGCCCAGGAGACAGTGATCGGCGTCGGGGCGAGCGGCGCGAAGGCGGACACCACGTCGATCCCGTCGCGCAGCAGCTTGACCAGTAGATCCTCCGGGTCGTCGATACAGGCGCGGGCGATGCCGTCGACGGCCAGCGCCACCACCTTGGCGGCGTTCGGTGGCCGCACCGCTGCAGGGTTGAAGCCCATGCGCGCCAGGTGGATCCGTGCCCAGCGTTCGGCGGCCGGTGAGGTGGCAAGAGCGGCTCGGGACGCCTTGGACAGCTGGCCGGAGGACCGGCCGTCCTGCTCGGCGAGCAGGCCCTCGGCGTTGAGGATCGCCAGGGCCATGACGTTCTGGCGCTCTTCGGCCGCGACGGGAAGTGCCGCACGAGCAGTCGTCAGCACGAGCGCCGTCGAGACCCGCGGGTCATCGGGGTTGAGACCGACGACTTCGGGGATCATCGTGACGAGGCGCTGCCGGTGCGTCTCGTCGAGCATGTCGTTGACGCACCGGGCGAGGGTGGCCAGCACGGGGTGTGTGCAGGTGGGGTGGTCGCTCCAGCGTTCACCGGCCAGGAACGAGGCCATCTCCATGAAGCAGGCGCCCTTGCGGGCGTTGCGGTGGCGGCCGCGTGACAGCACGGGCACGCCGTCGGGCACGATGGGGTCTCGTCGTGGCATGGTCGGCTCCTCGGGCTTCGGGATCCTCTGTGCGGGTCCTCTCATGGTGCGCCTCAATTACCCAGATGGCCACCACTTCTGTCGAACCCGGGGCCACCACGTCGTATGCCGTCCGGTCGAGCCTGGGCCCTCGTCAGGCGGGTGCTGCGACCGCGACGCCGGCCTGGCCTGACCGCGCCAGCGCATCCGCGACGAAACCGGTCGCCTTGAGCTCCTCGACCAGGGAGTGCAGGAAGGCGACGGTCCCCGCCTCGCGCGTGCGCGGCGTGCCGACGGCCTGCCGGATCTGCATGAACGCCCCCTCCACGACGCGCACGTCTGAGCGGCCGGCGGCGAAGGCGATGACGGGCTGACGGATGCCGGCCCCGGCCTCCAGGGACTCGGCGACGAAGACGTCGACGCCCTCGTCGCCGCGCACGATGCTCGCGTGCTGCAGCGTGCGCGACAGGAAGAGGTCGTAGGCCGAGCCCTTCTTGACGCCGACCCGCACGCCGTCGCGGTCGACGTCGGCGACCGACAGAACCGGCGAGCTGTCGGGCACGACGTAGACGCCCTCGATGACGGCGTAGGGCGCCGTGAAGGCCACCTCGGTCTCACGAGCCGGGTCGATGGCGAGGAAGCAGAGGTCGGCCTCTCCGCGGGCCATCGCCTCGAACGACTCGCGCGCCGCGCCGAAGCAGAGCAGCTCGACGGGCACGCCGAGCCGCTCGCCGACCTCGCGCGCGAGGTCGACCGTCACGCCGCTGGGCGCCTCGGGAGTGCCCTGCGCGAGCACCGGGTTGCCGAGGTTGATGGAAGCGCGCAGGACGCCCGTCGGCGCGAGGTCCCGGGCAAGAGAGGGCAGGTCGACGCTCATCCGGTCACCCTAGGTCTTCTGACCATGGACGAGACCCGGCCCCACGGCATACCACCGTGGGGCCGGGTGCGATCTGGTCAGGGGTAGTCGACGACTGTGACCGGCACGTCCGGGTTGGCGATGGTCGAGGATCCGCCGACGCCGTTGACGACGTTGCGGATTCCGCCCTTGCCGCTGGCGGGGTCCAGGAAGATCGTCAGCAGGTCGTGCAGCCGGACGCCCGGTGTGGCGGGCACCTCGAACGCGTTCTCGGCGAAGATGTCGATGCCCTGGTTGAAGAAGCTGTAGGACCCCATCCCGACGCCCGAGAAACTCTTCACGCCGGACCCGACGAGCAGGGCCGGATAGCCGTCGTGACCGGGAGCCGACCTCCAGGCCGCCTGGCTCGGCGGGTCGTAGGGCAGCTCGTTCTGGAAGAACGTCACGGAGCCGTGCTCGCCGTTCCAGATGACCTCGGTCTTCTGGTAGTGCTCGACGAAAAGCCCTGTGGCCGTGACGTGGTCGCCGTTGACGACGAGCCCGGTGTCGGCGGTGTTGCTCGTCCAGCCCACGCCGTTGCCGTGGTCGGCACGCCAGGCCCAGATGTCGTCGAGGACGACGTGGTCGCTGTTGACCTCGAGGCTCACCGTCGCCTTGCCGACGTGCGGACCGCCGATGCGGAAGAAGACGTCCTGCAGGGCGGTCGGGTCGCTCGCGTCGCTCCACCCAGCCCGGCTCGGGCCTTGGCCGCCGGTGGCGTTCTGGGTGCCGATCCGGAGCAACACCGGCGAGCTGACCGGGCCGGCGTCGAAGGTGATGCCGGCAATGTCGACGCCAGGCACGTCGGCCACGCTCATGGCGACCTGGCCGGAGGTGGGGGTGAGGCTGGCCAGCCCGAGCCCGAGCACGACGGTGTCGGCTCGTTTGACCCGCAGGGTCTGGTCGAGGTGGTAGACGCCAGGGGTGAGCAGCAGGTTGCGGCCCCGGGCCAGCTCACGGTTGATCGACTGCGCCGAGTCCGAGGGCTTGGCCACGAAGAAGTCTGCGATCGGGACCGAGCGGCCGGGGGTGGAGCCGGAAGCCCATGTCACGCCGCTGCTGTCGGTGGCGGCGGCCGGGACGAAGACGCGGTAGCCGCCGGTGGAATCCGTGTAGAGGTAAGGCTTCTCGCGACTGACCGGCGTCTTGGCGGCGGTCGTGTAGGGGCCGCCGCAGGCCGCCTTGGCCGGGAAGCACTCCGCCGGGGCGCCGTCGGTCCCGGAGAAGACCTGGTTCCACACACCGTTGGTCCAGCTGCCGAGCGAGCTGTTGCGCGTGAAGAACTGCTGCTGCGACCCGTTGATGACGGTCCCGAAGCGCGAGTCGGCGATGAATCCGCCACTGGCGAAGGAAGGTCCGGTGCAGTAGTCCATCAGCGTGGTCTGGCCCTTGACGTCCACCCGGCGCAGAGGCGCCGCCTGGGAGACCGCCCAGAACTGGCCGCTGTAGCAGCCGAAGCCAGGGTTCGTCACGTTGACCGTGAGGTTGGACAGCGACCGCCAGAAGTTGTTGAGCGCGATGCAGCCGGAGGCGCTGCACTGGTTGCGCACGTAGACGGAGCCGTTGATGACGACGTCCCCCGGGTTCTGCCCGAGCCCGGCGACCTCGGTGTAGTAGCCGACCTGGAAGTTCAGCGGCTTGTCGGCCGTGCCGTACGTGCCCGGCCTGAAGAGGATCGCGTGTCGTTCGGGGCCCATCTCGTTGGACAGCTGGGCCGCTGCGATCGCGTCGACCTTGCCCTGGATGTCGTCGGTCGACATGGAGGGGTCGAGCACCAGGGTGTTCGCGCCGAGGTCCGGGGCCGGTGCTGCGGTGACAGCTGTGGCAGGAGACGCGTCGGCACGGGTGACGGCGATGGCGGGGACGGCCGCTGTGACAACAGCCAGGGCCACGAGGGCCAGTCGGTGGAGCCCGCGCGCGGACACCCGACCTCGATCTCTTCGTTGAGTCATGCGCTCACCAAACACTCTCCAAAAGGGTTCGGCAAGCCGGGATGAGAGCGTTCCCACGGCGCGGCCGCGACGACGCCCCCTCGCGAGTGCGAGGAGGCCGTGGTCGAGGGAGCGGGCGTATGCCGTCCGGCGCGCTCAGGCGGTCGGAGCAGGCTCCGGGTCGGGCTGGGGCTCAGGCGTCGCGGCCAGGGCCGGCTCGCCGCTGTCGTCGCCGCGGCGCACGGCCGCAAGCAGCATCTGGGCGACGTCGACGACCTCGACGGCGTCGGTCGCCTTGCCGTCCTGGATCGCGGCGTTGAGCCCGTCGGAGAGCATGACCTTGCAGAAGGGGCAGCCGACGGCGATGCGCTCGGCGCCGGTCGCAAGGGCCTCCTCGGTGCGGTTGGTGTTGATCCGCGTGCCGAGCTTCTCCTCCATCCACATGCGCGCGCCGCCGGCGCCGCAGCAGAAGGACTTCTCCTTCGAGCGCTCCATCTCGGCGTACTCGACGCCGGGCAGGATCTGGAGCAGCTCGCGTGGCGGGGCGTAGACCTGGTTGTGCCGGCCGAGGTAGCAGGGGTCGTGGTAGGTGACCTTGGCGCCGGTCGACGCGGCGCCCGTGGCGACCGCCTCGCCCGGGCGGGCGACGGGCGTCAGGCGCTTCTCCCGGACCAGGCGGTTGAGCAGCTGCGTGTGGTGCAGCACCTCGTACTGCCCACCCAGCTGCGGGTACTCGTTCTTGATGGTGTTGAAGCAGTGCGCGCAGGTGACGACGATCTTCGTCGCGCCGACCTCGTTGAGGGCCTCGACGTTCTGCTGGGCGAGCATCTGGAAGAGGAACTCGTTGCCGGCGCGGCGGGCCGAGTCGCCGGTGCAGGCCTCGCCGTCGCCGAGGACGGCGAAGGAGACGCCAGCCGTGTCGAGCAGCTCGGCGACGGCGCGCGTCGTCTTCTTGGCGCGGTCCTCGTAGGCGCCGGCGCAGCCGACCCAGAAGAGGTAGTCGACCTCATCCAAGGATTCGACGGCGGCGCTCCCTGATCCGCCGACCTGCTTGACCTCGAAGGGGAGGTCCTTGGCCCAGTCCATCCGCAGCCGCGGCGCGAGGCCCCAGGGGTTGGAGTTCTTCTCGAGGTTCTTGAACAGGCCGCCCAGCTCGGCCGGGAAGGCCGACTCGATGAGGTTCTTGTAGCGGCGCATGTCGACGATGGCGTCGACGTGCTCGATGTCGACGGGGCACTGCTCGACGCAGGCGCCACAGGTCGTGCATGACCAGAGCACGTCCTCGTCGATGACGGCGTCCGGCCCATGCGGGTTGTAGGCCTGCAGCGGGTGGCGGATGTCGTAGCCGGTCTCGCCGACGAGCTGCTCGGTGGCGACCGCGCCCTTCGTGGCGTCGCTGAAG
Organism: Terrabacter sp. FW104-15G4B; assembly: GCF_058790095.1. Lineage (NCBI taxonomy): Bacteria > Bacillati > Actinomycetota > Actinomycetes > Micrococcales > Intrasporangiaceae > Terrabacter > Terrabacter sp. FW104-15G4B. Next base: position 58,105 of record NZ_JBYTCI010000008.1, on the reverse strand, counting down.
CCCTCGGCGGCCTCGATGCCACCGGCACGGACCTCCTCGGAGGCCAGCAGCCACGGCGACTTGGCGTCGGCGTGGTCTCGAAGCGCCATGACGAGCAGCTTGGGGGAGAGCGGCTTGTCGGTGTTCCACGCGGGGCACTGGCTCTGACAGCGACCGCACTCCGTGCAGGTCGAGAAGTCGAGCAGCCCCTTCCACGTGAAGTCCTCGACCTTGCCGACGCCGAGTGCGGCGTCCTCGTCGAGCTCCTCGACGTTCTCGAAGTCGAGCACCTCGCCGCCGACACGGATCGGCTGGAGCTCCCCGAGGCTCGTGCGGCCGTCGGCGTGGCGCTTGAAGAAGATGTTGAAGAACGCGAGGAAGCGGTGCCAGGCGACACCCATGGTCGGCTGCAGCGCGATGGTGATCATCCAGGCGAACGAGATGAGGATCTTGATCGCGGCGATGACGACGATGAGGTTCTCGATCGCGCCGACCGACAGCCCGGTGAAGAAGCTGCCGATCCAGCCCGTCAGTGGGAAGTGCAGGGCGTTGTCCATGCCGGTGCCGGTCTTGCGGGCCAGGGTCCACTCGAGCGCTCGCAGCAGGCCGATGCAGAGCGTGACGCCGAGGATGGTGAGCTCGACGTAGTAGGCCTGCCACCAGGTGGAGCCGAAGAAGCGGCTGCGGCGGCCGTCCTCGCCGGGGGCCGAGCGCGGGTGGTTCTTCTGCCTGATCGCCATGAGCGCGAGGATGCTGACGAAGCCCGCGAAGGCGAAGAAGTCGGTGATCCACTCGTAGAGGAAGAAGTGCCCGATGACGGGCAGCACGAAGTCGGGGGCGAAGAGCTGGCCGAAGGCGTTCAGCAGCGTGAAGAAGAGGACGCCGAAGCTGACCATCGTGAACCAGTGCGCGATCGCGACCACCGGCAGCCGCGACATCCGGGTGTGGCCCAGGAACTCGCGCAGCAGCGTCCGGGTGCGGGCGCCCTTGTCGTCACCCCGATCTTCGGGCTGGCCGAGGCGGAACGTCGCGAGGAAGTGGTTGACCGTCTTGACCAGCAGGGCGACGGCGACGGCGGTGACGCCGAGGCACACGACGACGGCGACGATCTGGAGCGCACTCATGACGGGGATTCTACTGACGAGTTAGAAAGCGCTTAGTCCCTGAGACGGCCGTCACGACGTGACGCTCGTCCCCTTCGCCCCTGCCACACGGCATACGCCCGAATCATGGGCGGCCACTTGGCAAGGGATAACGGCGTGTTGGAATATGTATAACGAGGACTCGGTTGTCGGGGACGACCGAGTCGACCCACCGTTTCGCTGGAACTGGCCGAAGGGGCACCCGCAATGCCGATCTACGACGACGTGACCAAGCTCATCGGCAACACGCCGCTCGTGCGCCTCAACAAGGTTACGGACGGCGCGCAGGCGACCGTCGCCGCGAAGCTGGAGTTCTACAACCCGGCCAACTCCGTCAAGGACCGCATCGGCGTCGCGATCGTCGACGCCGCCGAGGCCAGCGGACAGCTCCAGCCCGGCGGCACCATCGTCGAGGCCACCTCCGGCAACACCGGCATCGCGCTCGCCATGGTCGGTGCCGCCCGCGGCTACAAGGTCGTGCTGACGATGCCCGAGTCGATGAGCAAGGAGCGCCGCGCCCTGCTGCGGGCCTTCGGCGCCGAGCTCGTCCTCACCGACCCGTCGACCGGCATGAAGGGCGCGGTCGCGAGGGCCGACGAGATCGCGGCCGAGCGCGGCGGCGTGCTCGCGCGCCAGTTCGCCAACGAGGCCAACCCCGAGATCCACCGCAAGACCACGGCGGAGGAGATCTGGAAGGACACCGACGGCGAGGTCGACATCGTCGTGGCGGGCATCGGCACCGGCGGCACCATCACCGGTGTCGGCCAGGTCCTCAAGGCCCGCAAGCCAGGCGTCCAGATCATCGCCGTCGAGCCCGAGGAGTCCGCGATCCTCAACGGCGGACAGCCCGGACCGCACAAGATCCAGGGCATCGGCGCCAACTTCGTGCCCGAGATCCTCGACACCGAGATCTACGACGAGGTCATCGACGTCGACGCCGAGACGTCCGTGCAGTGGGCCCGCCGCGCCGCTACGGAGGAGGGCCTGCTCGTCGGGCTGTCCTCCGGCGCCGCCATCGCCGCGGCCGTCCAGGTCGCCCAGCGCCCGGAGAACGCCGGCAAGACGATCGTCGTGATCATCCCCTCGTTCGGCGAGCGCTACCTGTCCACGATCCTCTTCGAGGGTCTCGTCGACTGACGCCGCCGACGGCGCCACGAGGAGACGTGCATGAGCACCGCACCGAAGTTCGACCGCGAGCCCACGGCGGCCGAGTCGCCCCTGACGCTGGTCCGTGGTGAGGCCGCGGGCTCAGCGGGCGGGCTCGTCACGGATGAGCGGGCGTATGCCGGCCCGCTGGGTTTCGTGCGCAAGCTCGCCGAGCGTGTCATCGAGGACGTGGACGGCGCCGTCGAGCGCGACCCTGCGGCGGCGTCCCGGCTCGAGCTCGTCCTCACCTCGCCGGGACTGCACGCCATCTGGGCCCACCGCGGCCTGCACGAGCTGTGGAAGCGCCCGGGCGGGCGGCTGCCCGCCCGGGTGCTCGCCACCGTCACGCGGGCCGCGACCGGCGTCGAGATCCACCCCGGTGCCCGCATCGGTCGGCGCTTCTTCATCGACCACGGCATGGGCGTCGTCATCGGTGAGACCGCTGAGGTCGGCGACGACGTCATGATCTACCACGGTGTCACTCTCGGCGGCCGGTCGATGGCACGGATCAAGCGCCACCCGACGGTCGGCAACCGGGTCACGATCGGTGCCGGCGCGCGCGTGCTCGGTCCGATCCGGATCGGTGACGACGTCCAGGTCGGCGCCAACTCCGTGGTGGTCAAGGACGTTGCGGCAGGAGCGGTGGCGACCGGCATACCGGCTGTGGTGCGCTTCCCGAAGCGCGACGCCACGAACCAGTGGCTCGACCCGGCCATGTTCATCTGACGCGGACCATGATGCAGAGGAGGGCGCAGGTCAGGCGTCCTCGCGGTCGGGACTCTCCAGCCGGAAGAAGTTCGACTGGTTCCCGTCGCGCCGCTGCTCCTGGTAGATGAAGTTCAGTCGGCGTGCGTCAAAGGTGTGGAACCACTCGTCCCAGCTGACCTGGCGCAGGTTCTCGTTCTTGCCGCCGAAGTCGAACCGCAGCACGCCGAGGTGGTCGCCGTGCTCGGTGCCCTCCACGGTCGCCGGTGTCCCGCCGCGTTCCTCGGCCCACTGCTTGATGACTTCGTGGTGGGTGGTGGCCAGGCTGCGGCCTGCCCGCTCCGGCTCGTCCTCGGGAGAGGTGATCTCCTGGGAGTACTTGATCGACGACGACGTCTCCTCGCCGATCCGCAGGTGCCCGTCGTCGGGACCGGCACCCACCTGCTCACTGTCCGAGCTCGCGGCCGCACCAGCCTGATCGCCCGCGTCGTCACTGGTGGCGCCTGCACCGACGCTGCCAGCGTTCACGGCATCGACGCTCCCGGTGTCCGGGGTGTCGGCGGTGTCGCCGGTGTCCGTTTCGGGCTCTCCGGTCGCGGCGCTGTCCACGTCCCTGTCGCCCGCACCGACCTCGCCCACGCCGGTGTCTGCGGCCCCGACACTGCTCGCGTCGGCGGCATCGGCCGCGCCGACGTCGGTGGTGCCGCTGCCTGCGGCCGGGACACTGCCGGCGTCCGTGTCAGCGTCCGTGTCAGTGGCATCCGCCTCGCCGGCGACCCCGTTCTCGGCTGACTCACCGGGGATCGTGATGACCTCGCGCACCGGGTCGGTGGCCACGTCCGCGATGCCTGGACGTCCGGCCGTCTCGGGCTCTCGCCGTTGCTCCTCGACGGGCCTCTCGCGTACCTCTGCCCCGCTTTCAGTGTCCGGTGTCTGGTTCCCCGGCTGCTCGGCCATGGCATCTTCCCTTCGCTCGTCGTTCGCGTGCGCCGCCCCCTTACCCCGGACGGGCGGATGCGTTCGCATGCGTGAGCCCCGTGCGAGAGTGCCGGCTGGTCGACCAGGGCTATTCGGGACTCGGCGCCCGGGTCGACTCCCGGTCGGGGGCTGACTCGTCGTCGGCGGGGACGACCTTCTCGACCAGGTCGCCCACCTTGTCCGCGGCCTTGGTCGCCACGTTCTCGACCGTGTCCTTGACGGTGTCGATCGCGCCCTCGACCTTGTCCTGCACCACCTTGGTCGCCACACCCTGGATCGCCTTGCCAGCACCCTCGGTGAGCAGCTCGACGGGAGTGGGGCCGCCCTTGCCGTCGAGGTCGAGCCGGTTGGTGGCCTCCGCGAAGCGGAGGTACGTGTCGACGCTGGCGACGGCGATGCGTGCGTCGACCGTCAGCAGCTCGACGCCGAGCAGAGAGACTCGGGCGTAGGCGTCGATGACGACGCCCTTGTCGAGGATGGTGTCGATGACATCGGCCAGACCGCTGGGCGCTGGTCGTGTCAGGTAGCCCGATCCTTGCTCCCGCATCCCGGCTCCCTCGTTCATGGGATGCCCGTCAGCCGAACTGTCGGCGGCGGGCTCCGAGAACAAACGTACCCATTGGAACCGGTCACCGTCTGCTGCGTGGATATGACGAACGAGCGTTCGCTCGCTACCGTGACCCCTGACGTCCCGGAGCACCTCGGACGTCTGGAGGGCTCGCATAGTGGCCGAGTGCGGCGGTCTTGAAAACCGCTATGGGTTCATAGCCCATCGTGGGTTCGAATCCCACGCCCTCCGCCGACGCCCTGCGCCCTCTGGTTCCCAACGCTGTGGCCGGGCATGAAAAAAGGGGCCCCGGAGATCCGGAGTCCCTCTTGTTCTGGTGCTGGCCTCGCCGTGAGCCCAGCGGTGCACTCCCGTCAGAGCAGGCCGAGCCGCTCCTCATAGGTGGTGCTGGAGTTGTACTGACCGACCGGCGCTGACTTCGACGGACGGTTCATGGCCGCGAAGAACGACACGATGTACGACATCTCTGTATTCAGTTTCCTTATGCCAAAGCCCTCGTCGACGTATCGCGCGAGCTCGGTGGTCGACCGTCATTGCGGGACGATCAGGACCGGCAGGCCATCCGGGGCCAGACCGGGAGCGTGGCCAGGCCGTGGATGTTGTCCGCTGCTCAATGGTAACAGTTCGGCAACCATGCTTCGTTCACCCGTTGACCTGGTGCCGACGCCGTGAGATACGACAGTGTGAACAGACTTTCCGGCTCGGATCCCGCGCCCGGCATCGCCGAGATCCTCGGCCGGGTGGCCCCGCTGGAACTTCCGTCAGCCGCGCCGCTCGTCCTGCGGGGCAGGCGCTTCGACGCCTCATCGCCGGCGGTCATGGCGATCGTCAACCGGACCCGCGACTCCTTCTTCAGCGGCAACCGACACTCCGACCTCGAGTCCGCGAAGTCCGCCTTCCTCGACGCGGTGCAGCTCGGCGCAGACCTCGTCGACGTCGGTGGCGTCCGGGCCGGTCAGGAGGGCGAGGTCGTCGATGCCGACGAGGAGACCCGACGCGTCGTCCCGTTCCTGCAGTGGGCACGAACGGAGCACCCGCACGTGATCCTGAGCCTGGACACCTGGCGTTCCGAGGTGGCTCGTGAGGCGGCCGGCGTCGTCGACCTCGTCAACGACACGTGGGCAGGCCACGACCGCGACCTCGTGCACGTCGCCTCGTCCATCGGAGCCGGCTACGTCATCTCACATACCGGTGGTCTCCCACCGCGGACCGATCCGGTCGACGTCACCTACGGCGACGACCCGCTCGACGTCGTGCACGACGTCCTGCGCACCCTGGCCGACGGTGCCCATGCCGCCGAGCAGGCCGGCATACCCCGGGAGCGAATCCTGGTCGACCCCACTCTCGACTTCGGCAAGACCACGGCGCACTCGTTAGAGGTGCTGCGGCATACGGCTGACGTCGTCGCACTGAACTACCCTGTGCTGCAAGCAATGTCACGCAAGGACTTTGTCGGGGAGTCGCTCGACCTCCCGCCCGAGGAGCGCCTCGAAGGCTCGCTCGCGGCCACCGCCGTCGCTGCTTGGCTCGGTGCCACTGTCTTCCGCGCGCACGACGTGCGAGCAAGCCGACGCGTCGTCGACATGGTGGCGACCATCCGCGGCGATCGGGCCCCGCGGCTCGCCGTTCGCGGCACCCGGCGTGACGGCCCGGCGAACCGTTCGTGAACCGGGAAAATCCGAGTCATACGACAGGCCGACCGCACGGGATTCTGCTAGGTTCGTCGCGGTTGCAGTTGCAGTTCCTCGACGTCGAGCAAGTGCCCGTCATCCACATCGATGACGGGATTTCTTTTTCGGCTTCGGTGGGTTCGCCCACCGAGTGGAGTCAAAGCGGCAGCTTGGGGCGCGTGAGGTGCGTCGTCCCACACGCTAAAGAAGGAAGAGTTACCCGTATGGCACAGGGCACCGTCAAGTGGTTCAACGCTGAAAAGGGCTTTGGCTTCATCGCCCAGGACGGCGGCGGCCCCGACGTTTTCGTCCACTACTCGGCCATCCAGTCGAACGGCTACCGTTCGCTGGACGAGGCGCAGCGAGTCGAGTTCGAGGTCACACAGGGTCCGAAGGGCCCGCAGGCCGACGCAGTTCGCCCGCTCTGATCACTCGAGAGCAACAGCAACGAGCGACAACCAACCTCAGTCGTTTGTGACAAAGCCCCCGGCCATCGGCCGGGGGCTTTGTTGTTGTGTGCCGTCGAGCTGCCCCGTCAGCAGGTCTCGTAGGAGTCCGCGACGGCGGTCGTGGCCGACTTCGTCTTGGTCGGGGTGCTCGTGGTGGTCGTCGACGGCTTCGGCGCCGACGGCTTCGGGGCAGCGATGCCCTTCTGGATGAGCTGGCGGATCATCGTGTAGTCCGGGTCGACGTAGTCCTGCTGCGCCGGGGTGAGCGAGACGCTCGTGATCTTCGACTTCTGGACCCGCTCGACGAGCGTCACGAAGGCCGGGAGGTGCTGGACCGGGATGTCGGTGTAGATGTTGTCCTTGAGGATGCTGGCGACCTCGGGATACTTCGTCACCATCTGGGCCGGGTTGACCTGCTTGACGATCGCCTGCACGACGCAGCGCTGTCGCATCTGGCGGTACGTGTCGCTGTCAGCTGCACGGGTGCGGGCGTACCAGAGGGAGTGCCAGCCGTCGAGGTGCTGCAGGCCCGGCTCGAAGTACCCCTTGACCCCGAAGATGCGCCCGCTGGCGTCGTGTTCCCCACCGATCGTCAGCTTCGTGTTGTTGCCGCTGAGCTTGACGTTGATGTCAAGCCCACCCATGGCGTCGATGAGGCGCGAGAAACCCTTGAGGTCGATGACGACCATCTGGTCGACCGTGAGGCCGGTGATCTCCTGCACGGCGCCGCGCAGCTCGATACGGCCCGGCTGGTCGCCGGCGGGGTAGGCGCCGGGGTGCGCCTTGCCGTAGTTCTCGGCGTCGACGTAGAGGTTGGTCAGCATGCACTGTCCGGGACCCTGGTCGCAGCTGCTGTCGGGCGAGCCGAAGTACCCGGAGGGGTAGATGGCGCGCAGCGGGCTCTTGGGGGCCAGCGGCGCCTTGAGCAGGTTGCGCGGCATCGAGACCAGGGCCGTGCGGCCCGTCTTGGTGTCGATGCTGGCGAGGATCATCGAGTCGGTGCGGATGCCGACGCGGTCGGCGCCCGCATCGGAGCCGAGCAGCAGGATGTTGACCCGGGCCTGGTTGGCCCAGGGGTCCGCGCCCTCCGCGATCTGCGCGCCGGAGCCGGAATTCAGCGACGTCGTGCCGAAGACCTTCGCCACGGTGCTCTGGGTGATCGAGGCGTACTCGGCGACCTTGAACGACGACCCTGCGACGAGGAAGACCATGAGCGTCGTGAAGGCGGCGAGCACACGGGTGCGGGTGCGGTCCAGCCGGGTCGGCCGGGACTGCACCGCGGTCAGGATGATCGAGCCGCACCAGAGGACACCGCCGATGACGAACGCGACGGCGATCGCCTGCAGGACCGTGGGGCGTGCGACGACGGACAGGGCGGCGTTCGTCGCGCCGGTGCGCATCACGTAGAACGCGCCCCCCACGACAGAGGCGATCGCAAGCAGCAGCAGCGCCCACCCGATCTTGCGGCTGCGCGTCTGGGTGAGGCCCGCACCGGGGACGATGGTGCCGAGAGCGGTGAGCCCGACGGCGCGACGGAAACCGGACGTCAGCTCGCGTCGCAGAGCCTCGCGCGAGCGGTGCGTGGCCGGACCTCGCGTGTTCGGGTAGGTCATTGAGTCCTCTCTCGTCGGCTCGTCTGCACGAGCCGCCACCACATTGTGCCCTGCCAGCCTGATAGTTGCCGCATCAGGCTGGGTAAGGGCGGGCGTCGCCCGGCACCCCCGGTTTGGGCCGGGCGTGCCCGTGCCGGTAGCCTGTGCTGGCCCGTGCATCCGACGCCGCCCTGGTGGCCTCGTCGCGGGCACGGAGGCGTCGCATAGTGGCCTAGTGCGCACGATTGGAAATCGTGTTGGGATAAAACCCTCGGGGGTTCAAATCCCCCATCCTCCGCCATCTGACAGATGCCTCACCACGCCCGGCGTGGTGGGGCATCTGTCGTATGGCGGAGTCTCCCGGATCTGGGAGGAGTCGGAGCGAAGCGGAGACGACGGTTCTCCCCATCCTCCGCCAAGAGCAACGGCCCCTTCGTGCCCAGCGCGATGGGGGCCGTTGTCGTCTCGCGGCTTGACGTGACCTCGCGTGACCTGGTGCGGCCGCTGTCGGTGGCGACCGGCAGACTGCCCCGGTGAGCCGCACCGCCGCCCCCCGTCCGCCGCTGTCCTCGTTCTGGCACGACCTGCCGCGGGAGGGCCGGCTGCTCGTCTCGACCGTCGTATTCCAGTCGATCGGCACGGGCCTCGTCCTGCCCTTCATGGTCGTCTACCTCCACGAGGTGCGCGGCATCCCGCTGGAGACCGTCGGCCTGCTGCTGGCCCTGCAGGCCGCGGTCGGGATCGTGCTCGTCGCGCCTGCCGGGGCGCTCATCGACCGCATCGGCCCGAGACGGGTCTATGCGAGCAGTCTGGTCGCGCTGCTGCTGGCCGACGTCGTGCTGGCATCCGCGACGAGCACCGGTCAGGCGGCGCTCGCGGTCGTGCTCATGGGCTACGGCTTCGGCATCACCTGGCCGGCCTCGAGCGCCCTCATCGGCAACCTCATCCCGACGCAGCAGCGGCAGCGCTACTTCGGCATCAACTTCACCTTGCTCAACCTCGGCATCGGCATCGGCGGCATCGTCGGTGGCCAGTTCGTCGACGTGGCCCGCCCGGGCACGTTCGTCACCATCTACCTGCTCGACGCCCTCGGCTACCTGCCGGCACTCTTCATCCTGCTCGTCCCGCTGCGCCACGCCCGCGACAAGGTCGAGCGCCCGGCCGACGCCGGCGACGAGAAGGCCTCCTACCTCGCGCTGCTGCGCGACCCGCGGCTGCGAGCGCTGCTGCTGCTCGTCGGGGTCGCAGCCCTGGTCAGCTATCCCCAGCTCAACGCCGGCATGCCGGCCTACGCCCGCGCCGAGGGGCAGATCTCGACGCAGGGGCTCGGTTACGCGTTCGCCGCCAACACCGTGGTCATCGTCGTCCTGCAGCTCGTCGTGCTCCAGCGCATCGAGGGACGGCGGCGCACGCGCGTCGCCGTCGTCATGGCGCTGACCTGGATGGTGGCCTGGTCGCTCCTCGGCGCGACCTCCCTCGTGCCCGGCACGCTCGCCGCGACGGTCCTGCTCTGCGCGTGTGCGGGCGTCTTCGGCCTCGGCGAGACGATGCTGCAGCCGACGAGCGCCGCCATGGTCAACGACCTCGCGCCCGACCACCTGCGTGGCCGCTACAACGCCCTCAGCTCGCTGATGTTCTCCGTGGCCTTCATGGTCGGCCCCGTCGTCTCGAGCGTGCTGATCGGTCGCGGCCTCGGGATGGTCTACATCGCCTTCCTCGTCGGCGGCTGCCTGCTGCTCGTCGTCATCGCGCTCCTCGTGGAGCGCCGACTGCCGCCGCTCGTCAACGGTGTCCGTGCCCCCGAAAGGGCGGCTGCGGCCACGCCGGCCACGACGCAGGGGGCGATTTCAGGCTGACGTCGGGGCGGCATACACTTGCCGTCGGCACCCCGCGTGGTGGTACCCCTCCGAACTCCCCCAGGGCAGGAATGCAGCAAGGGTAGGAGGGCTCTTCCAGGTACGCGGGGTGTCCCTGTGTCCGGGGCCCTGTGGGTCCTCTTCCGTGCCGGCGGCTCGTTCAGGCCGGCGCAGCGGTCGTCGTGCCGAGACGCAGCACCGCCGGCTGGGTGACGCTCCGGGCCCGCTTGCCGTCGAGCCGCTTGCGCACCAGAGTGCCGAGCAGGCGGCCCTTCTCGCGACCCTGCTGGTCCATCGTCGTCAAGCGGTGGGGCAGCCACGGCAGGTCGACGCCGTCGAAGCCGGTGACGCTGAGGTCCTCGGGCACGCGCAGGCCGAGCTCCTCGGCCGCGAGGATGACGCCGGCGGCGATCACGTCGGACTGCGCCACGACGGCCGTCGGCCGCTGGCTCCGCGGCACGTCGAGCAGCAGCCGCCCGGCGATGATGCCGCCCTCGACCGACGAGCCGTCCCCGGTCTGGACGGCGGGGGCGTCCGCCCCGAAGACGTCGCGGAAGCCGAGCAGGCGGCCGACGCTCGGCACGTTCGCATCGCCTGGCCGCACCTCTGCGTCCGGGACCGGTCCGGCCGTGCTCGTCGGCAGCATCGGCATGGCGACGTGCGCGACGCGACGGTGGCCGAGCGCGCGCACGTGCTCGGCGATGGTGGCCCCGCCGGCGCGCTCGTCGAGGCGAACCTGGGTGACGCGGCGGTCATCGGGCACGCCGGTGCTGAACATCGGTATGCCGCGTGCCGCAAGGTGCTCCACCGCGGGGTTCTCGCCTGGGCCGCACAGCGAGAAGACCACCGCGTCGAGGGCGAGCGGGGCGAGCCGGGGGACGACGGAGCGGGCCGACCCGGTGGGCTGCCCGATGAGCAGCATGCCGGTGGGGACTGCCTCGAGCACCTCGGCCAGCCCGTCGAGGACGGCGATGGCAAAGGGGTCGCGGAAGGCCATCCGCAGCCGTCCCTCGACGAGGACGCCGATCGCCCCGGACCGACCCTGGCGCAAGGAGGAGGCGAGCGGGTTTGGCCCGGTGAAGCCGAGCTCGGCCGCGGCGGCCCGCACCCGGTCGCCGGTGGCCTCCGCCACGGGGCCCTTCCCGCTGAAGACGAGGGAGGCCGTCGACACCGACACGTCGGCCCGCTCGGCGACATCGCGGAGCGTCGGACGCGCTTGACCTCGGGCAACCATGTTCGGCATGCTATCGAAACGATTCGAGTCGAATCGATTCGAAGTGGGGCGATGTTGAACGCCGGTCAGCCGGCTGCTCGCTCCCTCCCGGCTCCATCGCTCAATCAATCTTTGAGAGGCTTGTGTCATGTCCGTCGTCAGTGCCCCGCCGGCAGCCGTCGTCCGCACGGCGCGCACCGCCGTCTTCACGGCCTTCGCCATCAACGGGGCGGCGTTCGCGGCCTTCGCCTCCAGGGTCCCGGACATCAAGCACGAGCTGGGTCTCTCGGCGGGAGAGCTCGGGCTCACCCTGCTTGCAGCCTCGCTCGGCTCGGTCGTCGGACTTCCGCTCTCGGGCTGGATCGTCCACCACCTCGGGGCCGCACGCACCCTGCTGGGCGCGGCGGTGATCCAGAGCATCGGCCTGCTCGGCGTCGGGCTCGGCGTCGACGTCCTCGACAGCCGCGTGGTCGTGATGGCCGGGCTGGTGCTCGTGGGGATCGGCACCGGGGTCTTCGACGTGTCCATGAATCTCGAGGGCGCCGAGGTCGAGCGCCTCCTCGGCCGCGCGATCATGCCGCACTTCCACGCCGCGTTCAGCGGTGGCACGGTGGTCAGCGCTCTCATCGGCGCAGCGCTGTCGTTCCTGCACGTGCCCGTCGCCGCGCACCTCCTTGGCGTCGTCGTGCTGCTGCTCGCCGTCAGCCCGTGGTTCCTGCGAGCCTTCCTGCCACGCTCGATCGAGACTGACGAGACCGGTGCGGAGGTGCGGTCGGAGGCCGGGATCGGTGCCGCCTGGCGAGAGCCCCGAACCCTGCTCATCGGCGTCGTCGTGCTCGCCGCCGCCTTCACCGAGGGAACGGCCAACGACTGGGTCGCGGTGGCGCTGTCGGACGGCTACGGGCTCGAGCGCTGGGTCGGCGTCATCGGCTTCGCGGTCTTCCTGACGGCCATGACGGCCGGCCGCCTGCTCGGCACGCGCGCCCTCGACCGGCGTGGCCGCGTCCCCGTGCTCCGCGTCCTGTTCGTCTCGGCCGTCGTCGGGTGCCTCCTCGTCGTCTTCGGCGGCCCGGTGCTCGCCTTCGTCGGTGCGGCGATCTGGGGCATCGGCGCGAGCCTCGGCTTCCCGGTCGGGATGAGCGCTGCCGCTGACAACCCGAGGCGCGCCGCGGCACGGATGAGCGTCGTGTCCACCATCGGCTACACGGCGTTCATCGCCGGCCCGCCGCTGCTGGGCTTCCTCGGTGACCACGTCGGCGTGCTCCACTCGCTGCTCGTGGTCGGCGCCATGGCGGTCGTCGCGCTGCTCGCGCTCCCGGCTGTCCGCGAGCCGGAGCACGTCACCGCCGTCGTCGTCGACTGAGGGACGCTTTGCCGGTTGGAGGCATGCCGTCGCTGCGGGGCGCGGGGCATCACCTCCACCCGCCGTTGGCCTCGTCGGATCGAGGTATCCCGTCGCGCTGGGTCGCGACGAATCGCCTCCACCCGCCCTCGGCGGGCGTCGTCAGAAGTACTCGGTGATGAAGGGCGTGCAGCCGAAGATCGCGTCGAGGGCGGCGTCGCCGTCCGGGTTGCCGCCGCAGGCCAGTCCCGCCTGGCGCAGCCGCGACACCGACCAGCCGCACCAGAGCGCCGACAGCCCCCGTGCCTCCACACGCAACGCCTCGTCCCCGGCGGCCCCGCCACCGCTCCGGTTCGAGGTGACCCCGTCGGACACGTCGGTCGCGGCGTCATCTCGAACCGCGGGCGCGTCGGTGCCGCTTGCGGTTGGGGATGGGGTTGCGGTCCCACGGCCTCCGGCAACCGAGAGCGTCCAACGCCCGGCGTTGGTGGGGGAGTCGCGGTCGTCCACCTCCAGGTCGGCGGCCACTGAGAGGTGCGGGCTGAAACCGCGCGCTCCGAACGCCGCCCCGAGGTCGATCACCCGGCCCATCCACGGGACCTGCCGCACCTCGGTCGTCGGGAGGCCGCCGATCACGAGGATGACCGGGTCGCGCGGGTCGAGGTAGGTGTGCACCGTCGGCACTGCCGAGGAGCCCGACCCGACGACGCCCCACAGGGTCGCTGCCGCCTCGGGCGTCGTGGCGACGAGGTACTCGACCGTGGCCGCCTCCTCGGTGAGGTCGTACACGACGAAGCCGCCGTCGACGACGTACGCGATGAGCTCGTCGCGCTCGAGCTCCCCCTCGAGCGTCGCCACCGACGGCACCATCGGTCCGCTCATGCCGTGCCGGACAGCGGCCTCGATGGCGAGGTCGTGCAGGTGCTGCGCGTCGCCCGGGGTCGCGGGGCGCAGCCCGGGGGCTCGGCCGAGCCCAGTCCGGGAGGCGTCGAGGTCGCGCAGGTGGTGGGCGGCATACGTCACCCGGGTCTGGGCGCCACCGATCTCGTAGCCCGAGCGGCGGTAGAGCGTGGCCGTGGTCGGGAAGAGGCACGACACGGCGTCTCCGAGCTCGACCATCCGGGTGATCAGCGCACGGGTCAGAGTCGTCGCGACGCCACGGCCGCGGGCGCTCGGCTCCACGTAGACGCCGGCGACTCCGCCCATGGGCAGCAACCGCCCGCCCCAGGCCTGCTGGTAGGGCCGGATGCGGCCGGCGCCGAGCACGGTGTCCGACTCGTCGACGACGGCGAGCATCCGCCCGCCGAGCGTCTCCTCGGAGACCCGCTGCCACCAGGCCTGTCCGCCGGCTCCCAGGTGGCCGAAGGAGCGGCTGCGGATCGCCAGGACAGCGGGCAGGTCGGACTCGACGACGTCTCGGGTGCGCAGCTCGCTCATGGCCTCGAACCTAACCAGTGGTGGTCGGCGCCGCGAGCGGGTTGCCGGCGCTCAGGCCCGGTGCAGGTAGGTGAGGCGGCGCACCTTCGACACGGCCCACGCGAGGACGGCGTAGACGAGCCAGCTCACGACCGACAGCCACGTGTAGCTGCCGTTCTTCGTCAGCACGGCGAGGAGGGAGCCGAGGAGGACGACGGTCAGGCCGGGCACGGCATACCAGATCGCCACCATCTGCGGTCGGAGCATGAAGGTCGGGGACCCGCGGAAGGCGGCCAGCACGTTGCCCGAGACGACGAGCACGAGCACGAGCCACAGCGAGAGCGGCGCGCTGGCGGGCAGCGACCCGGCCCCGACGGCGACGCCCACCCAGCCGCCGAGGACCACGAGCGTCAGCACCGTCGGCACCACCACGTGCGCGGCGGCCTCGGTCACCTCACCGGTGCCGAGCAGGGACGGGGTGCCGACGTTGTCGGCCTGCAGGCGCAGGCCCTCGGACCACGCGCCGAAGCCGAGGTAGAGGGGCAGCAGCCCGATCGTCGCCGCGATGCTCGGGGCCGCCGGCTGCGTGAAGGCCCACGTCACGATGGCCCCGCCGAGCACCGTCAGGCCGAGCCCCGAGAGGAAGGCGCCCGGCGTGCGCCGTAGGCCCAGCACGTCGCGGCGCACGAGCACCCCGAAGGGGCGGCCGGGGCGCAGTCGAGCCGAGCGGCCGTGACGGACCGGCCGGGTCAGGGCGAGCCTCGCCGTGCGCAGGTTGCCGGTGAGTGCCGACCCGGCCATCGTGGACGTGTTGGCGGAGTGGGCGCGCAGCGACTCCGCGTGCAGCTCGCGCAGGGCGTCGGGCACCCGCCACAGCAGGCTGAGGCCACGGTCCGGACCGGGCCACGAGCGCACCTGCGACCACAGCCACAACCTGCTGGCGAGCACGCCGAGCGCCGTCCCAGCCAGGGTCGACACGGCCACGGTCGCCACACCCCCGAGGCGGGCGAAGGCGAGGCCGCCACCGATCGTCAGGCCGCCGAGCGCGCCGACGAAGAGGCCACCGACCGCCGCGTAGCGCCACCACCGGCGCAGCGCGAGCGCACGGTCGATCGGCACGGGCAGCACGAGGTCGATCCACGGCATCGGGGGGACGATGGGTCCGCGGAAGCGGCCCGCGAAGACGACAGCCCCGAGCAGCGCGACCACCGAGGCGACGAGCAGGGCGATGGCGACGGGGGAGCTCAGCTGCTCACCGAGCGAACGGGCGTCTGAGGTGCGGAAGACCGCCTGCACGATCGGCAGGCCGTAGACGAGGGCGCCGAGGAAGAGGACGTAGCCGGCATACAGCCCCTGCTGCCGCGCCTTGCGCGCGGCGTCGCCGCCGATGACCCAGTCGGCCTGGCCGAGCAGGTCGTGGTCGTCGTAGTCGACCTCAACGGGCGGGACCGGCGCGGGCTCCCGGCGCTCGTATGCCGTCGGCTCGGGCGCTCGTTCCGGCGACCGTTCGGGGGATCGCTCCGTCACGGCCTTGGGGACGGCCTTGGGGACGGCCTTGGGGACGGCCTTGGGGCGGGCCGGCCGCTTGCGCTTGCTCATCGTGGGTCCACGCTCAGCGGGCCGGCACGACGTCGACGACGCGGGTCGCGAGACTCGCTGTCAGCTCGGGATCATGGCAGGCCATGACGACGGTGCCGCCGGCCTCGGTGCGCTCGCGGATCAGCTCGGCGACGACCTGGCGCTTGGCGGTGTCGAGCCGTTGCTCCGGCTCGTCGAGGAGCACGACGCTCGCCGGCCGCGAGAACGTCAGTGCGAGGCGGAAGAGCTGCTCCTGGCCCGACGACAGCTCGTGCGGAAAACGATCGTCGAGATGGGCGATGCCGAGGCGGTCGAGGAGCGCGAGGCTGCGGTCGTCGGACGTGGCGGGCTGGCCACCCCACGTGGAGTCGATGAGGACGAGGTGGTCGATGAGGGTCAGGTCGCGGTAGGTCGTCGGGGCGCCGAGCAGGGCCGCGACTGCCGCGCGCACGGCGCGGTCGCGCTCGTCGGCCTCGCGGCCGCCGATGGTGGCCGTGCCGGTGCTCGGGACGAGCAGGCCGCCGATGATCCGCAGGAGGGTCGTCTTGCCGGAGCCATTGGGCCCGCGGAGCACGATGCACTCGCCGGGGTCGGCGCTGACATCGGTGGGCAGCAGCAGGGTCGTCTCGTCGATCGTCTTGCCGACGCCCTCCGCACGGACCTCACCGGTCAGCACTGCGACCGCACCCATCTGCACCCATCCCTTCGCCGACCCTGTCGAGCTGTCGTAAGCCACCGTATGCCGCCCGGCTCCGAGTGGGCTGACCGGGAGAAACGGCCCGCTCGACGGACCACGACGTCGACCGGGCACTTTCTCCCGGTGACGTGGTGGGAAACTGCCCACTCGACCGGACCCGGCACCTCGACTGGGCACTTTCTCCCGGGGGACGTGGTGGGAAACTGCCCACTCGACGGGGGGGTCAGCCCTGGTTGGCGACGGGCGGGCCGAGCAGGAGCGCGACGCCGGTGAGCGCGAGCACGGCCACGATCCCCACGCCGACGGCGACCATGGGTCGGGCCATCAGGGCGGCAACCACGCGCTCGGGCAGGGTGGTCGGCGTGTCACCGTCTCGGCCGAGGCGCCAGTCGCCGTCCAGCCGCCCGCGGCGCTCGAGACGGCGCTCCCACCAGACGGTCAGGAAGGGCGGCACCGCGCTCAGGAGCCCGAGCAGACCCTCCCGGGCGGTCCACCGCTGGTTGACCCAGAGCAGGACGGTGACGAGGCAGAAGGCGATGAAGACGACGCCGTGCGCGAGCCCGAAGACCTTGACGCCGAGCTCGGTCGTGCGGGTGACGTACTTCAGGCCCATCCCGACCAGAAGCAGGGCCCACGTCACCACCTCCGCGAGGGCGATCCGGCGGTAGAGGCTGCGAGGGGTCATGCCGAGGTCTCCTACGTGGTGTCGTACGTGGGTCGCCCCAGTCTCACCCACGACCCGACGCGCCACGGAACCGGGGGCCGGCTCAGGACTCCCGTCGTGCGAGCGTCAGGGCGAAGTCGCCGTCGCCGTCGGTCCAGGTGCGTTCGACGGTGAAGCCGGCCGCGCCCAGCTCGTCGCGCAGCTGCTCGGGGCGGAACTTCGTCGAGATCTCGACCCGGATCTCCTCCCCGTGCGCGAGCTCGAAAGCGAGATCAGCCCCGGGGATCGTGACCCGCTGTGGCATGTCGGCGCGCAGCCTGAGGTCCATGCGCTCCTGGTGCGGGTCCCAGAACGGGACGTAGGAGAAGGCCTCGATGTCGAAGTCGGCGCCGAGCTCGCGGTTGAGCACGCGGAGGCAGTTGCTCACGAACGCCGCCGTGACGCCGCGACTGTCGTCGTAGGCAGCGATGAGTCGGTCGGCACTCTTGACGAGGTCGGTGCCGAGCAGGAACCAGTCACCCGGCTCCAGGCTGTCGTGCAGCGCCCCGAGGAAGGCCGCACGCTCCTCGACGTAGAAGTTGCCGATGGTGCCGCCGAGGAAGGCGACGAGCCGCCGGCCCCCGCGCGGCAGGTGGGCGAGGTGCAGGGTGAAGTCGCCGACGAGGGCCTCGACCCGCAGCGACGGGTAGCGCTCCGACAGCATCACGGCGGCGTCTCGGAGAGTCTGCTCCGAGACGTCGACGGGGACGAACCGCTCGAGGCTGCCGACCGAGGCGAACGCGTCGAGCAGGGTCCGCGTCTTGTCGCTCGTGCCGCTGCCGAGCTCGACGACCGTCGTGGCGTCGCACGCGGCCACGATGTCGTCGGCGTGCTCGCGCAGGATCGTCCGCTCGCACTCGGTCGGGTAGTACTCCGGCAGGCGGGTGATCTCGTCGAAGAGGTCGGAGCCGACGTCGTCGTAGAGCCACTTCGGCGGCAGGGTGCGCGGCTGCGAGGCGAGCCCACGGCGTACGTCGTCGACGAGCGCCTCCGAGGCCCAGTCGGGGTCGAGCGCGACGGTGACGACCGGCTCACGAGCGGTCATGCAGGGACACCTCCGTCAGCGAGTCGGACACCGGAGAGCGCCCAGCGCGAGCCGGCCGGGAAGAAGTTGCGGTAGGTGGCGCGGGCGTGGCCGGGCGGGGTCAGGGCGCAGCCGCCGCGCAGGACCATCTGGCCGGACATGAACTTGCCGTTGTACTCGCCGATGGCGCCGGCCGGCGGGTGGTAGCCGGGGTAGGCGAGGTAGGCCGAGCTCGTCCACTCCCAGCAGTCGCCGTAGACCTGGCGCAGGTGACCAGTGCTCGGACCGGCGGGACGCGGGTGGAAGGTCTCGGTGTCGGCGAGGTTGCCACCGATCGTCGAGGCGTCGGCCTGCCCGTCGGCGACGACGGCGTGCTCCCACTCGCCCTCGGTGGGCAGCCGCTTCCCGGCCCACGTCGCGTAGGCGTCGGCCTCGTAGTGGCTGACGTGGCTCACCGGCAGGGCCGGGTCGACCGGATGCGTGCCGCTCAGCGTGTGCTCGAACCACGCGCCGTCGTGCTCGCTCCAGTAGAACGGCGCTCGCCACCCCTCGGCGCGCACCTTCCCCCAGCCGTCGGAGAGCCACAGCTCGTGCCGCTCGTAGCCGTGGTCGGCCATGAACTCCAGCCACTCGCCGTTGGTGACGAGCCGGTCGGCGAGGCGGTAGGGCTCGAGCCACTGCTGGTGCAGCGGCAGCTCGTTGTCGAAGCTGAAGCCCCCGCCACGGTGGCCCACCTCCACGAGGCCGCCCTCGACGTCGACCCAGCCGATCGGGTCGGGATCGGACGGGTGCAGGGGCGTGCCGGCATACGCGGGCTGGAGGGGGTTGACCGACAGGACGTGCTTGATGTCCATGAGCAGCAGCTCCTGGTGCTGCTGCTCGTGGTGGAAGCCGAGCTCGATGGTCGAGCCCAGCTTCTCGAGGGCACCCCCGTCGAGCGTCGTGACGAGGTCGCGCATGCGGGCGTCGACGTCGGCGCGGTAGAGACCGACATCGTGCGCGCCGGGACGGGTGATGAAGCCCCGTTCGGCCCGGGCGTAGCGGGGCCCGACGCCCTCGTAGTAGCTGTTGAAGAGGAACCAGTACTGGTCCTGGTAGGGCTTGAAAGACGGCTCGTGGTCGGCGAGCACGAACGTCTCGAAGAACCACGTGACGTGCGCGCGATGCCATTTCGTCGGGGACACGTCGGGCATGGACTGGACGGTCTGGTCCTCGGGGGACAGCGGGCCGGCGAGCGCCTCCGTGTGCGCGCGCACCTCGTCGTAGCGCGCGACGAGCGCGTCGGCGTCCCAGGTCGAATCGGGCATGGCTACCTCCTCCGTCCGAGCGCGGGGCACCGTGCGCCGCGACCGGTCCATCGAGCCTAGGCACAACTACTGACACTTGTCCCTCCCAGCGGCCATCCGTCACGACCTGTTCACCCTCCACCTCGGTCCGGGGCGGTTCGGTCCGCGTTCCCGGCGTCGGTCGTGACGGTTAGGGTTTCGGGCATGGCCACCGCCCTGTACCGCCGCTACCGGCCCGAGAGCTTCGCCGACGTCATCGGCCAGGAGCACGTGACGGAGCCGCTGATGCAGGCGCTGCGCTCGGGTCGGGTCAACCACGCCTACCTCTTCAGCGGCCCTCGCGGCTGCGGCAAGACGACGAGCGCGCGCATCCTCGCGCGCTGCCTGAACTGCGAGCAGGGTCCGACGCCGATCCCGTGCGGCACGTGCGACTCGTGCGTGGCGCTCGCCCGCGGCGGCTCGGGCTCGGTCGACGTCATCGAGATCGATGCCGCTAGCCACGGTGGCGTCGACGACGCCCGTGACCTGCGCGAGCGGGCCAGCTACGGCCCCGCGCAGAGCCGCTTCAAGATCTACATCATCGACGAGGCGCACATGGTGACGCCGCAGGGCTTCAACGCGCTGCTCAAGATCGTCGAGGAGCCGCCGGAGCACGTGAAGTTCGTCTTCGCGACGACCGAGCCGGAGAAGGTCATCGGCACGATCCGCTCGCGCACGCACCACTACCCCTTCCGCCTCGTCCCGCCGGCCAAGCTGTCGTCCTACATGGAGCACCTGCTCGAGCAGGAGCACGTCGCAGTGCAGCCGGGCGTGCTCAGCTTCGTCACGCGTGCGGGCGGCGGCTCGGTGCGTGACTCGCTGTCGGTGCTCGACCAGCTCATGGCGGGCTCGGGTCCCGAGGGGCTGACCTACGACGGCGCCGTGTCGCTGCTCGGCTTCACGGACGGCGAGTTGCTCGACAGCACCGTCGACGCCCTCGCCGCCGGTGACGGCGCGGGCACCTTCCGCCAGATCGACAAGGTCATCGAGTCGGGCCACGACCCGCGCCGCTTCGTCGAGGACCTCCTCGAGCGGTTGCGCGACCTCATCATCGTCGCGGCCATGCCCGAGGGCGTCTCGCAGGTGCTTCGCGGGGTCCCCGAGGACCAGCTCGAGCGGATGCGCGTCCAGCAGGCGGCCTTCGGCCCGGGTGCGCTCTCCCGCGCGGCCGACATCGTCAACACGGGCCTTACCGAGATGACGGGCGCCACCGCGCCGCGCCTGCAGCTCGAGCTCATCTGCGCGCGCATCCTGCTGCCGTCCGCCTCCGGCGAGCAGGGGTATGCCGCCCGCCTCGACCGTCTCGAGCGTCGCCTCGACGTCGGGGGGGTCCCGACCGCCGCCCGGGGCGATGCCCCACCGGTGGGTGCGGCTGCGAGTGCGAGGCCTGGCGCGGCCTCGGTGCCGGCCCCGCCGCGCACCGTCTCCGACTACACGCCGCCGTCGAGTGGCGTCGGGGGGTCCTCCGGCAGTTCGCACGCCGCAGGAGGCATGGGTGGTGGGGGTCGCAGCGCCGCCGCGGCCAGCGTCGGCTCGCCCACCCCGGGTTCCGGCCCCGGCGATGCCGGACGGGTGGATGCCGCACGTGCGGAGGTGGGAGCGCCTCCCGTCATGACTCCGGCCGAGTCGGTGGGCGGCCCGTCGTCCGTCGACGACTCCCTCGGCCAGAGCGACCGGCACCTGCAGGGCGCCTCCGAGCGCGCTGAGTCGCAGGCTCAGTCCCACGGTCAGTCGCAGTCGCAGCCCCAGCCGGGCTCCTCCGGTCCGGCGCGAGGCACGACTGGAAACACAGAGCCGGCCGCCGCAGCCGCAGCCGGTGCGAGCAGCGAGGGTGCCGCCACCACCGGGGGCATGGACACCGACGCGATCCGCCGCGCCTGGCCCAACGTCCTCGGCCGCATCTTCACGATGCGCCGCATCACGTGGACCTTCGTGTCACAGAACGCCCAGGTCACCGCCTTCGACGGCAGCAAGCTCACGCTCGGCATCGCCACGGCCGGCCTCACCCAGACCTTCCGGGCCGGCAACCACGCCGACATCGTCCGCCAGGCCCTCATCGACGAGCTCGGTGTCGATGCCGTCGTCGACGGCGTGCACGCCGACGCGGTGGCGCAGCAGGGTCCGGTCGCACCGCCTCCAGGCGCGGTGCCGGCAGGGCTGCCCGACCCCCCGTCCAAGGGCGAGTCCGCCGGTCAACCCGGCGGTTCGCAGGGCGCCGGCCAACAGGGCGGCGGTGCTACGGCAGGCGGGTCGTGGGGTGATGCCGGCGCGGGGCATGAGTCCGCCGGTCCCGCAGGTGCCACGGCGCGCGGGACCGGCGGAGCCGCCGGGACCCCCGTCGCGTCGAGCTCGGGCGGCGACCCGCGCAGCGGCGGTGTGACAGCGTCAGCGCAGTCGAGAGGGGCCACCGCGCTCGCTGACGCAGGCCTCAGCCCGGTCTCGGGACGGTCGATGCACGACAACCCCGGGTGGGGCGCGGCCGCCGGGCCGGCTCCGGACTGGGCCACGGGGCCCGCTGCAGAGACCCCGGCGGCCGCTCCCGGCGCCACACCCTCCGCTGCGGTGCCGGCGAACGCCCCGGCCGGGGGGGACGCCCCGACGGACTCGGCGGTGCGCGGCGCCAGCGCCGTGCGCCAGTCCTTCGCCCAGGCCCGCTCGCGGGCCGGTGGCGCGCGGTCGACCGACGAGGACCAGCCGCGCCAGCCGGCCACCGACGACTCCGCGGTCAGCGACGACGACGAGGTCATCGAGCAGTCCGGCGACGTCGGCCGATCCGTCATCGAGAAGGTCCTCGGCGGTCGCGTCGTTCAGGAACTCGACAGCTGAGCGACCTTGTGGGAGTAGCGTCGAGACGTGACGTTCGAGGTCACGGCCCACGCCTACAACCGCTTCATGGGACGTTACTCCGGGCCGCTCGCCACACGGTTCGCGGACTGGTCCGGTGTCGCCCCGCCGGGGCATGCGCTCGACGTCGGTTGCGGGACCGGGGCCCTGACCCGTGTCCTCATCGAGCGGCTGGGGGTCGAGGGCGTGTCCGCCGTCGACCCGTCCCGGCCGCTCCTGTCGGCCCTGCGACAGGCCTTTCCGACCCTCGACGTGCAGACGGGGACGGCTGAGCGGCTGCCCTACCCCGGCGACCTGTTCGACCACACCCTCGCCCAGCTCGTCGTCAGCTTCATGGCCGACCCGGTGCTCGGCCTGCGCGAGATGGCTCGGGTCACCCGGCCCGACGGCACGGTGGCGGCGTGCGTCTGGGACCTCGCCGGTGGCGGGGCCCCGCTCTCGGCCTTCTGGAAGGCAGCCCGTGACCTCGACCCGGGCGTCGACGACGAGTCGGGGATGACCGGCGTCGCCGAGGGCGGCCTGGCGCGCCTCTGCGAGCAGGCTGGGCTCACCCGGATCGAGGACACCGCCCTCACCGTGACGGTGCACCACCCGACGTTCGACGACTGGTGGGAGCCGTACACGTTCGGCGTCGGTCCGGCCGGGGCGCACGTGCAGAGCCTGGACGAGCCAGCCCGGGCCCGCCTGCGCGCGCACTGCCGCGAGGTGCTGCCGCAGCCGCCGTTCGAGATCAGGGCCACGGCCTGGGCGGTGCGCGCCTGCGCCTGAGGCACCCGAGCCGAGCACCCGGCATACCAAGGGGCGAACACCAGGCCGGTGCGCCGGACGCCCGACCCGGCCGGCTGTCGCGCGGCTCTAGGCTGTCGCCCATGTTCTACAGCCTTGGGCGCAACCTGTTGTATCCCGTGTCCCACGCGCTGTACCGCCCGACCATCGAGGGCAAGGAGAACCTCCCTCGTGAGGGCGGCGTGATCGTGGCGAGCAACCACCTGTCGTTCATCGACTCCTTCGCCATCCCGCTCGCGTCGCCGCGGCAGGTCCGCTTCCTCGCCAAGGAGGAGTACTGGAACGGTCCGGGCCTCGGCGGCCTGCTGCGCAAGGGCTTCTTCAGCGCCGTCGGGATGGTGCCGGTCGACCGCCAATCGCCGACCGCCGCGCAGGAGAGCCTCGACGCGGCGCTCGAGGTGCTGCGGGCCGGGGACGCGTTCGGCATCTACCCGGAGGGGACGCGGTCGCGTGACGGCCGGCTCTACCGCGGGCGCACGGGCGTCGCGTGGCTGGCGCTCACCGCACAGGTTCCGATCGTGCCCGTCGGCCTCATCGGCACCGAGGACATCCAGCCCGTCGGGGCCCGCTTCCCCCGGCTGGCGAAGGTGACCGTGCGCTTCGGCAAGCCGATCGGGGTGGAGGAGTATGCCGGTGTGCCGGCCGGCAAGGCGCGGCGGCAGCTGACCGACCGCGTCATGGAGGCGATCGCGGAGCTCACCGGGCAGGAGCGCGTCGACGCCTACAACGAGGTGCCGGGCGGCGACTCGGCGATCTGAGCGAAAACGTTGCAGATGCGACCCTGTCGCATCTAGCGTGAGCCCGTGACCCCGACGCCCGCACCGACGCGCGCACGGACGCTGCTGCGGCGCCTCTCCCGCGACGACCGCCGCCGCCTGCTCGGCATGGGTGGCTTCGTGCTGCTGCTCCACGTCGTCGGATGGGGACTGCTCGTCGGCGTCGTCGCGCCCGAGGAGTACCGCGTGGGCGGCCAGCTGTTCGGCGCGGGGCTCGGCGTCACGGCATACACCCTCGGGATGCGCCACGCCTTCGACGCCGACCACATCGCCGCCATCGACAACACGACCCGCAAGCTGATGGCCGAGGGCCGCCGACCGCTCAGCGTCGGGTTCTGGTTCAGCCTCGGGCACTCCTCGGTGGTCTTCGTCATGGTGATGCTGCTGGCCTTCGGAATCCGCGCCCTC
Organism: Terrabacter sp. FW104-15G4B; assembly: GCF_058790095.1. NCBI lineage: Bacteria > Bacillati > Actinomycetota > Actinomycetes > Micrococcales > Intrasporangiaceae > Terrabacter > Terrabacter sp. FW104-15G4B. The sequence goes on along the minus strand of NZ_JBYTCI010000008.1, from coordinate 33,908 downwards.
GCCGGCGCGCTGCAGGAGGACGACTCGGTCCTGCGCCACGTGACGGGCCTGTGGGGCACCTCCGTCTCGGGGCTCTTCCTCGTGCTCATCGGCCTGCTCAACCTCGCCGCACTCGTCGGGATCCTGCGCGTCGCCCGCCGGATGCGTGACGGCCAGCTCGACGAGGCCGAGCTCGAGCGCCAGCTGGAGCGGCGCGGCTTCCTCACGCGCATCCTCGGCCGGGTCACCCGGACCGTCACGAAGCCGTGGCACATGTATCCCGTGGGCGTCCTCTTCGGCTTCGGCTTCGACACGGTGACCGAGGTCGGCCTCCTCGTCGTGGCCGGTGGCGCCGCCGCGGCCAACCTGCCCTGGTATGCCGTCCTCACCCTCCCGGTGCTCTTCGCCGCGGGCATGTCGCTGCTCGACACCGCCGACGGAGCCTTCATGAACGTCGCCTACGGCTGGGCGTTCCGCCGGCCGGTGCGCAAGATCTACTACAACGCCACCGTCACGGCCCTGTCGGTCGCGGTGGCCCTCGGCATCGGCGGCGTCGAGCTCGTGTCGGTGCTCACCGACCGGCTCGGGGTCACGACGGGACCGCTCGCCTGGGTCGGCGGGATCGACCTCGGCAGCCTCGGCTTCTGGGTGGTCGGGCTCTTCGTCGTCACGTGGGCGCTCGCCATCGCCGTCTGGCGCTTCGGGCGCATCGAGGAGCGCTGGTCGGCCCGGCTCAACCGCGTCGAGGTGTGACCTCGCCGACGGCCGCACGGAGGTGGGCCACGGCGATGGCATTCCGCGCGGGCGGACCCGGGCGACCCGGGGCCCGGCGGCCCGGCGGCTCGGCGTGCGGGCGGTGTCGGCGCCGGGGCTTAGGGTTGAGGCGTGTACGAAGGCGCGGTGCAGGACCTGATCGACGAGCTCGGCCGACTCCCCGGGGTCGGTCCCAAGAGCGCGCAGCGCATCGCCTTCCACCTGCTCCAGGCCGACTCCGACGACGTCACGCGGCTCGTCACGGCCCTGACCGAGGTCAAGGCGCGCGTCCGGTTCTGCGAGGAGTGCGGCAACGTCGCCGAGGCCGAGAAGTGCCGCATCTGCGCCGACCCGCGCCGCGACCACACGGCCATCTGCGTCGTCGAGGAGCCCAAGGACGTCGTCGCCATCGAGCGCACCCGTGAGTTCCGGGGCACCTACCACGTGCTCGGCGGGGCGATCAGCCCGATCGACGGCATCGGCCCGGACGACCTGCGGGTCCGTGAGCTGATGACCCGCCTGGCCTCCGGAGAGGTGCAGGAGGTCATCATCGCCACCGACCCCAACCTCGAGGGTGAGGCCACGGCGACCTACCTCAGCCGGTTGTTGCGTGACGTCGGCCTGACGGTGACGCGACTCGCGTCCGGTCTGCCCGTCGGCGGCGACCTCGAGTACGCCGACGAGGTGACCCTCGGGCGCGCCTTCGAGGGCCGCCGCCGCGTCGACGCCTGACCGCGGCTGCAGGTGGGCTCGCACCCACCGTCCGCTCCGATCGAAACAGCAGTTCGTCTGCTCTGATCGAGGGAGCAACCCGTCCGATGACGGACAAAGTGCTCTGTCGATGGGTGGGGTCCGGGTCGACGCGTCGACCGGGCACGCGGCAGACTGGGCGCTGCCAGCCACCCGCCCCACGGCATACGCCCTCGGGCCCGACCAGAGGAGACCCGCGGATGTCCACCGAAACAAGCGACGTCGACGACCTCGGCGGCCTGGCCGACCTCACCGCCGCCGAGGCGAGTGCCTTCCTCACCGCCGTGACGGAGGTGGCGTCCGGCACCTCGCCGGACACGGCCCTCCCGGTGCTCACCCTCGCGCTCTCGCAGGTGCTCGTCGCCGGCGCGCGGCTCGGCGCGGTCCAGGACGTCGTGCCCGAGGAGCGCTTCGAGCCGGACGCCACCGACGACGACGCGGACCCCCTGCGCACCGGGCTGTCCAACGTCTTCGCCGGGATCGACGACTACGTCTACGTCATCGACCCCATCACGTCCTCGGAGCGTGGCGACGGCTCGATCACCAACGACCTCGTGGACATCGCCGTCGCGCTCAGCCACGGCCTCAAGCACTACGCGGCCGGCCGCAAGCTCGAGGCGCTCTGGTGGTGGCAGTTCAGCTACCTGTCGCACTGGGGTGACCGCGCGATGATGTCGATGCGCGCCCTCCAGTCGATCATGGCCCACCTGCGGCTCGACGCCGACGAGGAGACCGTCGGCGAGGCGGAGTTCGACGCGCTGCACCCGTGACCGGCGCACGTCTCACCATCGCGACGCCCCGGTGGACGCCGACGGCCCGACCCTAGACTCGGCAGCACCGCAGACGGGAAGACCACCGAGAAGATCGGGAGCCAGTGTGAGCATCGTCGTCCAGAAGTACGGCGGTTCGTCCGTGTCCGACGCCGAGGCCATCAAGCGCGTGGCCCGCCGCATCGTCGAGACGCAGCGGGCCGGTCACTCCGTGTGCGTCGTCGTCTCGGCGATGGGTGACACGACGGACGAGCTGATGGACCTCGCCGAGCAGGTGACGCCGGCACCGCCCGCCCGCGAGCTCGACATGCTCCTGACCTCCGGCGAGCGAATCTCGATGGCGCTCGTCGCGATGGCCATCGCCCAGCTCGGCGCCGAGGCGCGGTCGTTCACCGGCAGCCAGGCCGGCGTCATCACCGACGACGCGCACGGCGCCGCCCGCATCATCGACGTGACGCCGGGCCGCATCCAGAGCGCCCTCGACGCGGGCCACATCGCGATCGTCGCGGGCTTCCAGGGCGTCAGCCAGACGACGAAGGACATCACGACCCTCGGCCGCGGCGGCTCCGACACGACCGCGGTCGCGCTCGCCGCGGCGCTGGAGGCCGACGTCTGCGAGATCTACACCGATGTCGACGGCGTCTTCACCGCCGACCCACGCATCCTGCCGAGCGCCCGCAAGCTCGACGTCCTGTCGATGGAGGAGATGCTCGACCTGGCCGCCAACGGCAGCAAGATCCTGCACCTGCGCTGCGTCGAGTACGCCCGCCGCTACGGCATCCCGATCCATGTGCGCTCGTCGTGGTCGCAGAAGGCCGGCACCTGGATCAAGGACAACCCCTACGAAGGAGAAGGCGCTGTGGAAGCCCCGATCATCGCCGGCATCGCGCACGACCGCAGCGAAGCCAAGATCACCATTGTCGGGGTGCCCGACCGGGTCGGCGTCGCGGCGAAGATCTTCGGCGCCATCGCGGAGTCCGGCATCAACATCGACATGATCGTGCAGAACGTGTCGGCCGCCGAGACCGCCAAGACCGACATCTCCTTCACCCTTCCGCAGGCCGACGGCGCCCGCGGCATGCAGGTGCTCCAGTCGATCAAGCAGGACGTGGCCTACGAGGACCTCCGCCTCGACGACAAGATCGGCAAGATCGCCCTCGTCGGCGCCGGCATGAAGAGCCACCCCGGGGTCTCCGCGAAGTTCTTCGGGGCGCTCGCGGAGGCCGGTATCAACATCGAGATGATCTCGACCTCCGAGATCCGCGTCTCGGCGGTGACGCGCGCCGACCAGCTCGACGAGGCCGTGCGCGCGGTGCACACGGCGTTCGGGCTGGACTCCGCCGACGAGGCGATCGTCTACGGCGGCACCGGCCGCTGAGCCCTTCCACCGCGCCGGATCTCCCGACCGCCGCTACTTTCGGGGGGCATGAGACCAACGACGCGATCTGTCCTGCTCGTAGCCGCCACCTCCGCGCTCGTCGCCGCCAGCACGACTGCGTATGCCGTGTCGCCCGGTGCCGTGCGACGTGACGCTCCCTCGAAGGCCGGGGCCACGGCATACTCCTGGACCCTGACCCCGACGGGCACGGCGGAGCGCTTCCGGGGACTGGCCCCGGTCTCGCGCGACGTCGCGTGGGTCAGCGGCACGAACGGGACGGTGCTGCGCACGACCGACGGCGGCAAGACGTGGGGCGACGTCAGCCCGCAGGGGCTCGGCACCGAGGCGCTGCAGTTCCGCGACATCGAGGCGTTCGACGCCCGGCACGCCGTCATCCTGTCGATCGGCGAGGGTGAGGACTCCCGCATCCTGGTCACCGACGACGGCGGCGCGAGCTGGACCGAGACCTTCCGCAACGCGGAGCCCGCCGCCTTCTACGACTGCCTGGCCTTCAGCTCGCCGCGCCGGGGGCTCGCCATGAGCGACCCGGTCGACGGGAAGTTCCGCCTCGTCCAGACCTCCGACGGCGGCCGGTCCTGGTCGCTCGTCGACCCGGCCGGGATGCCGGCGGCGCAGCCGGGCGAGGCCGGCTTCGCGGCGTCGGGCGCGTGCCTCGCGTCCGGTGTCGGCGGGCGCACCTACCTCGCGAGCGGTGGCGTGGACCCGGCCCGGCTGTTCACGTCGACCGACCAGGGCCGCACCTGGACCGTGACCGACACCCCGGTCGCCGGCGGCGGCTCGGCCGGCATCTTCTCGGTGAGCTTCCGCGACGCCCGGCGGGGCGTGCTCGTCGGCGGCGACTTCGCCACCCCCACGCGCGCCGTCGACAACGCGGCGTGGACCGACGACGGCGGGCGCACCTGGTCCAAGCCGGTGAGCAACCCCTCGGGCTACCGGTCCGGCTCGGCCTGGGTGCCGCGCACGTCGCGCACGGTGCTCGCGGTCGGGCCGTCGGGTTCGGACGTCTCGGGCGACGGTGGCCGCTCGTGGTCGACCTTCGACGGCGGCAGCTTCGACGCGGTCGAGTGCACGAGCGACGGCGCGTGCTGGGCGTCCGGCGAGCAGGGCCGCGCCGGCGTCCTCACCCGCTGACGGAGACGCGCGGGAAAGTGCCCCCTCGACGTCTTGGCACCACGTCGAGGGGGCACTTTCGCGGGACGGGTTCGTGGCTCGGAGGCGGGGGTATGGTCAAGAAGTAGAAGGACATCCACCCACTCGGGGACTAGGGACGAGAACGTGACCCCTCACGAATCACACCTGCAGAGCGACGGATCGGTCTTCCCGCCCGTCACGCCGGATCCGCCGCCCTCGCCGGGCCTGCCCGAGATCGAGGTGCCCGACATCGTGCCGGTGGCGGCGCCGGACGGGCCGAGCCAGTCGGGCGACACCCGTGACACGCCCGACGCGACGAGCCAGGCGGACGGCAGCGAGCCGCAGGTGGCGCCCACCGACTGACCAGGGCCACCGCCCCGGAGCCCCGGTTCGCCCGATGGCGGCACGGGGTACTCCCACAGTGTGAGACTGCGGCGCAGCGCCATTGACAAGCCCGGCATCCGACGCGTGCGCCGGGGGAGCGGCTTCGCCTACGTCGACGCCGACGGGCGCGCGGTGGATCCCGAGGTGAGGGAGCGGGTCAAGGCGCTGGTCATCCCGCCCGCCTGGAAGGACGTGTGGATCAGCCCCTACGCCAACGGGCACATCCAGGCGGTGGGCACCGACGACGCCGGGCGTCGGCAGTACCTCTACCACGACCACTGGCACGAGGCCCGGGCGCGCGAGAAGCACGACCGGGTCCTCATGCTCGCCGGCAAGCTGCCGGCAGCGCGCAAGCACATCGCGGCCGACCTGCGGACCAACGGCCTCACCCGCCGGCGTGTCACCGCGGCCGGCCTGCGGATGCTCGACGCGGGCCTGTTCCGCAGCGGCGGCGACGAGTACGAGGCGGAGAACGGCTCGCACGGCGTCGCCACTCTGCTGCGCTCGCACGTGCGGGTGAGCGGGGAGGAGCTCACCTTCGAGTTCCCGGCCAAGTCGGGTGTCACGCGTGAGGCGATCCTCACGGACCAGATCCTCGCGCGAATCGTATTGTCCCTCAAGCGAAGTGGCTACCCCGGAGAGCGCCTCCTCGCCTACCGGGACACCAACGGGTGGCACGAGCTGCGCTCGAGCGACCTCAACGCCGCGTTCAAGGAGCTCGTGGGCGAGGAGTACACAGTCAAGGACCTCCGCACGTGGGCAGCCACCGTGACCGCGGCCGTGGCGCTCGCCCGCACGGGCCCCGCCGCCACGGAGCGGGAGCTCAAGCGTGCCGAGAAGGACGCCATGAAGGTGGTCTCGGAGCACCTGGGCAACACACCGGCGGTCGCCCGCAGCTCGTACGTCGACCCGCGGGTGCTCGACGAGTACGCCGTGGGCCGCACCATCGCACGCAACCTCTCCAGGCTCACCAAGGCCGACCGTGAGCGGCTGGAGCTCGGCGACCTCGTCCAGGTCCGCGACCGTGACGCACTCGAGCGCGCGGTCCTGCGCCTCGTCAAGGGCGCCGCCTGAGCTCCGCCTCGGCGACGTTCCCCTCGAGAAGCGTATGCCGCCGGGTTCCCTTCGTGAAGAGGGACCCGGCGGCATGCGCTCGGTCGCTTGAGGACGGTCAGAGGTCGACGACCTCGTTCTCACCCTCCATGCGCTGACCGGTGACCTTCGCCTTGACGAAGTTGGCGACCTGCGTGACCTTGGCGCCGGGCGAGTCCCAGTACTCGGCCGAGTCGGCGCTCACCTGGATGAGGATGTTGTCCGGGTCCTCGGGGCCACCCTCGAGCCAGGCGCCCGTGAAGCTGTTCCACAGCTCGGCGAGCTTGGCCGGGTCGTCGACGATGGTCGCGGTGCCGGAGAGCGAGACCCACGAGCTGTTCGAGCTGTAGGCGACGTTGACGGGCGCCGGCGACTGGGCGGCGATGTCCCTCGCCTTGTGGCTGTCACGCTCGGCGATGAAGAGCACGTCGCCGTCGAACTCCACCTCCTGCGTCGCCATGGGATGGCTGACCATCGCACCGTTGGAGTCCGTGTGCGTCAGCATCGCCACGCGGATGTCCTTGATCAGGTCGGCGACCTTCTTCGTGCCGTCGTCGTGCTCGCTCATGTGGGCTCCTCCGGGTGGTCACGACTCTGTCCCGGGGGACGTACCCGATCGCTCAGGCGGTCGTCGGACCTGTCGAGGGTTCCCGCGCGCCCTCGCGGGCGTCCCCGTCCACGTCGACGTCAGCGTTCGCGGTCTCGGCCTGCCCGCCGTGGGCGACGTCCTCGGCACGGGTGTGCGGCATGAGCAGCCCGGCCGCGATGCTGACGACGGCCGCGACGAGCACGGCGAGGAAGACCGCGACCGACCCGGCGTGGATCGCCTCACCGGAGGCGTCACCGCCGCGCGTCGCGATGACGGCGTTGGCGATGGCGCCGAAGATCGCGACGCCGACGGCACTGCCGACGGAGCGCATGAACATGTTGGTGCCGGTGACGACGGCCCGCTCGTTCCACGGCACGGAGGCCTGGGCGGCGATGAGGGTCGGGGTCGCCACGAGGCCGAGGCCGAGGCCCACCACGAGGCACGAGCCGGCGGTGGACCACACGCTGGGCGTCGCCGACGTCAGCCACAGCAGGAGCGCACCGACCGTTGCGATGGTGAGGCCGATGAGGGCGGTGGGCCGGAAGCCGATACGCATGTAGAGCCGGCCGGACTGGGACGCGGAGATCGGCCAGCCGATGGTGAGGGCGGCGACGGCGAGGCCGGCGACGATCGGCGTGGCGCCGGTCGAGCGCTCGAGGAAGGTCGGCACGTAGGAGGTCAGGCCCACCAGCACGGCGCCGATCCCGATGCTGACGAGGCAGGTGGCGACGATCAGGCGCCGGGTGAGCACCTCGAGGGGCAGGATCGGCTCGGCGGCGCGGCGCTCGACGACGGCGAAGGCGGCGAGCAGCACGGCCCCGACCGCGAAGGAGCCGATGCTCTGCCACGACGACCAGGCCCAGGCCTGCCCGCCCTCGAGCACCGCGAGGATGATCAGCGTCAGCGCCCCGGTGAGCAGGGCTGCCCCCGCGTAGTCGATGCGGTGGCGGCGGCGCTCGACCGACTCGTCGTAGTTGCGCCACAGCATCCCGGCCGCGAGCAGGCAGAAGGGGACGTTGACGAAGAAGATCCAGCGCCACGAGGCGAACTGCGAGAAGACGCCGCCGAGGGTGGGACCGACGACCGAGGAGACGGCCCAGACGCTGGCGATGTAGCCCTGCGTCTTGGCGCGCTCGGCGACCGTGTAGATGTCGGCCGCGATCGTCGTGGTCATCGGCAGCACGGCCCCGGCGCCGAGGCCCTGGAGGGCCCGCATGGCGATGAGCGAGCCCATGTCCCAGGCGATGCCACAGAGAATGCTGCCGAGCAGGAAGAGCCCGATGCCGAACAGGATGACCGGCTTGCGGCCGAGCGTGTCGGCGAGCTTGGCGTAGACCGGAACCGACACGGCCTGAGCCAGCAGGTAGACCGAGAAGAGCCAGGGGAACTGCGTCAGACCGCCGAGGTCGGCCACGATCGAGGGCACGGCCGTCGCGAGGATGGTGGAGTCGAGCGCGATGAGCGACGTCGACAGCATGAGCGCGATGAGGATCGGCCCGCGGTCCGAGCGGAATCCCAGCGTGGATGAGGTGGACACGATTCTCCTGCGGTTCGGAGCGACAGTCAGGGACAACATCCACACCGCGCATTCATTCCCACACGCCACCAACCGGGCACCGGACTTCCCCGGTCGTCCCTCGCGGCGTCCGCGAAGGCGCGACACTGGAGTCTCGGGCGGACCCGCCCGGCTGCGCCCGCCCGGCCGGGCGGCATACGCGCCGGGCACGCCCTGCGAAGGGAGGCCTGATGACGCGGACTATCGGCGTGGAAGAGGAGATGCTGCTCGTCGACGCGCGCACCGGACGCCCTCGCAGCGCGTCGGGGGAGCTGCTCCTGCTCGCCGCGCGCGACCCCGCGGAGGTGGCCGGCATCGGCGTGCACGGAGCTCTCGAGGCTGAGTTCCAGCAGCAGCAGATCGAGACGCACACGGCGCCCGCGGCGGACCTCGACACCCTTCGGGCCGAGGTGCGGCGCTGGCGCGGTGAAGCCGTCTCCGCCGCCTGGGCGACCGGCACGAGCGTCGCCGCCCTGGCCACGTCGCCGCTGCCCGTCCAGCCGCTGACCGCGGAGTCGACGCGGTATGCCTGGATGCAGGACCGCTACCAGCTGACCGCGCGCGAGCACCTCACGTGCGCCTGCCACGTCCACGTCTCCGTCGAGAACGACGAGGAGGGAGTCGGGGTGCTCGACGGCATCCGCGTGTGGCTGCCGACGCTGCTGGCCCTCACCGCCAACTCGCCCTTCTGGAACGGCCAGGACTCCGGCTTCGCCAGCTACCGCTCGCAGACGCTCGCCAAGTGGCCGGCGTGGGGCCCCACCGACCGGTTCGGGTCAGCGCAGGCCTACCACCGGCTCGTGCGCGACATGGTGCTGAGCTCGGTCATCCTCGACGAGGGCATGGTCTACTTCGACGCGCGTCTGGCCCATCGGTACCCCACGGTCGAGATCCGCGTTGCCGACGTGTGCTTCACCGCCGACGAGGCGATCGTCCTCGCGGCCCTGTGTCGAGGCCTCGTCGAGACCGCCGCGCAGGACTGGGCCATGGGCAAGGAGCCGCCGCACGTGCCCACCCAGATGCTCCGGCTGGCCAGCTGGCAGGCCGCCCGCGAGGGCCTCGAGGGGGGACTGATCGACTGGCGCACCGGGCTGCCGAAACCGTGCTGGACGGTGCTCGAGTCCCTCCTCGACCACGTCGGCCCCGTCCTGCAGGCCGAGGGCGACCTGGACGTCGTGCTGGACGGGTTCGCCCGACTGCGCGAGGAGGGCAACGGGGCGATGCGCCAACGGGCCACGTTCGCGCGCACCGGGCAGCTCGTCGACGTCGTCGCCGAGTCCGTCCGCGCGACGGCCCTGCGCGACGAGGATCCTCAGGCCGTGTCTGTCACAGGCAGCGAGGCTGCCCTGTCCTGACTGGTTGAAGGCGCCACCGGGGCGCCCGACAGGAGGACTTCCATGAAGATCGTGGTCATCGGCGGCACCGGGCTCATCGGCTCGAAGCTGGTCAGACGGTTCGAGGCACACGGCCACGAGGCGGTCGCCGCCTCGCCGAACACGGGCGTCAACACCCTGACGGGGGAGGGGCTCGCCGACGCGCTCAGGGGCGCCCCGGTCGTCGTCGACGTGGCGAACTCGCCCTCGTTCGAGGATGCGGCCGTGCTCGACTTCTTCGAGACGTCGACCAGCCACCTGCTCGAGGCGGAGAAGGCCGCCGGCGTCGGGCACCACGTCGCGCTGTCGATCGTCGGCACAGACCGGCTGCCCGGCAACGGCTACTTCCGGGCGAAGATCGCCCAGGAGCGGCTGATCGAGACGTCCGGCATCCCCTTCTCGGTCGTGCACGCGACCCAGTTCTTCGAGTTCGTGCCCGCCATCGCCGACGCCGCTGCGGTCGGGACGGACGTGCGTATGCCGGCCGTGGGCTTCCAGCCGATCGCCGGGGACGACGTCGCCGACGCGCTGGCACGGGTGGCGCTCGGCGACCCCCTCGACGGGCGTGTCGAGATCGCCGGACCCGACCGCTACCAGATGGACGGGTTCTTCCGGCAGGCGCTCGCCGCCGCTGGCGACCCCCGCCCGGTCGTCACCGACCTGCACGCACGGTACTTCGGCTCCGAGCTGCAGGCTGACAGCCTCGTGCCCGTCGGCCCGGTCGAGCTCGGCCGGATCCACTACGCCGAGTGGCACCGCTCGTGACTGGCGTGCCGGACCGCGGCGGCTTCCTCGGCGGGCTCGAGGACGTGGTGCGGTCCGAGATGGCCGCGGCTGACGCGAGCGCGGTGGAGGACCTCTTCACCGGTCCGGAGTCGGGATGGCTGGTCGACCCGGCCGAGGTCCAGACCGAGCAGACTGGGCTGCGCAGCCTGCTCGGTGCGGTTCGGGCGCTGGAGGTGCCGCGGCCGGGGACAGATGGTCCGGAACGGGAACTCTGATGCAGCCGGCTGCGGACGACGGGGATGGACCGGTGACGAGAGCGGCTCCACAGGACGACCTCGAGGAGGCTGCCGAGGCCTTCGGTGCGGTGCGCCCGCGGCTGTTCGGCATCGCATACCGGATGCTCGGCAGCGCCAGCGAGGCGGAGGATCTGCTGCAGGACGTCTGGCTGCGTTGGCAGACGGCCGACCGGAGCACCGTCGACAACCCCGCGGCATACCTCGCGACGGCGGCGACGCGGCTGGCCATCAACGTCCTGCAGTCGGCGCGGGTGCGGCGGGAGAGCTACGTCGGGCCCTGGCTGCCCGAGCCCGTCGACACGGGCGCCGACCCGTACCTCGGAGCGGAGCGCGGCGAAGCCCTCGAGCTCGCTGTCGTCGCCCTGCTCGAGCGCCTCACGGCCAACGAGCGCGCCGCGTACGTGCTGCGCGAGGCGTTCGACTACCCCTACTCGCAGATCGCGGACATCCTCCAGCTGAAGGAGCCCGCGGTCCGGCAGCTCGTCAGCCGCGCCCGGCGCCGCGTCACGAGCGACCGGCGCACCCCGGTCTCCGCAGTGGAGCAGCAGCGGCTCCTGACCGCCTTCGTCAGCGCGGCGAGGTCGGGTGACCTCGCCGCGCTCGAGGAGCTGTTTGCCGAGGACGTGACCAGCTCCTCGGACGGTGGCGGCGTCGTGCGGGCCTCGCGCTTCGCGGTGCACGGCGCGGAGCGGGTGGCGAAGTACGTCAGGGCCTTCCATGAACGGTTCTGGGTCGACATCGACGTCGAGATCGCGACGGTCAACGGGCGGCCGGCCGCGTTGCTGCGACGCAGCGGGGCGCTCGAGACGGTCCTCGTCGTCGACGCATCCGACCGGGGCATCGACCGGATCCAGTGGGTGATGAACCCGCAGAAGCTCCGTGCGCTGTCGTGACGGTCGACGACCTCGTGGACGTGCTCGCGAAGGGCGACGCCGCCGCAGTGGCGGCCATGCTCCACGCTGACGTCGTCCTCGTCAGCGACGGCGGAGGGCGGGTCGTGACGCCCCTGCACCCGCTGTGGGGGTCGAGTGCGGTCGCCCGCGTCGTCTCGGCGCTCGTCACCGCGGACGCGGTGCTCACGGTCGAGCACGTGAACGGGCAACCGGGCGTCGTCGTCCGCGTGCTGGGGCGCCCGCGGGCCGTCATGGCCGTCACCTTCGGGGAATCCGTCGTCACGCGGGTCTGGCTCGTGGTCAACCCCGACAAGCTCGAGCGCTGGCACACGGCCGGGTGAGCGGTGGGTGATGCGGGATCACCCGGGTGATCTTTCGCCGGACCTGACGTTCCGCGAAGGCCGCCGATCTAGCGTCGGTAGTGGAGACAGACCGTCAGACGAACAGCGAGATGGCCGAGAGCGACCGGGCCAGACAGCACCGGCGACGCACGTTCCGTACGGGAAGGAAGCGCATCGTGAGCACAGACATCAACAGCTTCTGGCAGATCCTGCTGTGGAGCTTCTGGATCTTCATCTGGATCGGCGCGATCATGATCTGGTTCCGCTGCATCATGGACCTCTTCTCAGACTCGACGCTGAGCGGGTGGGGCAAGGCCGGCTGGGCAATCGTGCTGGTCTTCATCCCGTGGGTGGGGACCCTGATCTACCTCATCGCGAGGGGCCGCAGCATGGGCAGGCGCCAGATGGACGCCATCGCCGAGCAGCAGGCGGCGCAGGAGGACTACATCAAGCAGGTCGCCGCGAAGTCGACGACGCCGAGCGAGCAGATCGCCACGGCCCAGTCGCTGCTCAATGCGGGCTCGATCGACCAGTCGGAGTTCGACACCCTCAAGGCGAAGGCCCTGGCCTGATCCGTCCAGCCCTTCCCTGACCGTCCGGCCGCTCGTCAGAGCGGCCGGACGGTCGTCCGAGCAGCCGGTCGTCCGAGCAGCCGGTCGTCCGAGCAGCCGGGCGTCCGTCAGAGCGGCTGCCCGTGGCAGACCCCAAACGAGAGGCCGCCCCCGCAGGTGCACGCCTCGTCGGCGGAGCGCCTGGCGTCCCGGACGGCATACCACTCGCGCAGCCCGGTGGCGTCGCGTCCGTCGCGGAGCAGGCCGGCCATGACGCGCATCGGCGCGTCGACGTGGTGGAAGAAGTCCTGGTAGCCGGCGCACAGGTAGTGCAGCCCGGGCTCGCCGTCGGGCGTGGTGATGAACCGGTCCTTGGGGCAGCCGCCGTTGCAGGCGAAGCGCACGTCGCAGGAGCGGCAGTAGGCCGTCAGGGTGTCGAGCTTGGCCTGGCCGAACGCCCGTTGCTGGGGGAGGTTCACCAGCTCGAGCATCGTGCGGCCCTCGGCGATGTTGCCGAGCAGGTAGCCGGGCTCGACGTAGTGGTCGCACGAGTAGAGGTCGCCGTTGTGCTCGAGCGCCACGGCGTCCCCGCAGGTGCGGGCGTGCACGCACGAGCCGACCTGGTCCATGCCCATCCAGTGGGCGAGGGAGGTGTCGAACATGCCGACGAAGACGTCGCCGACGTCGTGCCGCGCCCACTCCTCGAAGACGTCGATGAGGAAGCGGCCGTAGGCCTTCGCCCCGATCGTGCGGTGCGTGACCAGGTCGCCCTCCTGGCGGTAGAGCGGCCGGTCGCCGGAGCGGGTGCCCCAGCCCGACTCGGCGAGTGGCAGCAGCTCGGCGGTCACCCGCTCGACGATCGGGATGAGCTGCACGAAGGTCGCGCCGAGGTCGTCGCGCAGGAACCGGTAGACCTCCCGGCCGTGGCCGGCGTTGGCCGAGTTGACGGTCGTCAGCGCGTTCCACTCGACCCCGTGCCGCTTGAGGGCTCCCAGCCCCCGCACCACGCGGCTGAAGGTCGGCTTGCCGCCCTTGTCGACCCGGTACGCGTCGTGCATGGCCCGCGGCCCGTCGATCGAGACTCCGACGAGGAAGTCGTTCTCCCTGAGGAACTCGCACCACTCGTCGTCCAGCAGCGTGGCGTTGGTCTGCATGGTGTTGAGGATCCGCTGGCCCGGCGCTGCGTACCGCTTCTCGAGCTCGAGGGTGCGCCGGAAGAAGTCGATCCCCATCAGCGTCGGCTCGCCACCCTGGAACGCGACGACCACCTCGTCGACCCCGCGCTGGGCGGCGAGCAGCTGGCTGATGTACGCCTCGTGCACCTTCGGCGGCATACGGAACTCGCTGCCGGGGTAGAGCTCGTCCTTGGACAGGAAGAAGCAGTACTCGCAGTCGAGGTTGCAGATCGCGCCGGTGGGCTTCGACATCACGTGGAAGGCCCGCGGTGCCGTCACCGGGGCGGAGCGCAGTCGTCCGTCGCCGAGCCCTTTGTCCACGTCGTCCCCTTTCCGCGGCTTCGCGGCCCATACCGGGCCCGCCTCACCTCACCCTCGTGAAGCCTGCCGTCCGCCCGCGCGTGCCACATCACCCGCAAGGGGTGAGGCCGGTGCCCCTGGTCAAGTGCTTCCCTCGTGAGGGGGGCGCTGACGGCGTATGCCGTTGGGCCGGCTCGTGTCACCGGAGGCAGGATGAGCTCGCAGAGCCTGGTTCCCGTCCTGGACGGGAAGCTGCGGCCCCGTCGGCTGCCGGCCGGCACCGTCCGCCGCACAGCCCTCGTCGAGATGCTGCGAACCGGCCGGGACGCGACCCTGGGCCTCGTGACCGCGCCCGCGGGCTACGGCAAGACGACGCTGCTCACTCAGTGGGTGCAGTCCTGCTCGTCGACCGAGCCGGACGTCGCCTTCGCCTGGGTCTCGCTCGACCCGGGTGATGCGGAGCCGGTGCGCTACTGGACCACAGTCGCCGGGGCCTGCGCTCACGCCAATCCCGGCGTCGGGACGCGGGCGCTCGAGGCGGTGGCAACCCTCGGGGCCCGGCAGGTCGACGCGGCGCTCCCGTTGCTGCTCGAGGACCTCGCGCGGGTCGACACCCGCCTGGTGCTCATCCTGGACGACTACCACCTGGCGGAGAGTCCGGAGATCGACGACGCCATGGTCCGGTTCCTGGCCTATCGTCCCAGCCTCGTGCAGGTCGTCGTCGCGACGCGGTCCACGCCCTCGCTGCAAGTCCCCCGGCTTCGCGCCCTCGGCGAGCTCGTGGAGGTGCGGGCCGACGACCTGGCCTTCACCGACGACGAGGCGCGCCAGCTCCTGGTCCGGTCAGGGGTCCCGCAGCTGCCTGCGGGGGCCGAGCAGCGGCTGCTGAGGCGCGCGGCCGGGTGGCCGGGGGCGCTGCGCATCGCGGCCCGGGTGATGACGACCGAGCGCCCCGACGGCTTGCCAGAGGCATTCACCGGTGCGCACCGGCAGCTCGTGGACTACGTCACGACCGACGTGCTGGCGACGCTGCCCGCGGACCTGCGTGACTTCCTGCTGAAGGTCTCGGTGCTGCACAGGCTGTCCGGGCCGCTGTGCGACGCGGTGACGGGCGCGAGCGACTCGGCAATGGTGCTGGCGGACCTCGAGCGATCGAGCTTCTTCCTGTCGGTGGACCCGGGCGGGCAGTGGTACCGCACCCACCCACTGTTCCGGGAAGCCCTGCGTGCGGAGCTCGGTCGCACCGATCCGGCCGCCGTCCGGGTGCTCCACGGACGGGCCGCTCGGTGGTTCGAGCAGTGGGGCTACCCGCAGACGGCCACCAGCCATGCCATCGCCGGTCATGACCTGCCGCTGATCGGGCGGCTGCTGGCGAGCCAGGCAGAACCGATGGCGGCGAGCGGCCGACGCGAGACCTTCCGGCGGTGGATCGCCCAGCTGGACTGGCCCGAGGCCCAGGACGACCCGGAGATCGGTTACGTGCGAGCCGTGGACGCTGCCCTCGACGGCGACCTCGAGCACGTCGAGCAGTGGCTCGACATCGCAGCCACCGGGCTCCTCGAGCACGAGGACGCCAACGGCATACCCCTGTCCTGTCGGGTGGACCAGCTGCGTGCCCTCACGGCCGTTCACGACGTGGTGCGCGCCGAGGCGGCCGGCCGCAGGGCGGCACGCTCGGCGCCGTCGCTGGCGTTCGAGGGCATCTCCTGGTGCGGTGTCGGGCAGGCGCTCTACCTGCAGGACCGGTTCGACGAGGCCCGCCAGTGCCTGACCCGCGCGCTGTCGCTCGTCCCGGACGAGAACCCGCTGGTGCTGGCCCTCGCGTGCGCCAACCTCGTGCTGGTGGAGGCCGCGCAAGGGTCCGAGGCTCCCCCCGGCTGGATGCTGCACGACGCCGACGAGGTGCTGCGCCGGACGGGCGCAGGGCGCACCACGGCGGCGGCGGTGCTTGAGATGGCCAGGGGTGAGGTGCACCGCGCCCAGGGCGACCTTCGCCAGGCAGCCGTCGACCTGGAGGGCAGCCTGGAGATCCTCGGCCGGGACCGGCGCAGCTGCCTGCACGCCAATGCCCACCTGCTGCTGTGCCGGGTCCAGCTGGACGACGGTGACGCCGACGCCGCCGGGCGCAGTCTGGATGCGGCCGAGGGGATCCTGAGCCGGGCGCGCGCTCCGGGGGCGCTACCGGCTCGAGCCCGCGCGCTGCAGGCTCGGCTCACGCCGCCGTCCCGGACGGCGGCGTCCCGGGGGTCGGGACTGAGCCGGCGGGAGACGGAGGTCGTCCTGCTGCTGCAGGAGGGGTGGAGCCAGCGCGAGATCGCCGGCCGGCTGTTCCTGTCCGTCAACACCGTCAAGACCCACGTGCAGTCCTCCTACCGCAAGCTCGGTGTCCGCTCGCGCGACGAGGCGCTCGCCGCCATGGAGGGAGTGCTCGCCGCGGCAGGCCCGCGCGACGGGGGCGAGACCGCCAGCACCTGACGGCGTCGCCGCGCCGCGGCTCCGAGGGCCCGGAGCCACACCGGTCCTCCGGGGGCGGCTGCGCGACACCGCTGATGGGGACGTCCGTGACGGGGCCGAGGGGCTGCGCCACTGTTCCGCTCAGCGCAACACTGACGTGGACGGTCGGCCGTCACACGTGCTCCGACAACGCCGAAGGGCCTGCCGGATCGACATCGTCGATTCCAGCAGGCCCTTCTCGGATGGTCGGGGTGACAGGATTTGAACCTGCGACCTCTTCGTCCCGAACGAAGCGCGCTACCAAGCTGCGCCACACCCCGGTGCTGCACCTGCCGCGGGTCCGAGGACCGGAGGCAGCAAGCAGAGATGCTAGCGCAGGCTCCTGCCCATCTCCGAATCGGGGCCGTCGCGCCGCTGCTCCGCCGGGCTTCCCGGTCGGGACCTCAGCACTTCGAGCGGGGGACGAGCGTCAGGAGCGTCGCCTCGGGACGGCAGGCCAGGCGTACGGGAGCGGTCGGGGCCGTGCCGAGACCGGCGGACACCTCGAGCCACGCGGCGCCCTCCGGCGCCTCGGACGACGGCCTCGACCCGGCGCCGGGCCACCAGCGGGACAGGCCCTTGGCGCGGTGCCTGTCCAGGTCGCAGTTCGTCACGAGGGTGCCGTAGCCGGGCAGGCAGACCTGGCCGCCGTGGGTGTGGCCCGCGACGATGAGGTCGGCGCCGTCCGTGGCGTACGCGTCGAGCACGCGCAGGTAGGGCGCGTGGGTGACGGCGAGGGTGAGGTCGGCGTCCGGCGATGCGGGCCCCCGCACGAGGTCGAGGCGGTCGTAGCGGAGGTGGGGGTCGTCGACGCCCCTGACGTCGATGCGCAGGCCGCGCACGGTCAGCGTGTCCCGGCGGTTCGTCAGGTCGAGCCAGCCGCGCGAACCGAGCCCGCGGACGAGCTCGGCGGTCGGCAGCCGCGGCGTCGAGCCCACCCCCTTCGCGTGGTCCCTCGTGAGGTAGCGCAGCGGGTTCTTCAGCTTCGGCGCGAAGTAGTCGTTGGACCCGAGGACGAAGACGCCCGGCGTACCCAGGAGCAGGTCGTATGCGTCGAGCAGCGCAGGGACGGCGTCATGGGTCGCGATGTTGTCGCCCGTCGTGATCACGAGGTCAGGATCGAGCGAGGCGAGGCTGTGCACCCACCGCTGCTTCAGGCGCTGGCGGGGGAGCAGGTGCAGGTCCGACAGGTGCAGCACCCGGAGGGGACCGGCGCCCTCCGGCAGCACGGGCACCTCGAAGCGGCGCAGCACGAAGGCGTTCCGCTCGACGAGCGAAGCCCAGCCGAGCACGCCGGCGCCGGCGGCCCCGAGGCCGAGGACGGTCTTGGTCAGGGCACGCATGGGGCCCATCCTCGCACCCGCCGGTCGTGGCGCCAGGAACCGGGCTGGGCCCGCGTGGCCGACCTGACAGACTGAACCCATGAGCACCCTCAAGGAGCAGCTGCAGGCCGACCTCACCTCCGCGATGCGCGAGCGCGACCAGGTCCGGGCCGGTTCACTGCGGATGGCCCTCACCGCGGTCACCACCGAGGAGGTCGCCGGTACCGAGCACCGTGAGCTCACCGACGACGACGTGCTCAAGGTCCTCACCAAGGAGGCCAAGAAGCGCCGGGAGGCCGCCACGGCCTACACCGGCGCTGACCGCCCGGAGCTCGCCGCCAAGGAGGAGGCCGAGCTCGCCGTCCTCGAGGCGTACCTCCCGAAGCAGCTGGACGACGACGAGCTGGAGGGCATCGTGCGCGAGGCCGTGACGGCATCCGGCGCCACCGGTATGCCGCAGATGGGCCTGGCGATGAAGGCCGCCAACGCTGCCGTCGCGGGACGGGCGGAAGGTGGCCGCGTCGCCGCCATCGTGCGTGGCGTGCTGGCCGGTTGAGCCGAGCCGTCGAGTCGGCGCCGCCGGCGCACCGACGACGAAGGCCCGACGCGGATCGCGTCGGGCCTTGATGCGTCATGGGGGTCAGCCGCGGCCTGGTGGCTTGGTCGGTTTGCCACCTGGCTTGCCGCGCCCGCCACCGTTCCCGGCCTCACCTCCGGTGGTGCCACCACCGCCGGCGGGCGGGGCGACGGTCGTCTGCGGTTGCGGCAGCGCCTGGCGGTCTGCCCCGCGTGAGGTGTAGATCGTCACGAACGTGCCGGCCGCCGCACTGCCGTAGGGCGAGGTGCCTGCCACGAGACCGCTCGGCACGGAGGAGCTCATCGTCCCCCCGACGCCCGCCGAGAAGCCCGCCGCCTGCAGCGTCGAGATGGCGTTGGAGACTGACATGCCGGTGACGCTGGGGATGGTGCCCCCGGACGTCGAGGCCGGGCTCGAACCCTTGCTGAACTTCTCGGGCGGCTCGGGGAACGCGACCTGCGGCAGGTTCTCCGAGGCCCGGTTCATGATGGCCTTCCAGATCGGCGCCGCGATGGCAGCACCGTGCATCACGGGGTAGAACTGGCCGCCCACGCTGACGTTCTTCATGACCCGTGTAATCGGGTCGTAGGGCGTGCCGACCCAGACGGAGGTGACGAGCTGCGGCGTGTAGCCGACGAACCACGACTCGTTGTTGTTGTTGGCCGTACCGGTCTTGCCGGCCGACTGGCGCTTGCCGTCGTCGAGCTGGTTCCGGATGCCGGAGCCGTGGGTCATGTTGTACTCGAGGAACTTGTCGGTGGCGTGGACGACGTCCGGGTCGACGGCCTGCGAGCACGGGGTGGCCGGCAGTGCCATGTCCTTGCCGTTCTGCGTGATCTTCGTGATGGCCACCATCGGGCACTTCTTGCCGCTGGCTGCGAGGACGCCGTAGGCGTGGGCGACACCCTGCGGCGAGACGTCCGAGGCGCCGAGGATGTACTGCGGGGCGTACTTGCCGACCGGCTGGCCGTCGGACTGGTGCAGGCCGAGGCGCAGCATGGTGTCGCGCACCTTGCAGCCGCCGAGCTTCTGGGCCAGCGCGACGAACGCGGTGTTGGTCGACAGGGCGGTCGCCTTCATCAGGCTGATGCTGCCGCCGGGCCAGAAGGTGTCGTTGTCGACCTTCCAGGTGCTGCCCGGACCACAACCGCCGGGGAAGTCCTTCGGCTGGTAGGAGGCCATGTGGCCGTCGCCGGCCTGCTTGGCGTTCACGCTCGCGTCGAGCTTCATGCCGGACTCCATGGCGGTCACGAGCGCGAACGCCTTGGCCGTCGAGCCGAACTGGAAGCCGCCGGAGCCGCCGTACCTCTTGTCGAGGGCCCAGTTGATGCTGGTCTCGCCGCCGGCGTCCTTGGTGACGGAGTACTGGGTGTTCTGGGCGAACGCGAGCACCTTGCCGGTGTTGGGGTCGGCGACGTAGGCGGCGGCTCCGATGCGCGCCTTGTTGCCGATCGGCACCTTCTTCGTGACCTCCATCTGCGCGTACTGCTGCAGCTTCGGGTCCAGGGTCGTCGTGATGGTCACGCCACCGCGGTAGAGGGTGCGCTTGCGCTCCTCGAGCGTCTTGCCGAGCTGCGGCATCGCGAGGGCGTAGTTGACGATGAAGTCGCACCAGTAGGGGTAGGGCGAGGCCAGGCACGTGCTCTTGGGCTGCGAGACCCGCAGATCCTGCTTGAGCGTGCGCTTCTTGGCGGCCTGCCACTGCGGGTCGGTGATGCGACCGAGCTCGTGCATGCGGTCGAGCACGACGTCGCGCCGGGCCACCGCTCGCTCCGGGAAGTTGACGGGGTCGGTGGTTCCGGGGTTCTGCGTGAGCCCGGCGAGGAGCGCGGCCTGCGAGAGGCTCAGCTTGCTGGACGGGATGCTGAAGTAGTGCTGGGCGGCGGCCTCGACGCCGTAGGCGCGGTCGCCGTAGTAGACGAGGTTGAGGTAGCCCTCGAGGATCTGGTCCTTCGTCAGCTTCTTCTCCAGCGTGATGGCGTACTTCAGCTCCTTGAGCTTGCGCATGTAGTCCTTCTTGACGGCCGCGGCCGCCGCCTCCTTGTCACCGGCGTTGAGCGCGGAGTACTGGAGCGAGATCTTCACGTACTGCTGGGTGAGCGACGAGGCGCCCGAGGTGGTGGCTCCGGTGCGCAGGTTGGAGATCGCTGCGCGGAGCACGCCCTGGAGGTCGACGCCGCCGTGGTCGTAGAAGCGGTGGTCCTCGATGGCCACCTGTGCCTCTCGCATGATCGGGGCGATCTTGGAGAGCGGGACGACGGTGCGGTTCTGCTCCTGAGGGGTCGCGATGACCGTGCCGTCGGCCGCGAGGATGCGCGAGGTCTGGGCGAGCGGGTCGGTCCGGAACTCGCTCGGCAGGTCGTTGAAGACGTCGACCCCGCTGCGGGCGAGCGCGCCGGTGGCGCCCACCGCGGGCATCGCCAGGCCGGCGGCGAGCAGCCCCAGCACAAGCGCCGACGCCAGAAATGCGCCGAGCAGGCTGATGACGCCGCCGATCGAGGTTGTGCGTGAAGACATGGGCCCAAGGGTAACTGCTCACCCTATGGCCACCCGTTCTACGCAGTCGCGTGGGTCTGTCCACGCGTGTCGAGGACCCGGCCTCGCCCTCCGATGACCATCCCGACGTCGGCCAGGTGACTAGTCACCCCGCCAACTAAATGGTCCATAGAGGCTATGTCGGGACGGCCCCGGCACTCGTAATGTCTCATTTGGGCCTCAGGGGGGCCCACATAGATCAGGACCGGTGGGACGGTCCAGGGTCTGCCTAGATGTCATGGGAGGCGTCGGGCGGGGAGGGGTAACACAATGAGTGCTGTCGTATTGGTGGATCCGTGGGTGGATGAGTGGGCCAGTCAGGCCAGCTGTTCCGGCCAGGACCCTGATGCACTGTTCGTCCGGGGCAAGGCCCAGCACGACGCGAAGGCCGTCTGCAAGACGTGTCCGGTTCTCGCGCAGTGCCTGGCCGAGGCTCTCGACAACAGGACCGAGTTCGGTGTCTGGGGAGGCATGACCGAGCGCGAGCGTCGGGCCCTGCTGCGCAAGCGGCCGGACATCACGTCGTGGAAGTCCGCCCTCAAGGCGGGCATGGCGGCTCAGGGCAAGCACGACTGAGTCGGCCTAATCGACCGGTCGGCGGCCGCCGGCGGCCGGTCACACAACTTCATACATCTGCGGGGCCGCGACCACCTGATGGTGTGTCACGACCCCGCAAGTGCGTTCCCGATCTCGCGGAGCCCGCCGAGGTCGTGCACGTCGCGTCCCAGCGCTGGCACGTGCACCACGGGTATGCCGGGATGTGACCGTGAGAAGCGGTCCGCGAGCTCGCGCTGTCGCTCGGCCGTGCGCACCAACGCTGCGTGCAGCCGGAGCAGGCCCGCCGCGTTCGAGGCCGACTTCGGTCCACCGCTGTCCTCGAGGGACTCTGCGGCTGCGAGGGCGCGGGTGGGAGTGACTCCGGTGGTCGCGACGCGACCGATGCGGTTGACGACGAGCCCGGCGAGCGGCATCCCGTCGGCCTCCAGTCGGTCGACGAAGTACGACGCCTCGCGCAGCGCGTCGCGTTCGGGTGCGGCCACGACGAGGAAGGCCGTGCCCTGCTCCGACAGCAGGCGGTACGTCTCGTCGGCCCTCTCGCGGAAGCCGCCGAACATCGTGTCGAGTGCGTTGACGAACGTCTGGACGTCGCTGAGCATCTGCCCGCCGAGGATCTTGGTCATCGTCGACGTCACGAGCTGCACCCCCATGCCGAAGACCTTGAGGCCGGCGCGACCGCCGGCCTTGGCCGGCGCGGTCAGGAGGCGGATGAAGCGTCCGTCGAGGAAGCTGCCGAGGCGGTTCGGCGCGTCGAGGAAGTCCAGGGCGGAGCGCGAAGGCGGAGTGTCGACGACGATGAGGTCCCAGGGCGCCCCGGTGGTGCCGGCGCTCGCCTTGAGCTGGCCCAGCTTCTCCATCGCCATGTACTCCTGCGTGCCGGCGAAGGAGCTGCTGACCGCCTGGTAGAAGGGGTTGGCGAGGATCTGATCGGCCTTGCCGGGCTCGGAGTGGGCGATGACGACCTCGTCGAAGGTCCGCTTCATGTCGAGCATCATGGCGTGGAGGCTGCCGCCGGCCGATGTGTCGATGTCGGTGACCGGGCGGGGCGTGTTGTCGAGCTCGGTGAGCCCGAGCGACTGCGCGAGACGACGGGCCGGGTCGATGGTGAGCACGACGACCTTGCGGCCGGACTCCGCCGCACGCAGTCCGAGGGCCGCGGCCGTCGTCGTCTTGCCGACGCCGCCCGAGCCGCAGCAGACCACGATCTGGGTCGCCGGGTCGTCGATGAGGGCGTCGATGTCGAGCTCTGGCGCGGAGGGCGTCGCGCGGTTGGGGCTCACGCGTCGACCACCTCGGTCAGGCGGTGGTGGACGAAGAGCGGAAGGAGCAGGTCGGCCAGCTCGCGCACGGAGCCCGGGTCGACGCCGTCGGGCAGCGCAGGCAGCTGGACGATCGGCAGCCCGGTGGCCTCGAGGAGCGCGAGCTGCTCCCGCTCGAGGTCGACCCGCTGGGCATGGTCGCGGGCCTCCTCCAGCAGGCCGTCGACGAGCTCAGGAGCGGCCGCGACGCCGACCTCGGCGAGCTGCGTGCGGATGGACGCCTTGTGCAGGCGGCCCGCTCGGGCCTGCTCGAGCGCGGTGTCGTCGAGCAGCGGCTCACGCACCAGGTTGACGACGATGGCGCCCGGGCGCAGCCCCTTGGCCTGCAGCTCGGCGATGGCCTCGAGGGTCTCCTGGACCGGCATCTCCTCGAGCAGGGTGACGAGGTGGACCACGGTCTGCTCCGAGGTGAGCAGGCGGGTGATCGAGCTGGCCTGCGAGGCGATGGGGCCGACGCGAGCGAGGTCCGCGACCTCGGCGTTGACGGAGAGGAAGCGGCCGATGCGCCCGGTCGGTGGGGCGTCGAGCACGAGGGCGTCGAAGACGGGGGCCGAGCCACCCTTGTGCTTGCCGTCGCGTCGGCGGCGGTTGGCCTCGTAGATCTTGCCGATGAGCAGGACGTCCCTGACGCCGGGCGCGATCGTGGTCGCGAAGTCGATGGCGCCGAACTTCTCGAGCAGCTTGCCCGCGCGGCCGAGCTTGTAGAAGAGCTGGAGGTACTCCAGCAGCGCGGCCTTCGGCTCGACGGACAGGCCGATGACCTCTCCGCCGCCGGGAAGGCGCACGATGCGGGTCTCCTCGGTGCCGAGCGGCGGCACGTCGAAGGTCTGGCTGATGCCCTGGCGGCCCTCCACCTCCGTGAGGAGCACGCGACCGGGCGCCGACGCGAGGGCCAGCGCGATGGCGGACGCGACCGTCGTCTTGCCGGTGCCCCCCTTGCCCGTGACCACGTGCAGCCGCGCTCGCGCCCACGGAGCAGCGTCAGGTCCCGTCGTCACGCTTCCACCTTAGGGCGCGGCCGATCGGTCGCGGCGGCCCCCGTGCCGTCGCCGACCCCGCGCCCACGGCGGCGTACTGCGTCGGTGTTGCGCTGAGCGGAGCAGTGACGCAACGCGCCGGGGACTCGGGGCTTTCGCTCGGGCTCAGCGAGTCGTGGTGCTGGTCGTGGTGCCGGCCGTGGTGCTCGCTGTCGTGAGGGAGCGGACGGCGGTGAGGACGGCCTGGAAGGCGGGGGTCGTTGGGTCGATGACGGCGAAGTGGTCGGCGCCGCCCACCACCTGCACGCTCACGTCCCCGCCGGCCGCCTTCGCCTTCGCGACGTAGGCGTCGGCGACGACCGGCGGGACGGTGTCGTCGTCGGCGCCGTTGACCAGCCGCACCGGAACCTTCGGCGGAAGGGTCGACATCGGGTCGGCCGACGTCCAGGCCGGCGTCCCGGGCCCGGACCCGACGAAGTCCCGCGTCGCGTCGTCTCCGAGATGCAGCCGGTCCGCGGTGCCGAGGTCGACGACGCCGGCCAGGGACACCACCCCTGCGATGCCTCGCTCCCTCGCCCACGGCTGTCCCGCAGCCCACGTGACGAGGTGGCCGCCCGCGGAGTGGCCGACGAGGACGAGCGGCTCGGGCAGCTGGGGGTCGGCGGCAACGGCGGCCACGACGTCGCGCACGTCGTCGAGCGTCCCGGGGAGGCCGCCACCCGGCATACCGACTCGGCGGTACTCCACCAGGGCGACGTGGAAGCCTGCCGCCGCGAAGGCTTGGGCCTCGGGCAGGGCGTGCGCCCGGTCGTACTGCCGGCGCCAGAAGCCGCCGTGGACGACGACGACGGTCCCGGTCGCTGCGGGGACGCCCGGGCTCGGGGCGATGACGTCGTAGACCTGCGCCGGATCGCTGCCGTAGGACCGGCTCACCGGCGCCCGAGTGCTCGCCGAGGAGGTGTGCGAAGGGCCGCTCGTCATGGCCGACATCGTGCCACCCGGATCGGCGGCGCACCCCGAGAGAGCAGCCGCGCCACTGAGTAGGGTGATGGCCATGACCCAGTGGGAATACCTCACCGCACCGCTCCTGATCCACAACACCAAGCAGATCCTCGACAACTTCGGGGCGGACGGGTGGGAGCTCGTCCAGATCGTCAACGGTCCTGACGGCACGAGCCTCGTCGCCTACTTCAAGCGCCCGAAGTCCTGAGGAGCCACCGCACCATGTCTGCTGTCGAAGACCGCCTGACCGACCTGGGGCTCACGGTACCCGAGGTGGTCCCGCCCGTCGCTGCCTATGTCCCCGTCGTCCGCGAGGGCGACCTCGTCTTCACCTCCGGCCAGCTGCCCATGGTCGAGGGCTCGCTCGCCGCGACCGGCAAGGTGGGCACCGACATCGACGCCGAGACCGCCAAGGGCCTCGCGACGACCTGTGCCCTCAACGCGATCGCGGCGATCAAGTCCGAGATCGGCGACCTCGACGCGGTGACGCGGGTCGTCAAGGTCGTCGGCTTCGTCGCCTCCGACCCGACCTTCACCGGCCAGCCCGGCGTCATCAACGGC
Organism: Terrabacter sp. FW104-15G4B; assembly: GCF_058790095.1. Classification (NCBI taxonomy): domain Bacteria; kingdom Bacillati; phylum Actinomycetota; class Actinomycetes; order Micrococcales; family Intrasporangiaceae; genus Terrabacter; species Terrabacter sp. FW104-15G4B. Next base: position 8,507 of record NZ_JBYTCI010000008.1, on the reverse strand, counting down.
GCCAGCGAGCTGCTCGTGGCGGCCTTCGGTGACAAGGGGATTCACGCCCGTTCGGCTGTCGGAGTCGCCGCGCTCCCACTGGACGCACCCGTCGAGGTCGAGGTCATCGTCTCCGTCGCCAAGTGACGGGTGCGGGAGTGGGCGAGGAAGCATGACCGACACCGGGGCCAGACGCTTTCCGCTGACGACCACCCCGGGCGTCTCGGGCGCTGCCCTGCGCTGGCTCGCCGGGGAGCGTTGGGAGGTGGCGGCGCCCCGCCGCGCGAGCACCGTGATGCTCGTACGCGACGGCGCCACCGGGCCAGAGGTCTTCATGCTCCGGCGGGTACCGGAGATGGACTTCGCGCCGAGCATGATGGTCTTCCCCGGGGGCTCGGTCGACCCCCGCGACGGCGTCCTCCTGCCGTGGGCGGGGCCGTCCCCGTCCGAGTGGGCCGACCGCCTCGGCTGCTCGCCCGCCGAGGCGCAGATGTACGTCGCCGCGGCGGTCCGCGAGGTCTTCGAGGAGTGCGGGGTGCTCCTTGCAGGACCGTCTGACAACGGACCGCTGGCCCGCGTCGAGGGCCCCGAGTGGCTCGACATCCGTCTCGCGCTCGTCGACCGCCGGCTCTCGCTCGCCGACGTCCTCCACGACAAGGGCTTGGTCCTGCGCTCGGACCTCGTCGTCGCCAAGGCGCACTGGCTGACTCCCGCCTTCGAGCCGCGCCGCTACGACACGTGGTTCTTCGCCGCGCTCATGCCCCCCTTCCAGACGGCCGACGGGGAGACCACCGAGGCCGACCACGCCGACTGGTTCGTCCCGTCGGAGCTGCTCAGGGCGTATGCCGCCGGGTCGGCCCTGATGCTGCCCCCGACAGTCGTGTGCGTGGAGCACCTCAGCGAGGCTCCTTGCGCCGCAGCGATGGTCGTGCACAACGACGCGTTGCCGCTCATCGTGCCCGAGGTCGTCGACGGGCCGGACGGGCCGGCCCTGGAGCTGGTCGAGCGATGAAGGCCGAACGATGAAGGCCGAGCGATGAAAGGAGCGGCTGCCGACCCGGGCTGGCGCGGGGGAGTGACGACCGAGCGCGCCGAGTGCGTGCTCTGCCCCAATCCGTCGCCGATGACGCTCGACGGCACCAACACCTGGCTGCTTGCCGAGCCGGGCTCCGACGAGGTCGTCGTCGTCGACCCCGGTCCGCTCGACGAGGGTCACCTGCAGAGCGTCCTGCGCCGCCTCGCCGACACAGGCCGTCGGGCCGCCTTGACCCTGCTCACCCATGGCCACGACGACCACGCCGAGAGCGCCGACCGCTTCCACGAGCTGACGGGGGCACCGGTGCGGGCCTTCGGCCGCGGGCACGACGACCTCTGGCCCGGCGAGACGATCAGGGTCGGCGGCCTCGAGATTCACGCCGTCGAGACCCCCGGCCACACGAGCGACTCGTACTCCTTCGTCCTGCCCGCCGACAACACGCTCCTGACGGGCGACACGATCCTCGGCCGCGGCACCACCGTGGTCGCCTGGCCCGACGGCAGCCTCGAGTCCTACCTCACCTCGCTCGACCGCATCGAGGCCCTCACCAGGGCCGGGGAGGTGACGAGCCTGCTGCCGGGGCACGGGCCCTTCGTCGCCGACGCCGCCGCCACCGTCACCTTCTACCTCGAGCACCGTGCGGAACGGCTGGACCAGGTGCGGGATGCGGTCGCCCGAGGTGCGCAGACGGCATACGCCGTCGTGGAGCAGGTCTACGCCGACGTGCCACGGAGCGTCTGGCCGGCTGCCGAGCTGTCGGTGCAGGCCCAGCTCGAGTACCTCCGCGAGCACGGATGAGCATCGAGGCGCTCGCCGCCGAAGCCGTGGAGCTCGTCGGCGACCGACGCCGCGTCGTCCTCGGCATCGCCGGCGCCCCGGGATCCGGGAAGTCAACGCTCGCAGGGGCGCTCGTCGACGGAGTCGCCGCGCGCCAGGGCGGGGGCTGGGTCGCGCACGTGCCGATGGACGGCTTCCACCTCGCCGATGCGCAGCTCGACCGGCTGGGGCTGCGCGGCCGCAAGGGGGCGCCCGACACGTTCGACGCCGACGGCTACGCCCACCTGCTCCGCCGCATCGTGACCGAGCCGGACGGCTGGACCTACGCGCCCGGCTTCGACCGCGTGCTCGAACAGCCTTTGGCCGCAGCCATGGTCGTGCCTCCGTCGGCGCGCCTCGTCGTCACCGAGGGCAACTACCTGCTGCTGCCCGAGGAGCGCTGGGAGCGGGCTCGCACGCAGCTCGCCGAGGTCTGGTACGTCTGCAGCGACGACGACCTGCGCCGGTCACGGCTCGTCGAGCGGCACGTCACCTTCGGCAAGGAGCCGGCCGCCGCCGCGGCTTGGGTCGAGCAGACCGACGAGGCGAACGCCGCCCTGGTCGCCGCCTCCGCCGCCCGCGCCGACCGGGTCGTCGTCAACGGCGTGGTCGGCTGGGAGCTCAGCGCGCGCGGCGCCTGAGCCGCTCGACGTCCTGCAGGAGCACCGCGCGCGCCTCGAGGCGCAGCCAGCCGCGGGTGGCGAAGTCGGCGAGCGCCTTGTTGACGGTCTCGCGGGAGGCGCCGACGAGCTGTGCGAGCTCCTCCTGGGTGAGGTCGTGGGAGACCATGATCCCGCCCTCGACGGGCCGCCCGAAACGCTCGGACAGGTCGAGCAGCGCCTTGGCGACGCGACCGGGGACATCGGTGAAGACGAGGTCGGCGAGGTGCGCGTTGGTGCGTCGCAGGCGCTGCGCCAACGCGGCGAGCAGGGCCTTGGACACCTCGGGGCGGCCGGTGAGGATCGCGGTCAGCGAGTCGTTGCCGAGCCCGAGCAGCTGGGTCTCGGCGACGGCCGTCGCCGTCATCGTGCGCGGGCCCGGGTCGAAGAGGCTGAGCTCGCCGAACATCTCGCCGGGACCGAGGATCGCGACGAGGTTCTCGCGGCCGTCGGGGCTCGTGCGACCGAGCTTGATCTTGCCCTCGGCGATGACGTAGAGCGTGTCGCCCCGGTCGCCCTCGTGGAACAGCACGTCGCCGCGCTCCATGTGCGAGCGGCTCATCTCCGACTGCAGCGCAGAGGCCGCCTCGTCGTCCAGAGCCTTGAACAGGGGGGCGCGCCTCACCACGTCGAGATCCACGGGGTCAGTGTTGCATGCCACCAGAGTCGGCGCCCTGTCGGCGCAGGCAGTTCGCCGCGCCTCCGGGACTGCGCTCAGTCGTCGATCCGGTAGTCGATGGGCTTGCACACGCCGTTGTTGGACTTCTCGGCCGAGCAGGCCGTGAGCCCGACGACGAGGTCGGCCTCGGCGCGCAGGACGAAACGGTCGCCGGCCCGCGAGGTCGGCGGGTCGATGTGCAGCTCGCCGTTCCGCTCGGCCCAGACGTTCATGAAGATGTTGAGCGTCGTGGAGATCCGGTCGGGGTCGACCCCGAACTGCGCCAGATTGGTCGCGAGGTTCTCGAAGCAGCTCGGGTGGTAGGCGCCCTCGAACTCCGGGTAGAGCAGGTCGAAGGTCTCCTGCGAGCAGGGCGTCAGCAGCAGGTCGTGGTGGCCGCACGTGTCCTCGACGACGGTCGCCATCGGCCGGCTGCGGTTGCTGTAGAGGACGCTGCCGGTGGTGACGGCCGTGGAGTTGGCGTAGTCGATGGTGCGTCCGGAGCTCAGCCACTCGTCGCGGTCGTCGTCCATGACGGCGAAGAAGTCGCTGACCTGCTCGCCCGTGGGGTCGATGACCGTGAGGCGCTGGCCCGCGCGCAGCTGGAAAGCCGTGCCGGTCTGGGGGGCGAGCCGTGTCAGCGCCATGGGGTCACGGTAGCCGCCGAGCGGCTGGAGCACCGGTCCGCCGGGGCCGAAGAGGCGCTCAGTCGTGCTGGGTCGTGTGTCCTGGGAGATCGTCATCCTTGGTCCCCTGATTCGTCGGGCATGAAGTGGTCGGTCGTTCGGCCAGTGGGTCGGTCGGTCCTGCTGTGATCGAGCTGGGGTCGCGCACGTCGAGCGGCGGCTCCCACCCGGCCGCGTGCCAGCGGCCGGAGTACTGCCTCGCCTCGGTGCCGTCGCCGTGGTCGGCGACCATCGGGTTGACGAAGCCCTGGAGGTCCTCGTCGCGCCGGCGGATCGTGGAGCGCATCCCGTCGAAGCGGCCCTCGGCGCGCAGCGTCTCGAACTGGTCGTGCGGGTTGAAGACGAGCGTCGGCAGCGGGGCGCGCCGGGCGACCCGAGACGCGGCGGGGTGCAGGCCGACGATGAAGTAGGCGGTGCCGCCGGCGCTGAACGCGAAGTGCGGGTCGCGGGGGTCGGAGCCCACCCCGTCGGCCCAGGAGGAGTCGTCGGCGTCGTGCAGCCGCTGCAGCAGCGCGAAGAGGGACGTCTCGAAGGCGGCCTCGTCGGCCGGCAGGGGCCCGCGGAACGTGGCGATGAACGAGTGGAAGCCGCTCTCGCCCTCGATGTCGGCGGCGAAGGCGCGGAGCCGCTCGAGGAGGTGGGCGGCGACGTCCGGGTCGTCCATGTCGTCGAGCACCACGTGGGCGGCGCTGCTCCGGCGGAAGACGGACTTGGCCCCCAGGCAAGGGAACTCGGCGTGGGTGACCATCAGCTCGAGGGCGCGCTCGATGTCGGCGGCCGGGGCGTGGGCGAGGTCCATGTCGGCGAGGAGGGCGAGGGTCGTCTCCAACCCGTGCTGGGACTCGGTGGCGTGCAGACCAGTGGCCTGCGCGTGCGGTTGCGCCCCGGTGCGCATGTCCGTTGTCATGTGGATCTCCTCCCGTGCAGGCAGGACGTACCCAAGTCGGCGGCTCCTCACGCGCAGAGCCGTACAAGGCTGGACAGAACAGGCGAATCGTCCCTCTGCGGAGGCCCGCCCAGGGGCTGGGGCACGACCGCGGCAGGGCGTCGTCGCGGCCCGTGGCGGCGGGCGGCGTGACCCAGCCGGGCGGCATACAGTGTCGTGCGTGTCCCCCCGAGCCCTCGTGATCGATGACGAGACCCCCGTGGCCCGGACCCGGCGCGCCCGGAAGATGTACCGCCTGCTGCACGAGCGCTACCCGTACGCCCACTGCGAGCTCGACTTCACCAACGCGCTCGAGCTGCTCGTGGCGACGATCCTGTCGGCGCAGACGACGGACGTCGGGGTCAACAAGGTGACGCCGATCGTCTTCGCGAAGTACCGGACGGCGGCCGACTACGCGAACGCCGACCGCACCGAGCTCGAGACGATCATCCAGCCGACCGGCTTCTACCGGGCCAAGACGGACTCGCTCATCAAGCTCGGGATGGCGCTGGTCGAGCGCTTCGACGGTCAGGTGCCGCCGCGCCTGAAGGACCTCGTGACGCTCCCGGGGGTCGGGCGCAAGACTGCGAACGTCGTGCTCGGCAACGCCTTCGACATCCCCGGCATCACGGTCGACACGCACTTCGGCCGCCTCGTGCGCCGCTTCGGCTGGACGCAGGAGGAGGACCCGGTCAAGGTCGAGCACGAGGTCGGCCGGCTCTTCCTGCGCAAGGACTGGACGATGCTCAGCCACGTCGTGATCTTCCACGGGCGGCGGACCTGCCACGCCAAGAAGCCGGCGTGCGGGGCCTGCCCGGTGGCGCGCTGGTGCCCGAGCTACGGCATCGGCGAGACCGACCCGGACAAGGCGGCCAAGCTGCTGAAGTTCGAGCTGGCCCCGAAGTGACGAACGTGGTCAGCAGGATCGCGTATGCCGGCAGCTCGGGTCTCATCGAGCCGTCCCCGACGCTCGGGGCCGGCCTCGTGCCGCGGCCGGCGTGGATGGACGAGGTCGTGGTGCGGCTCGAGAGCGTCGAGCCGGCGTGGTTCTCGCGCTTCCTGCCTCCCGAGGAGGGCGGCCGTGAGTCGGCGGTGCTGATCCTCTTCGGGCCGCCGCCCGCCGGTGCGGACGACGACGGCGAGCACGTCGTGCTCATCGAGCGCTCGCACACGATGCGGACCCAGCCGGCGCAGATCGCCTTCCCGGGCGGGTCGCGCGACGCGGACGACAACGACCTCGTCGGGACCGCCCTGCGCGAGGCGCAGGAGGAGACCGGGGTGGACCCAGCCGGGGTCGACGTCGTCGCCCAGCTGCCCTCCCTCTTCCTGGCGCCGGCCCAGTTCGTCGTCGCGCCCGTGCTCGGCTGGTGGGCGCAGCCCTCGCCGATCGGCGTGCGCGACCCGGCCGAGGTGCACGACGTGCTGTCGGTGCCGGTCTCGCACCTCGTCGACCCGGCGACCCGGTTCTCGGTGACCCACCCGTCGGGCTACGTCGGACCGGGCTTCGACCTCGACCACCTGCTCCTCTGGGGCTTCACCGCCGGCCTGCTGAGCAGCGTGCTCGACCTCGGCGGCCTCTCCCGACCGTGGGACGAGGGCCTGATGCGGCCGCTGCCCGAGCGCTACCTCCAGGGGAGGCGCGTGTGACCGGCGGCGCCCTGCTCGACCTCGCCCTGTTCCTGCTCCTGCTCGCCTACGGCTTCTCCGGTTACCGGCAGGGCCTGATCCAGAGCGTCTTCTCGCTCGTCGGCTTCTTCGTCTTCGCGATCTTCGCCGTCTGGCAGCTGCCGGGGATGCTCTCGCGCTGGCAGACGGTGGCCGACAACGACCGCACCCGGGTGCTCGTGCTCATCATCGGGGTCGTGGCGTTCGGCTGGCTCGGCCAGTACGTCGGCAGCCTCGTCGGGGCCCGGATCCGCCGACGTGTCGGCCAGACCCCGCTGCGCCGGGTCGACTCCGTGCTGGGGGCGGTCGTCGTGGCCCTCGCGGCCAGCCTCATCATCTGGTTCATCGGTGGTGCGCTGCGGACGGCCGGCAACCCGACCCTGTCCCGGGCGATGGCGGAGTCCAGGGTGATGCAGGTCGTCAACTCCGTCGTCCCGGAGGAGACCGGTCAGGTCTTCGCGAGCTTCCGCGGCTTCCTGTCGAGCCAGGGCTTCCCGCAGGTTTTCGGCGGTCTTGCGCCCGAGCCGATCACGCCGGTGCAGAAGCCGGACCCCGCGGTGGCGGGGTCGCAGGCGATCCGCGCGGCCGGACGGTCGGTGGTCAAGGTGACGACGCAGTCGCAGTCGTGCCAGCGGGGTCAGGAGGGCACCGGGTGGGTGCTGTCGCCGGGCCAGATCGTGACCAACGCGCACGTCGTGGCCGGCGCCGACGACGTGCGCGTCGAGAGCGAGGACCAGACGCTGCGCGCCCGGGTCGTCGTCTTCGATGCCCGGCGCGACCTCGCCGTGCTGAGCGTGCCGGGGCTGCTGCTGCCGCCGCTGCCGCTCGGCGGCGAGCTGGCCCGCGGCGACTCGGCCGCCGTGCCGGGTTTCCCGCTCGACGGTCCCTACCGCGTCGTGTCCGCCCGGGTGCGGGCGCAGCTCGAGGCCCGCGGCCTCGACATCTACGGGCGCAACCGCGTCGTGCGCCAGATCTATTCGCTGGCGACGACGGTGCAGCCGGGCAACTCCGGTGGTCCGCTGCTCGACACCGGGGGCCGGGTCGTCGGCGTCATCTTCGCCAAGTCCCTCGAGGACGAGTCGACCGGGTACGCGTTGACGCTGGCCGAGGCGAAGCCGGTGCTCGACGAGGCGGCCGGCGCCGGCGCCGAGGTGCCGACCGGAGCCTGCGTCTCCGGCTGACCCGTACTCCCACGTCGAGTGGGCACTTTCCCTCGGCATCCCACGTCAGCCGCGCCCTCGCCGTACGAGGGAAAGTGCCTAGTCGACGGTCTGGGGCGGGGGCATGATCGGCGCATGCGCATCGACAGCCCGGGCCTGACGACCGACCTCGACCTGCTCCAGCTCCAGGGCGCGACCGTGACCGACCACGGCAACCACCTCGTCGTGCGGACGGAGAGCAACCCGAACTTCTGGTGGGGGAACTTCGTGCTCGTGTCGACGCAGGCGCGCGCCGGCGAGATCGACCGCTGGACGGCCTGCTTCGAGGCGGAGTTCCCGGGCGCGCACCACCGCACGATCGCATTCGCGCAGCCGGGCGGCGACACCGGCGCGTGGGCGGCGCGCGGCTGGGACGTCGAGGTGGACGTGGCCCTCGCCACGACGTCGGTCCCCGCGGCCGCAGACGCACCGGACGGCATTCGCGTGCGCGCGCTGAGCACCGACGCCGACTGGGAGCAGTCCGCCTTCGTCGGCGCGAGCGACACCGCGGAGAACGAGGGCCAGGCCCGCCTGGACTTCGAGCGGAGGCGCGCTGCTGCGGAGCGCGGGCTCGTCGAGTCCGGGCGCGCGCGGTGGTTCGGGGCCTTCGACGGCGGGCAGCTCGTGGCCAACCTCGGCATCGTGCGACTCGGCGAGCTGGCTCGCTACCAGAACGTCGTGACGCTCGAGAGCCACCGGCGCCGGGGCCTGGCCGGCGCGCTCGTGCGCGCGGCGGGGGAGTGGGCGATCGAGGACCCGGCGGTCGAACGTCTCGTCATCGTCGCCGAGGACGGCGGGCCGGCGATCGGGCTCTACCAGCGCGCGGGCTTCGCCGAAGTGGCCCGCCACGTCGGCGTTACCCGTCCTCCCGCCACCCCCTGACC